>JAIRWX010000052.1 GCA_031268655.1 Helicobacteraceae bacterium | reverse complement strand
TAGCAAACAGCATAAGAAACATATCGTAGCTTGAGAGATCCAATCTGTAGTTAAGCTCCCGTTGCTTCTGGTATATGACCTCTAAAATATCCTTTACTCCGCTATAGCTGTAGTTATAGCCCAAATCAAACTCAAAGCGTTCATGTTTATATTCTTTTTCCAAAAAATCGCTTTTTGCCGCCTGCAATATGTCTAGGCTGTCTTTAGCTTCTGCCTCGCTGTTTAATATCCCGTTTACATAGTATATTCTGGTGGTTTTCTGTTTGCAGGTTTTGGTTTCCTCGTCGTAGTATTCGCCCTCCTCGCACCCTCCGTCGCAGTAATATCCGGGATTTAATACAAAACGGTGTTCTGGATTCCCCAGCAACTTTGGCGCTTCCTCTTCCAATAGTTTTTTGAAGGAGCTTTGAAAGCAGTAGTTTTTCAGGGGGGCGACGGCTCGATCTGCTATATACGTACTATTATATAAATACTGTGTATAGGGGCAAATAAACTTGTCATAGCTGTATTGAGAGTTGGGATTGAGAATACGAAAGCCGTATCTAATTATCTTCGACCCAATCACAGTTTTTCCTTCGTATTCACCGAAGTCACAGCTACTGGAGCCGTTAAAGTTTTTCCCTTCTCTGATCGAGTCAAAATCATAACGTAGTATATACACTTGTTGCGCACTGGTGCAACAAGCAGCTTTAAGCGAAAATAGTGGAAAAGTTGGGTCTTCTTGTATAACAATCGGCGCGCAATAAGAATAGGCATTATTTTGGCATACGTAGTTTGTCTCGACCAAATTAGACGGAACTGAAACAATATTTATAACATACGCGTAGTCGGAGTTCCAATAAGCATTAATAAAAGAGTTCTCGTCAAACGGCAACGGGATTCTATTGTCCGCCAATATGGGCGAAGCAGGGAGCAGAGCCAGCGTCAATGTAACGAGAACGCGGCTTACGATAGAACGGCTTACGATCACGGAGAAGCGGCTCGTGATTGCGAAAAAGCGGCTTACGATAGAACGACTTGCGAAAAAGCGGCTCGGCGCCATAGAAAGTTTTGTAACAAACCCAGCAAAACGATCAAACCCCATACAATCCCCCTCAAGCCCCATAAACTCCCCTTAGCGCAGGACAATTTTGACCGATCGTAACGTTACATTTCTGAAACATAGCTTAAACGACCTGCGAAAACAATAAATCTCTTGCGCAACTTTAGCAAAATTGATATGCGCTTCGCCGCCCGAAATCGGCGCGTTGCGGGGCGAAAGCTACCTTTTAAGCGCGCTCTCAGCGATTTTGACTATAATTGCGGGCTTTTTTACCCTTTACGGGCGTTAAAACGTCCAGATTAACAAAAGGAGATATATGCCAACCATCAACCAACTGGTTCGCAAGGGTCGCAAGAAGATAACCTTCAAGTCCAAATCGCCCGCGCTCGCGGAGTGTCCGCAGCGGCGCGGCGTTTGCACGCGGGTTTATACCACCACGCCCAAAAAGCCCAACTCGGCGCTTAGAAAAGTCGCCAAAGTGCGCTTGATGAGCGGATTCGAGGTGATCAGCTACATTATGGGCGAAGGGCATAACCTGCAAGAGCACGCGATCGTGCTGGTGCGCGGCGGGCGCGTAAAAGACCTGCCAGGCGTGAAATATCATATTGTGCGCGGCGCGTTAGACGCGGCGGGCGTGGCGAAACGAACGGTCAGCCGTTCCAAATACGGCGCGAAACGTCCCAAAGCGGGCGCTCCAGCCGCCAAGAAAAAATAAGCGAGCGCCCGATGAGAAGAAGAAAATCGCCTATTAGAGAGATACTGCCCGATCCGATCTATAACAGCAAGGTCATCACCAAGTTTATCAACGTTCTGATGTTTGACGGCAAAAAGAGCGTCGCGCAAAAGGTTATGTATCGCTCGCTAGAGGTAGCGGAAAAAAGAGGCGGCGCGAAAGGCATCGAGCTGTTTGAAAAGGCGCTCGAAAACGTTAAGCCGCTTGTCGAAACCAGATCGCGAAGAGTCGGCGGCGCAACCTATCAAGTGCCCGTCGAGGTTCGCCCCGTTCGCCAGCAGTCGCTTTCGATTCGCTGGCTGATCGAGGCGGCGCGCAAGCGCAACGAGCGCACGATGATCGACCGCCTCGCGGGAGAGATTGTGGACGCGGCAAACGATCGCGGCTCGGCGTATAAGAAAAAAGAGGATATTCACAAGATGGCGGAGGCAAATAAAGCCTTCGCGCACTATCGCTGGTAACAAGTTTGCTTTCGCTGCCCGCCCGAATCTGGGCGCGGCGGACGTTCGCAGGCGACGCAAAGCGCTATCTGCAAGGAAAAATATGGCTCGTAACACACCATTGGAGAAGGTAAGAAATATCGGCATTGCCGCGCATATCGACGCGGGCAAAACGACGACGACGGAGAGGATATTGTTCTATACCGGCGTTCAGCACAAGATCGGCGAAGTGCACGACGGCGCGACGACGACGGACTGGATGGAACAGGAAAAAGAGCGCGGCATCACCATCACCGCCGCCGCCGTAAGCTGTTTCTGGAACGGTTGTCAGATCAACATTATCGACACCCCAGGACACGTCGATTTCACGATCGAGGTCGAGCGATCGATGCGCGTGCTGGACGGCGCGATCGTGGTGTTTTGCGCGGTGGGCGGCGTTCAGCCGCAGACGGAAACCGTTTGGCGGCAGGCAAATAAATATCATGTGCCGCGTATCGTTTACGTAAACAAGATGGACAGAATCGGCGCGGATTTTTATAAGGTCGAAAAGCAGATCGTCGATCGCCTGAAAGCAAGACCGCTGGTTATTCAACTGCCCATCGGCGCGGAGGATAACTTTGAAGGCGTGATCGACCTTGTGAAAATGAAGGCGGTCGTTTGGGATAAAGAGGCGGCGTTAGGCT
The DNA here is from genome assembly GCA_031268655.1 of Helicobacteraceae bacterium. GTDB lineage: Bacteria > Campylobacterota > Campylobacteria > Campylobacterales > SZUA-545 > JAIRNH01. The sequence goes on along the minus strand of JAIRWX010000052.1, from coordinate 9,232 downwards.
CGGCGTATCACCTCGAGGAGATTCCCGCCGCGCTCAAAGAGAAGGCGAACGAATACCGCGAGAAGCTGCTCGATGCGGTTACAAATATCGACGACGCGCTGACCGAAAAATACCTCGAAGGCGAGGAGATTGCGGAGGCGGAGATCGCGGCGGCGATCAAAAAAGGCTGTCACGAGATGACTTTTATTCCGATGTTGTGCGGATCGTCGTTTAAGAACAAGGGCGTTCAAACCATGCTCGACGCGGTTATAGACTATCTGCCTTCGCCGATTGAGGTGCATGAGATTAAAGGCATCGACCCGAAAACCGAAGCGGAAGTTAGCGTGCCTAGCAGCGAAACGCATCCTTTCAGCGCGCTGGCGTTCAAGATTATGACCGATCCGTTTGTGGGACAGTTGGTTTTCGCGCGGGTATATAGCGGTAAGTTGGAGGCGGGCAGCTATGTTTACAACTCCACGAAAGATAAAAAAGAGCGCGTGGGACGGCTGGTGAAACTTCACGCCAACAAGCGCGAGGAGATCAAGGAGCTGTACGCGGGCGACATCGGCGCGATTGTGGGGCTGAAAGACACCTTGACCGGCGACACGCTATGCGATCCGGATAAGCCCGTTATCCTAGAGAAGATGAGTTTTCCGGAACCTGTGATCAACGTAGCGGTAGAGCCGAAAACCAAAGCCGATCAGGAGAAGATGAGCATAGCTCTTAAAAAACTCGCCGAAGAAGATCCATCTTTTCGCGTAAGCTCCGACGAGGAATCGGGGCAGACGATTATTGGCGGTATGGGCGAGCTGCACCTTGAAATTATCGTCGATCGTATGAAGCGCGAGTTTAAGGTCGAAGCCGAAGTCGGCGCGCCGCAGGTCGCCTATCGCGAAACGATCAAGAGGAAAGTCGAACAGGAGCACAAATACGCCAAGCAATCGGGCGGTCGCGGTCAATACGGACACGTGTTTTTGCGCCTCGAGCCAAACGAAAAGGGCAAAGGCTACGAATTTTTTGACGAAATCAAAGGCGGCGTAGTTCCGCGCGAATATATCCCCGCCGTCAATAAGGGCGTCGAAGAGACGCTCAAAAACGGCGTGCTTGCAGGCTATCCCGTCGTTGACGTGAAGGTGGCGCTGACTTTTGGCAGTTATCACGAAGTCGATAGCTCGGAAATGGCGTTCAAACTCGCCGCGTCAATGGCGTTCAAAGAGGGCGCGCGTAAAGCGGGGCTTTGTCTGCTGGAGCCGATTATGAAGGTCGAGGTTGAAACGCCCGAGGAGTATATGGGCGACGTGATCGGCGATCTCAACCGCAGACGCGGACAGATTCAGGCTATGGACGACGTGATCGGAGTGAAAAAGGTTACCGCTATGTCGCCGCTTTCGGAGATGTTTGGCTACGCGACCGATCTGCGCTCTATGACGCAAGGGCGCGGAACATACTCTATGGAGTTTGCGCATTACGAAGAAGTTCCCAGCAACGTCGCCGAAGGGATCGTTAAAAAACGCAACGGCTAATTACCGTCCGCGCAGCTCTGATTTGATCGCTTTTATCTTGCGTCGCCGCAATAATCCGCGACGGGCTATGCGGCAAGCCGATCTAAGCGCGGCGCTTTTCCGCCGATCGCGCAAACGGCTTTAGCGTTCGGCGCGCCTTTTTTTATTCCGTTAGGGTTTTCCGCTAGCGCCGCGAAAACCGACGCGCGGTTTGCAGGGGCTTAGAAAGCGGATCGACAACAAGCGATTCTGCGGTCGATAAGTCGCCGCTCTCGCCGCAACCTGCGGGCAAAAGTAAAACTGCGACGCGATCAACGGCGAAAACCCAAGCGCTAAACGATCGGCGTTTGAGAGGATCCGCGGGCGTTACCTAGCCGATCGCGCCTGAAACTCTTCGTAACTGCCCTTGAAATCGATAACGCTCCCGTTTTCGCCAAAAGCTATCACGCGATTTGCGAAAGCGTCGATCAGCTCGCGATCGTGCGCGACGCATATAACCGCGCCCTCAAACTGATACAGCGCCTCGCCAAGCGCCACGATCGCCTCGAGATCCAGATGATTTGTCGGTTCGTCGAGTACTAGAAAGTTGCCGCCCTCGAGCATCAGCTTGGAGAGCGCCATTCTGTGCTTTTCGCCGCCGCTGGCGCTAGAAACGCTTTTTTCCTGCTCCTCGCCGCTAAACAGCATTCGCCCAAGACAATTTCTGATCGTCCCAAGCTCGGCTTTTTTATCAAACGCCCTTAGCCACTCATACAGCGTCGCCGTTCCGCCGACGCGATCGGTAGTATCCTGCGGAAAATAACCGCTTTGCACCGTTTCGCCCCATTTGACCGAGCCTTTGTCCGCTTTAAGCTCGCCCATTAGTATTCTGCAAAAAGTCGTTTTGCCAACGCCGTTCGCGCCGATCAGCGCGACTTTGTCGCTTGGTTCGAAAATAAAATTCAGGTTTTCAAAAATTTTGCGCGATCCATAGCTTTTGGTCAAATTCTCAACCTTCAAAGCCTCGTTGCCAATTTTGCGGTTGGGCTTGAAAACGATGCTTGGATCGCGACGCGACGACGGCTTGATCGCCTCTATATCAAGTTTTTCAAGTTGTTTTTGACGACTTGTCGCCTGTCGAGCTTTAGAGGCGTTGGCGCTGAAACGGGCGATAAACTTCTCCAGCTCCGCCTTCTCTTTCAACTTTTTTTCGCGCTCCAGCTCCGTTTTGCGCGCCAGCATAGTAGCCGCGATATACCAATCGTCATAATTGCCCGCAAACTCGCGGATTGTTTTATAATCTACATCAAGCATATTGGTGCAAACGGCGTTTAGAAAGTGGCGATCGTGCGAAACGACGATCAGCGTTCCCCCGTGGCGAATCAGCCGATCTTCAAGCCACGCGATAGTCGGAAGATCAAGGTTGTTTGTCGGCTCGTCTAAAAACAGCGCGTCGGGATTTGGAAAGAGAACTTTTGCTAAGAGGACTTTGAACTTTTCGGCGCTTGTGATTTTGCTCATCTTTTTTTGCCGCGCCAACTCGTCAAAACCGAGCTCGTCTAAAATTTTCGCTACCCGCGTGTCGGTTTCGTATGTCGGATCCTCTTCGGCGGCGATTATTTCAAGTTCGGCTAGGCGATTGTTCGTCTTTTCGTCGTCAAAGTCGCCTTCGGCGTAGAGCTTCTCCTTCTCTTTAAGCGCGTCGTATAGTCGTTTGTTGCCCATCAAGACCGTATCAAACAGCGTGAAGTTTTCATACGCGAACTGATTTTGGTCCAAAACGCCCGCGCGCGCGTCGGAATCGATAGCGACGTTGCCCGAACTAGGCTCGATCTGCCCCGTTAGAATCTTCAGAAACGTCGTTTTGCCCGCGCCGTTCGCGCCGATCAGTCCGTAACGTTTGCCTTTATCGAATGATAGATTGACGTTTTCAAACAAAACGCGCGAGCCGTAACGTTGCGTAACGCCGATTGTTCTAACCATATACATAATCCTTTTTTTTGCAAGCGTTAATCTGAGCGGCGAATACTCGCCTTAAGCCAAGCGTCCGCTACGCTTTGGTTTGGTCGGCGATCGCTTTTTGCGCCTCGATCTCTTTGGCGATCTGTATCGCGGCAAGCAGAGCGAGGTGGTAGCCAAAGGGTCCGAAGCCGGAGATTACTCCCGCCGCCACGGGGGAAATAAACGAATATTTTCTAAACTCCTCGCGTCTGGCGATATTGGTGATATGCGCCTCGACGACGGGAATCGACACGGCGCTGATCGCGTCTCGAATAGCGATTGAGGTATGCGTATAAGCGGCTGGATTGAGTATAATCGCGTCCGTTTCGCCGTAACACTCTTGAATGCGATCGACAATTTCGCCTTCCAGATTGCTCTGATAGAACTCGATTTGCGCGCCGTTTTGTTCCGCGACTTTGCGCATCTCGTTGTGGAGCGCGTCCATCGTCATCGCGCCGTATAGCGATCGCTCGCGTACCCCGATCATATTGATATTCGGACCTTGAATCACGGTGATTTTCATATTGCGCCTTGAGAATTTGATTTGCGAATTATATGGTTAGGACGCTAAGATATCGTTGGCGCGATAATTTTTCGCGGACCAACCGCCGACAATTTTCATTTCGCGGCGAAAACCGCGCCTCGTTTGCCGCCGCGCTCTTGAACGCCAATCGCCGCGCCAACTTCGGCGCGTTTTGGCGGCCGTAGAAGGTTAGCCGACGGCGCGCTCCTTTTTGTATTCGATAACGATCGCGTAAGCCTCGTCTTTGAGACGAAGTTTTTCTTTTTTCAATTTTTCAAGATCGAGCTGATCAAGATGTTCGCGTCCCGCGTCGACCGCCGCAATTTTGTCGTCAAGCTCGTTGTGGCGTTCAAAAATTTTGGCAAAATGGGCGTTGGTCTGTTTAAGATGCGCGATCTCGTCGCGGTATTCGTGTAGCATTGATCCTCCGACTTGTTTGTTTTTTTGTAATTTTAACCCAGCGGCGCTTCAGGTGCGATAATCGGCGTTAATCTTCACGTATTCATAGCCCAGATCGCAGCCGTAGGCGGTGAAACTCGCCTCTCCCGCGCCCAGATCGCAGGCGATTTTGAAGCTGTCTGTTCGTAAAACGGCGGCGGCTTTCTCCTCGACCAAAGCGTCCATCTTGTTCGCGCCGCGATCATAAACGACAATATCGCCGATCGAGATAACCAGCCGCGAGGGATCGCATTCGATTTGCGCCGCGCCGATTGTACTGGCTATGCGCCCCCAATTTGGATCGCATCCAAAAAGAGCGGTTTTGATAAGCAGGGATTCGGCGAGCGCTTTGGCGACTTTTTTCGCCTCAAAGCCGTTTGCCGCGCCTTTAACCTCAAAAGCGGCGATCTTGCTCGCTCCCTCTCCGTCTTTGACGACTTCCAACGCCAGATGACGCAAGATTTTCTCAAGCGTCCATTCAAACGCCGTCGGCTCGTATGCGCCGCTTAAGCCGTTGGCTAAGATCAAAATCGTATCGTTGGTGGACATATCGCCGTCGACGCTGATCGCGTTGAAACTTGTCTCGACGCATCTGTCAAGATGCGCCTTAAGCTGCGTTTTATTAAGCGCCGCGTCGGTCGTTACGAAACAGAGCGTCGTCGCAAGCTGCGGCGCGATCATACCCGCGCCTTTGCACATCGCGCCGATTGAGAAAGTCCCGTTTTCGGTCTGAACCTCGAACGCGATCTGTTTATCCCAGCGATCGGTGGTCATAATCGCGCGCGCCGCCGCGTCGGGGTTTTTCGCGTTCCAATTGAAACGTTTAACGCCGTCGGCGATCTTCTCGACGGGAAAGGGCTGTCCGATTACGCCTGTGGAACTCATAAGCGGATTTTCAAACGGAATCAGCTTTACTAGCTCTTTGACCGCGTTCAAGCCCGCCTCGCCCGTCAGCGCGTTTGCATTTTTGGCGTTGATCACCGCCGCCTGAACCTTGCGATCGATACGTTCTTTGGCGTGGATCAGCGGCGCCGCCGCGAATCGGTTGGAGGTGAAAAGCGCCGCCGCCTCGCACGGGTTTTCCGATCGGATAAACGCTAGATCTTCCCGTTCGCCTTTGCGAAGCCCGCAATTTAGCCCGTCGGCGTAAAATCCCCGCGGAGCGCACACGCCGCCTTTAACGCTTAGAATAATAGGAGATTGAGACATAAACCGCCAGCGTTGTGAAATGAAGCCGCGATCTTACCCAACGGCGCTTGAAACGGGCGATATGTTCGCGCAAAGCGTCGGCAAGACGGCGAATCGGCGATCGCGATCCGCGTCGCGATCGTTCCCGCTTAAAGCCAAGTTTTATTTTAGCGCGGCGCGGAAGCCTAGATCGCTAAAAAGAAAATCGCGCTTGCGCCCAAACTACGCGCCCCGGCTCGTTGACGCGGATAGTTTGATCGTAACCTTGAACGGAGGCGCCGCTTTTGCTTATAAACTCCGCGTAGGTCTTGTCAAGCAGGTTATCTACGCCGAAAAGCAAACTTGCCGCTTTGCCCCAGCGATAGCCGCCGTTGATCGAAAAGACGTTAAAAGACTCGCCCTTGCCCAAATCCTGCCCGACGATATTGCCCTCGTTCGGCGCGTAACGGTTTTGCGAAGCGACAAACCGCGCCAGCGCTCCGAACGTCCACGAGCCGTTATCCCAATCAAGAATAAAGCGGCTTTCAAACGGCGGTATCTGCCCCAGCGCGCGGCTATCCGTATCGTTTTCGCCGCGAGTATAAGCTAGGCTCGCGGTCGCCTTAAAATCGTCAAAAAATCGATAAGCCAGTCCCGCCTCGCCGCCGTAAGTCGTCGCGTCGATATTGCGCGCGATCGTTAAAGCGCCCCGCGTAGGCTTGCGGTAGTTAGTTTGGATCAAAATATAGTCGTCAATCTTGCCGTAAAACGCCGAGACAAAACCTTCCAGATCGCCAAGTTTTGCCATAGCTCCTATGTCTAATTGCGCCGTTTTCTCAGGTTCGATCGACTTGAAAACGTATTGGCTGGTCGCGTTGGTCTCTCCCGCGCCCTCTTTGTTTACCTCCCAGAAATCGGGCGCGCGCTCCGTATAACCCAGCCCGATATAAAACGATCCGTCGCCGAAATCGCGCTCGTATCGCGCAAAAGCGCTTGTCAGCGCTTTGCTCCGATCAGCGTCTCCATCGGGATTTTTCAGGGAATTTACGCGGCTGTCTCGCGCTTTCCACAGATCGCCTCGCAAGCCGAAGACCAGGCTATTTTCGTCGGAAACGTTCCAAGCAAGCTCGGAGAAAACCCCGTATTGACTGAAATAGAAATCCTCGTTGCGCGTCTTTTCGGCGTAGTCGCGCCCGCCTCTGCCCATCATATCAGCCATCGACGATCGCGCCGTATGCCTATTGTATTGCGCATCCGCGCCGATCACCGCTTTGAGGCTGTCGCTTGGAAGCAAAGTAGCGGTAATCCTCCCGCCTATCGTCTTGCGATCGGGATTGCTCGCCATATCCATAGCCGCGCCGTCGCGCAAAGTATAGTTGTCCATCACGTGATCGATATAGTTGTAATAGGCGTTCGCCTCCAGCTTATCAAGCGTCGATCCAATCGCCTCTTTTTCAAACTTCAGCGCGTAGTTTTCGCGCTTAAAAAGCGATCCGTCCATACCGCGATCGGCGTAGGCGGCGATCGCGTCGCTTTTTACCGTCGAAAGCTCTATGCGCGTATTTGGATCGGGCGTGAAACCTACAATAGCGCTGGCGCTTTGCCGCTCGTATTTGGAATGGACGTTTTTGCCGCCGCCGTCTTTGTAATCGTCCGATTTGGCATACGTAACGATCCCCCTTGCATAGCCCAAGTTCGTCCCCGCTTTTGCGTCTAGAAAATAATCAAGACGGTTAAAACTCGCCGCCATAATGGAGGCGCTCGCTTCGCCGCCGGCTTGCAAAAAGTAAGTCGGCGCGCGCTCGAAAAGAACCGTTCCCGCCGACGATCCGTGTCCGTAACGGACGCTTTGCGGACCTTTTATCAAGGTAACGCGATCAAACGAGTCGGGAAAAATATACGCCGTAGGCGGATCCATTCTGCCGCCGCAGCCGCCTAAAATCTGCTCGTCGTCAAAGAGTATATTCAGCCGCGAAGCCGCCATACCGCGAAAGACGGGATCGCCGTCCGTACCGCCTTTGCGAATTACGCTTACGCCCGGAATGCTTTTGAGAATACTCGCGCCGTCGTTTGCGGGCAGAGGCTGCTGCGCCGCTTTGGGGTTGAAACTAACCTCGAGCGGCTTATTCATCGCGGGCGCGGTTATCACGATCGGCTCGAACGATACGGGAGGGGCGGAGTCGTTACGATCCGCTTCGTCGGCGTACGTCGACGAAATAAGAAGCGCCGCCGAAGCTACGAGGGGCGCTAGTTTATGCAATATGCACGCCCGCTTCTTGGGGGGGGGGGGGGCGAACAAAGCTCTGCCAAGTCGTCAATCTGTAACATGCGTTTACCTTTTTATTATGAGATACATTATCGTATCAGGATCGAGCTGATCGCTTGATCGTAATCGGCGATCGTCTCGCTTGTATTAAGCAAGACTTAAAAAATGCCGACCAAAATTTTTGCGCAGCAAAAGCGCTCGATTCGCCGCAATGCGCGGGCAAAATCTAAAAACGCTCTTTGGCGTTTATCGCTTTGAAAAGCGAATCGCAAGCGCCGCGATCCTCTTTTGTTAGTCGCGCAAAAGTTTATTTTTTTCCATATATTGCAATAGAGCGCAATTACCTAATTCGCACGCCTTGCGAGCGTCTTTTGTCGCGTTTTGAAGATCGCCAAGCGCTCCGTAAACGATTCCGCGATTATTGTAAGCCGTCGCATATTTTGGATCAAGTTTGATCGCTTGCGCGTAGTCGTCGATCGCCTTGTCGTGATCGCCAAGCTTCCTATAAGCGAGTCCACGGCTGTTGTACGCGTTCGCGTAGCTCGGATCGAGTTTGATCGCTTGATTGTAATCGGCGATCGCTTTGTCGTGATCGCCAAGATTATAGTAAGCGTATCCGCGATTATTGTAAGCGTATGCGTTGTTCGGATTAAGTTTGATCGCCTGCATGTAATCGTTGATCGCTTTTTTGTAATCGCCAAGCTCGTAGTAAGCGACTCCGCGATTGTAGTATGCGTCCGCGTCGTTTGGATCGAGTTTGTTCGCCTGCGTATAATCGGCGATTGCTTTGTTGTAATCGTCAAGCGCCGCGTAAGCGTTTCCGCGATTATTGTAAGCGGTCGCGTAGCTCGGATCAAGTTTGATCGCTTGACTGTAATCGGCGATCGCTTTGCCGTGATCGCCAAGATCGTCGTAAGCGACTCCGCGGTTGTTGTAAGCGCTAGCTAAGTTCGGATCAAGTTCGATCGCCCGCGTAAAGTCGGCAATCGCTTTTTGGTAAGCGCCTTGATCCGCCGCGGCTAGCCCGCTTGTATGCGCTTTTTCCGCCTCGGCGTTTGCGCCAAAGATAGAAACCGCCGCAATGGCAAAAACCGCCGCCGCGCAAACGGCAAGCAGAATCTTGATTGTCTTGTTCATTGAATTTCCTTTGCAAATTTGACGCGATTTCGCGCTTGGCGTTAGTCGCGCAAGCGCTCTTTGACTTCAGCGTCAAAATCTGTCATTGTTCCACCAGCGGTCAAATGTCTTCGGGCAAACCTTTCGTATAGATTTTTCATCATCCTCGTCCCATTCAAATTCAATCTTGGGATAAGGTTTACGCTCAAAATCATACTTGTCTTCCTCCGCATAGAAATCAGCGCCGAACTTTTTCTCAAA
>JAIRWX010000045.1 GCA_031268655.1 Helicobacteraceae bacterium | reverse complement strand
CTGTCGCTATAATAGTCAACAGTTAGACCGGCGATCTCATTTTTTTGGTTATACTCATTATAATTCGCCATAGTGACCAGATAGAGCGGAGCCCTACCGGGGGAACCTTTTTCGCCCTGCTTTATGACGCCGTTATAGATATTAGCGCTTCTGAAATTCCAAAGCCCCGCGCGGATACCCCATGAACCATGTTCGTTATAGTCGCCATCGGATGTGTCGTTTAACGCATTGTTCCCGTTATCATATATTAAAGTGTGACCGTTTAGGTCTATGGTGACGTCATCTGCCTTGACATTAACGCCGAGTCCCTCTGAGGCGATATCTTCCATAAGAACATAAACGCCGGAGGCTCTGATCCAGAGCCCTGATCCGCTTACGCCTTTATCATCGGTATGAGTAAAATCCGTTTGATAAAGTTTAGTTTCAGCCCCGAAGGTTTTGGTGGTAAAGGTTCTATCAGGCGTCGCTATAGCATTGCCGTCCTCATCTTGGATAATTATGCGGTAATGATAGATGGTTGCTTCCTTTAGATTTTTTAGGTAATGCAGATGGTTATAAAAATAAGATTCGGAAATGGGGGCGCTATTGCCATAGGAATCCGTTTCGCCGTATTCTATGGCGGATATGACCGGCGGGTTGGCGGCGAAACCTATCGCGAAAGAGTTGTAGGATGGATAAACCCATAGGCTCTTTTTTTTTATACCCAAACGCTTGCCAAACCTTTCTTCCATAAGCGGCTCAGTCTTGGGGGAGAAATTTTCCAAACGGAAATTAAAGAACTGCTCATAGGTATCTGGCATTGGTGAAGGATAGGGCGTTGGCGGCGTAAGATAATCCATGTAAGAAACCGAAGTCTCTATGAACTCCTCACGCTCAAAAGTATATTCATCAACAGGATCAGAATCTATGACGGTCGCCGTAAAAGCGTTTAAAGGCTGCTCTGAGGATTGCCCGCAAGACAATGGAATGATGAAAACCGCTAACATAGACGCTATAACGGCAACTCTCAATAAGCCGCAACATTTTTTTAATTTACGCATTTTACACCACCCTAAAATAAAATTGCAGGGAAGCATCTGTGCGGATAAGTATACTCCTAATGCTGTAAACAAATTAAATATTAGTCGCCCTAATTACAGATTAGCGTTTGAAGGCGGACCGTAAAGCTGGCGCGGCAAATCGCCACGCAACAAGAGGACGTTAAGTTGCGCGGGGCTTGCGACGGGTTTGCCGCCGCGTTTGCGCGGCTCGCAACGTCGGCTGCCTTCGGCGCAAAAACGCTTACGGCGCGGGATTAGAATGGGTCAGATGAATCTGATCGATTTCTGTCAAAAGCCGTTTTGCTAAATCCTCTTCTATTGGTTGCGTCGCGGCGGCAATATCCTCTTTCAGTTGCGCGAGATTAGACGCGCCCAAGATGGAGGACGAGACAAACGGACGGCTGACGACAAAAAACAGCGCCAATCTTGTCGGCGTTATTCCGTTTGTACGCGCCAGATCGGCGTAGGCTTTCACCGCTTTTATAACTCCGGGCTTTTCGTATCGCGCTCCGTGATTTATGTCGGCGTATATGTTTACGCGCCCTTTAGCTTGCGGATCGTCAAGATATTTCGCTGTCAAATGCCCAAACGCGAGCGGCGAATAGGCTAACAGTCCGACCGACTCGCGCCAGCAAACCTCGTCCAGTCCGTATTCAAACCTGCGATTGAGTAAATTGTAGGCGTTTTGCGTCGAAGCGATATAGGGCAGATTGAGCGATTTGGCGATTCGCGTAAACTCCATAATGCCCCACGGATGCTCGTTTGACACGCCGATCGCCCTGATTTTGCCCTCTTTGATAAGCTCTCCAAGCGCCTCTAACTGCTCCTCGATCGGGGTCGTTTCGCGTTCTTTGGAGGGATCAAAACGCCATTCGCCGAATATCGCCTGATTGCGATCGGGCCAATGAATCTGATAGAGATCGATATAGTCGGTCTGCAGCCTTTTAAGCGACCCCTCAATAGCCTCGCGGATCTGCTCTCGATTTACGCGCAAGGTTTTGCCGCCGCGCAGATATTCCATGCCCCGCCCCGCGCCGGCGATCTTGCTCGCCAGCGCCACCGAATCGCGCCGTTTGTTCTTAAGCCACCGCCCTATGATTCTTTCGGTTTCGTTACGGGTTTGCTCGTTGGGCGGCGTAGGGTACATCTCCGCCGCGTCGATAAAATTCACGCCGTTTTGCGTCGCGTAATCAAGCTGGCTATGCGCGTCGGCTTCGTCGGTTTGCGAGCCGAAAGTCATTGTTCCAAGGCACAGATTTGTAACGATCAGATCGCTACGTCCAAGTTTGAGAGTTTTCAACATTTTGCCGCCTCGTCCGTTTGAATTGCGACAATAATAGCATAAAGCTGAAACCTAAATATGCTATAATAAAAATGTTTGATCGCAATTTAACAACAGAAAACCAAGTTGTTAGGCGGGCGTTGCGCTGGCTTTACAAAGGACTTTGTCGATAGCCCAACGACCCAAAACAGAGGTTGCAATATGGCAAATATATCGCTACATAACGCGAAGCAACAAAAAAATGACGAGTTTTACACGCAGCTCGCCGATATTGAGAATGAACTTAAGCGTTATCAGAGCCAGCTTCGCGGCAAGGCGATTTTTTGTAATTGCGACGATCCGTATGAAAGCAATTTTTTCAAATACTTCGCCATCAATTTCAATCATCTCGGACTTAGAAAATTAATCGCTACCAGCTACGATAAGTCGTCGATTGCGGGAACGCTGCTTTCATCGGTTGAAATGGAAGGCTTGAAGCCCGACGGCAAGCAACCGTTCAAAATAGAGATCAACAAAGTGCCAGACGGCAATAACGACGGCGTGATCGACCTTTTTGACGTGGAGTATTTATTGAAAAACGATAAGAACTCTGTCGCGCCACTTAAAGAGAAAGGCGACTTCCGCAGTCCTGAATGTGTTGAATTATTAAACAAAGCCGATATTGTGATTACCAATCCGCCGTTTTCGCTATTTAGAGAGTATGCGGCGCAGTTGATCAAGTATGGCAAGAAATTTCTGATTATTGGCAATAAAAACGCCATTACCTATAAAGAGATTTTTAAGCTGATTAAAGATAATAAATTGTGGCTCGGCTATACCAATGTCAAAAAATTTTTACAGCCTGATGGCACAATTAAGCAGTTTGGCAATGTTGGCTGGTTTACAAACTTGTTTGTTGATAAAGCTGAAAATCCGATTGTGCCATATCTAACTTACGAAGAAGGGCTAAAACGCGGCTTATACCCGAAATACGATAATTATGACGCTATCGAAGTAAGTAAACTGACCGAGATACCCAAAGATTATGACGGCGTAATGGGCGTACCGATCACTTTTCTGGATAAATATGTACCCAATTGCGGTATTGACATTATTAAATTTAGAAAAGGCGGCGACGACAAAGATCTGACCTACGCGCCCGCCTCCGAGAGAGAGAGAGAGAGAGAGAGAGAGAGAGAGAGAGAGAGAGAGAGAGAAGAGGATACGACCGCGCTTGCGCATACTCATACGCTATCGTCGGGCAAACGGGGGTTATTGAACCAGACGGAATATGTACCGAATATAAAGCTGGCAGGCCGTATATCTGCGGAGAAAGAAAGTACGCCAGATTGTTTATCAAACGAGTTTGAGATTATGGGTCTAACATCAGGAAGACACGAATTTGAAGCAATGCCAATTAAACGATATGAAAATCCAATCCAAATTAACAAGGACGGTTCTTTGTCTAATGGCAGCAAAGCGAATACGCGCGCAACTTTACTTTTCAAGAACAAGCCAGATAACACTTACTATACAGCAGATAACGCAGACGGGTTTTTACAAATACTTTACGCAAGGATTTTAATTAAAAGAATAGGAGTGAATTATGAAAATTGAGTTAAAAAATATTAAGGTACGCGAAGTCGCGGAAAACTATCTTGACAATCAAGAAGAGGGCGTCATAGGCTTTAACGGCAAATTAAACATACGCCCGAAATACCAGCGCGAGTTTGTCTATGACAATAAAAAACGCGATGCCGTAATAGACACAATATGCCGCGGTTTTCCGCTCAACGTGATGTATTGGGTGAAAAACGAAGATAATACCTTTGAAGTGTTGGACGGACAACAGCGCACAATTTCTTTTTGCCAATACATCAAAGGCGATTTCTCGTTGAATTACCAATATTTTCATAATTTAACCAAGGAAGAGCAGAGCCGTATTTTAGATTATGAATTGATGATTTATTTTTGCGAAGGGACTGACAAAGAAAAGCTGGACTGGTTTAAGATTATCAACATTGCGGGAATGAAATTAACCGACCAAGAATTACGCAACGCTATTTATACGGGCGAATGGCTGACTAACGCCAAATCAATTTTTAGTAAAACCAACTGCCCCGCCTATAATCTTGCCAAAGATTATGTTATTGGTTCGTCGATTCGACAGGAAATTTTAGAAAAAGCGATTAGCTGGATAAATAACGGCGAGATCGAGATGTATATGGCGGAACATCAACATGAGCAAAACGCTAACGAGATTTGGACATATTTTCAGAATGTCATAAACTGGTTAAAGCTAACTTTTACAAATCAAGACGGCGCCCGCAAAAAGTTGATGAAGGGCATTAACTGGGGCAGGCTTTACAATACCTACAAAGACACAAAATACGATACTAACAATATAGAAAAAGAGATCGCTCGGCTAATAGCCGACGAAGAAGTGGCGAAAAAATCGGGCATTTATGAATATATTCTGACGCGAGATGAAAAATACCTGAATTTGCGGACTTTTTCGGACAAACAGAAACAAGAGACCTATGCGCGACAAGAAGGCGTTTGTACAATTTGCAAGAAACGCTTTGAAATAGGCGAAATGGAAGCCGACCATATTACGCCGTGGTCGCAAGGCGGCGAAACTACTATTGAAAACTGCCAGATGTTATGCAAAGAAGATAACCGGCGCAAAAGCGCTAATTAGCTCCAACGTTTCTGCGGCGGCAACCAAAACGGGAAATCCAAAAGCTGTTTTCTAACCTAATCTTGATCGAGAATGACCCGATCAAACAGAAAACAACTTTTGAATTTTCCCGCTGTTGTTGCCCTCACACCAACACAAAAGAAGGCGTGCAATAACGCCACAAGCGGCGTTGTTTTTGGCTTTCGGCGGGTCGTCCCGACTCCGACCTGCCGAAACAAAAGCGGCAATAACTCACGGTGGAGCTGTGGTGGCAACAGATGGAAATAGCATGACCGTTATGGAAATAACTGATTGAAAACGCGAGCACTTTGTGATATAATGGAAATATGGAAAAGATTTTCGACAAACTATCCAGTTATGACATCTTCAATAACCTATTGCCAGGGTTGGTCTTTGTAATTTTCTACGATTATCTTTTTTCTACAAATATCTTTGATGAAATAAATATGTTTGTAGTCGTGGTAACTAGTTATCTTATTGGGCTGTTTTTTTCAAGGATTGGATCAATTATTATTGAACCAATCCTAATCAAAATAAAGTTTATCTCATTCTCTGACTACAACGATTTTATATTGGCGTCAAAAACTGACAGTAAAATTGAGATTTTACTTGAAGTTGCCAATATGTATAGGACAGTTTTTGTGGTTTCAGTGTTCGCAATTGGTATTACGATTTATCGCTATTGCCTTAGTCCGTTTCAAAATAGTCATCTCGTTACTTTCTTGGTGATTCAACTAATTATTACAATAGTATTTTTAGCTTCTTATAAAAAACAAGTCAGATATATTTTTAATAGAGTAAAGGTGAATAATTATGGCACAAAATAAACAAGTTATTTTTAATGTTGGTTGTGCATTGTCTGTCTATACAGAAACGGACGACAAAATAATTCTAAACGATTTAGGCAAAAGTGCTAACTTTAACCCTGTCACTGACTTTCTTGAACCATTATTTGATAAAAGAAATTGTGCTAAAAATAACGGAAAATATACAGTTGATCAACTCATAATCAGCCACCCACATAAAGACCATATTTCAGCAATCCAAGATTTTAACAAAAACTTCCAGGCAAACCTGCTAACTTGTCCGAATGACAAAGATGGTCAATCAGAGAATGAAAAAATTGATTGGGATTTGACGGGTATTGATATGAGCGATGAATCAGTTAAAACACTGATCAAAATGTGGGACGGCAGGAATCTCCCTTTACAGTCGTCAATGGGTATTGGTTCAAGCGCTCAGCAATATATTTATTGGATACCGCCAAAAGTCGTTGGTGATACTTCTGAATTATTAAGCGAAAGTTATGCCAATAACATAAGTTTATTAACTGTGTATAGAATAAACGGGCACACAACATTATTGCCTGGCGATTTGCAAAAAGAGGGGTTAAAACATATTCTAAAAAATGACTACCACGATGCAGACGGTCATGGCAGTGCGTCAAATGGATCACTAAAAAATATACTGTTAAAGCATAGGGTCTGTATTTTGGTGGCTCCGCATCACGGCCTGAGATCTGCTTTTAGCATTGAGTTATTTGATGCAATGAATAAGAAAAAGACTCGTTGTCTTAACATTATCTCTGAAAAGAAAAATAATTCAGACGACAACAGAGATGTTGATTCAAGATATTCAAGTGCCGATTATTGCGATGGCGATAATAATTTAGAATCTGGCAATGGGCAAACACCAAATTATCAGCGCAAAACATCAGAGGGTCATATTTGTATTGATTATCGCAATGGTTCTGTTCCGCAATTTACTATTATTCAAGACAATGACATGCTTATTGAGTGGTTTTGTAATTAAACTTGGCAAGCGCTTTGGAATAATTCGGCTTCTGACGATTGTAGCGCGGTAAAGTTTGCCATCATCTGCCTTGTGAGTCAAAATGGAACTAACTTGCCGCTACTATTTTTATATGTATCGCCCGAAAGTTTACCGGCCAGTCTTATTTCATCATGCATTATCGTTTTTCCCAAATAGTTATGCTTTTACGCAACGGATTTGGGGGGTTTAGCAGACTAGGCGTTTGGCGCGCTCAGCAATTTCGAGATTTCGTTTTTTTGCGGTAAAACAAGCTATGTACAATTAAGAAAAACGAAGCGACCGACTTTTAATCGCGGTTGGTGCCGAGAGGGGGAATCGAACCCCCACGCCTTGCGGCGCCGGATTTTGAGTCCGGTGCGTCTACCAGTTCCACCACCTCGGCATTTGGCTGGGCGCGATTATAGCAAAAACATATAAACCGAATTCGCCGCCGCGAAGCAAGCCGCCTTCGCGCCCGCTTTGGCAGGGCAAACGCGAGCGGATCGCTTAAGCGGGGTATAATAACCGCTAAAATAAGCGCGTTCGGTTTAACGATCGGCGCGTTAAAGGCGATTAGACTTGAGGAGCGAAGAGGAGCGAAACGGATCAATGAGGATTTTACAGATTATTCTCGCGTTTAATTGTTTGTTATTTGCAAATACGCGTATATTGGAGGACAGCTACTTAATTAACGACAATACCATATTGGCTTCGCATATCGTTACAATCAAGCAAGAGCTTGACTTTGCGATCGATAGATTCGACTCCAAAAGCTCCATTCAACTGCCGCTTAACAAACTGAAACGAATATTTGGCGAACATAATATAACTATCGATTCGCGCTATCCCGTTATAACCTTTCATAACTTCGCCGACTTCGATCCAAAGCCAATTATAGACGCGCTGACGAACCGATTTATCGAAGCCTATCCAACGATCGAGATCGACGACATAACAATAAAACCCGCGTCGTTTATCGATGCAAATAATCTGCAAATCGCGCAGGTGGACGTTTCGCAAAACGCGCTAAAACGAAACAAGGGCAGTTTTGCCGTATGGTTTGGCTCGGAAAACGCTAAAGTCAAACGCGCTTTTTTTACCTTTGAAATCGACGCGACTATCCGAGCGCTGCAAGCATCCAAACAGATCGCGCGCGGAACGATAATCGCCGAAAATAACTGCGACGAAACGATCATGGCTTTTGAGGCTATCTCCGCTAAACCGATCGACAGATCGCTACTTGGAAAAGTCGCCGCGAAAAGCAGGCTGAACAAAGGCGATATTATTACCGATCGATCGATCGCAATCATTCCCGACGTAAGAAAAAACTCTCAAATTACGATAGAGCTGATAAAAAACGGCGTAAAAATTTCATTCATAGGCTCTGTGGAAAAAGACGCGGATATTGGCGAATTGGTAAATGTAAGAGATCGAGAAAAGCGCGTTTTTACCGCAAGAATTATCTCAAAAGATATAGCGAGGATAGAGTGAAAATTATCGTTGCAATCAGCGGCGCAAGCGCGGCGAGTTTGGGGCTAAAAGCTTACGGACTGATACCCGAAAATCATCAAAAATATCTTGTGGTAAGCGAAAGCGCCAAGATCGTTTTACGACAAGAGGAAGGCTTTCAAAACCGCGATATATCCGCGCCGATCGCGAGCGGCTCGTTTGGCGCGGAGGCGATGCTGATCGCTCCGTGCAGCATGAATACTCTCGCCAAAATCGCGTGCGGCATAGCGGACAATCTTATAACGCGATCGGCGGCAGTTATGATCAAGGAGCGCCGCAAACTCGCGATCGCGCCCCGCGAAACGCCCTTTGATCCGATCGCGCTCGAGAATATGCTGAAACTTTCGCGGCTTGGAGCGAATATTGCGCCGCCCGTTTTGGGCTATTACGCCGATCGACGGACAATCGACGATTTGGAGCGCTTTATTATTGGCAGATGGTTCGATCTGCTTGGAATAGAAAACAATCTCTACAGGCGTTGGAACGGCGAGCAAAAGGTCTAGCGCCGCCGTCAAAAGCCAAGACGCTCGAATGGCGGGCCGAATATCCGCAAAACCTTACAACTTACGCTAAAACTACCGCTATCGCTTTAGCCGCCTCAAGCGCGTTTTCATATACCGCGCAGTTAAACGGCGCAAAATCTTCTTTTTCAGCGTAACCGCACAGCAGTCCGATCGGAGTTACGTTTGCGTTAAGCGCCGCGTTTATGTCGATCGGCGTGTCGCCGACCATAAAAATTTCGCTTTTTTCCAAGTCGCCCGCAATGATGCGGCGCGAAACCCGCAATCGTTTTAGCGCGAGCAGTATAGGCTCCGGGTGCGGTTTGGGATTTTTTACCTCCTCGAAACCCACGATCGCGTCGATATATTGCGCCGCGCCCAAATGCGTCAAAATCTCTTTAGAAAAACTTGTCGTTTTCGTGGTGACCACGCCGATTTTAGTTAGCGGCTTCAGTAGCGCCAAAGCCTCTTTAGCGCCTGTAAGAAGCGAGGTTTTTTCCAGACAGATCTCGCGATAGCGCTCTTTGTAGCGCTCGACATAGCTTTGAATTTGCGCCTCGCTAACGCCAAACGCGGCAAACATTGCTTGCAGAGGACGACCGATCGCCTTGGTAATCGCCCTCATATCGGGCGGCGCTTCGCCAAAATGCGCAAACGCCGCGCCAAAACTTTCTACGATCGCCTCGGCGGAATCGATTAACGTACCGTCGAGATCGAATAGCACAGCCGCGTTTTTTGCCATAATTGCTCCGTTTATTTGTGAAAGGATACCGTGCGATCTATAAAAAACGCTCTTGATTTTGGCGCGGCGCAACTAAAAAATGTGTGTGATCGCCCGCGTTACGAAGCGCAAATTCTACTCTGCCATGCAACCAAATTAAGCAGAGTCGATCTTGTCGTCAAAGAGCAAACGCAAGTCGATACGACGCGGTTTGAATCGATGATAGCAAGACGCGCAAAAGGCGAGCCGATCGAGTATATCACCGGCTTGGCGAGCTTTTATTCGCGCGAGTTTATATGCGAAAAGGGCGCGCTGATCCCGCGTCCCGAAACCGAAGCGCTAATTGATCGCGCAATCGATCTTACGAAGGACTTCGACGCGCCGATAATCGCCGAAATCGGCGCGGGAAGCGGCGCGGTAGCGGTAACTCTCGCTATGCTCTCGCCAAATATCCGCGTTATAGCAAGCGACATAAGCGGCGCGGCGATCAGGGTGGCGAGAAAAAATATCGAGCGCTTTCAGGTAGCCGATCGCGTAAAGCTAATTCAGACAAATCTGCTTGACGGCGTTGACGACGATTTTGACGCGCTAATATCTAATCCGCCCTATGTTCGCGCCGATTATCCGCTGCCAAAACCCGCGTCGTTCGAGCCTAAAGCGGCTTTGATTGGGGGCAAAAAGGGAACGGAGATTTTAGAGGCGATCATCGCGCTTCGCAAGCCCGTATTAGCGTGCGAATGCGGCTACGATCAAGAGACGACCCTGCGAGAAGCGTTGAAAAAAAACGGCTATAAAATGGTAGAGTTTTATAAAGATTACGCGGGATTAACGCGAGGATTTACGGCTAAACAATGATTCATATACGCGATCTATGCAAACGTTTTGGCGAAAAAGAGGTTTTACGCGGCGTTAATCTGGATATCGTACGCGGCAAAACGACGACGATCTTCGGCGTTAGCGGCGGCGGCAAAAGCACGATTATCAAGCATATCGTGGGACTTTTAACGCCCGATCGCGGCGAAATTGTGGTGGACGGAATAGCGCTGAGCGACGCGAAGTCGCTGTATCAGATACGGCGCAAGGTGGGATTTTTGTTTCAAAGCGGCGCGCTGTTTGACAGTATGAACGTGAAGCAGAACGTGGAATTTCCGTTGATCGAGCATACGAAACTAACCGCCGCCGAGCGGAACAGAAAGATCGTTCGAGCGCTGGAGCTTGTAGGGCTAAAGCCAAGCGAGGCGATGCCGCTATTTCCGCACGAGCTTTCCGGCGGTATGCGCAAGCGCGTCGGGCTTGCGCGGACGATTATTTTAGACCCGCAGGCGTTGCTGTACGACGAACCGACCAGCGGACTAGACCCGATCACCAGCGATCGGATCAGTCAGATGATTCTGCGTCTGCAATCCGAGCTTGGCGTTACAAGCGCGTTGATCAGCCACGACGTCAAAGAGAGCTTCAAATGCTCCGATTATATCGCCATGCTCTTCGATGGGCGAATCGTCGAGTACGGCGATAGCGCGGAGATCGCCGCGTCGCAAAATCCGATCACGCGGCAGTTTTTGGAGGGCAGCGCAAGCGGTCCCGTAACGTTTGACGGATAACGATCAAGGCTTTTTATGAATCTTCCGATAGGATCGAACTAAACAATCTAAAGGCTAACGTAATGCACGAGACGAGTCTGGTTACCAGTTGGGCGGGCATAGTATGCCTTATCATATTTATCGCTGGATATGTCTGTATCGCTATGGAGGAACAACTTCATATCAACAAATCCAAGCCGGCGCTATTTATCGGCACGTTCATGTTCGTTCTGATTGGCATATACACGCTTATACACGGCGACGCGAGCGCGAGCGCCGTTTTGCGCGCCGAAGTGAAAAATCTGATCGAGGAGATCGCCGAGATCTTCTTCTTTTTGTTTGCGGCTATGATCTATATAGAAACGCTTATCAACAGAAACGTGTTTGAGACGCTTAAATACAAACTTGTCTCAAGCGGCTTTGGTTACCGCAAGCTGTTTTGGTTGACGGGTCTGCTGGCGTTTTTTATCAGTCCCGTCGCGGATAACCTGACGACCGCGCTTATTATGTCCACGGTACTGGTTACGATCGACAGAACGCGCAAGGAGTTTCTGGTTCCGGGCGCGATCAATATCGTCGTCGCGGCTAACGCCGGCGGCGCATGGTCTCCGTTCGGCGACATTACGACGCTGATGGCTTGGCAGGCGGGCAAAGCGCCGTTTGTGGATTTCTTTTTCGTATTCCCAAGTTCGTTTGGCGGCTGGCTTCTCACCGCATGGCTTCTCAGCCGATTTGTGCCGAACGAAAAA
Source organism: Helicobacteraceae bacterium (assembly GCA_031268655.1). Classification (GTDB taxonomy): domain Bacteria; phylum Campylobacterota; class Campylobacteria; order Campylobacterales; family SZUA-545; genus JAIRNH01. The sequence continues at coordinate 8,684 of JAIRWX010000045.1, read as the reverse complement.
CCGGTCTTTGACGCAAGCGGCGAGGGAGTCGTGCACATGCGTTACGGCGCGCGGTTTGTGATAGGACTTGGCGTGTTCACGATTTTCAGCGCCGTTATGTGCGAACAGCTTTTTCATATCCCGCCCGTTTGGGGTATGATGTTTGGCTTGGCGCTGCTGTCGCTCCACTCGTTTTATCTGCAACGTTTTCACAAAGAGGATTCGTTTGACGTTTACGCGAGCGCCCGCCATATAGAGCTCGATACGCTCGTGTTTTTTTTCGGGATTCTCGCCGCGGTTGGCGCGCTTCACTACGCGGGCTATCTCGGCTTGGTGGCGAACGGCTACGACATAATCGGTCCGACTTGGGCGAATATCTGCGTGGGCTTGGTCTCCGCGGTGGTTGATAACGTACCCGTTATGAGCGCGATTTTGAAAGCCAATCCTCAAATGGGCGTGGATCAGTGGTTGTTTGTCGCAATGACGGCGGGCATAGGCGGCTCGCTTATCAGCTTTGGGAGCGCGGCGGGAGTCGGCGTGATGGGCAAGCTGCGCGGGACTTATACCTTTATGGCGCATATGCGGCTGGCGTGGACGGTGGCGCTGGGCTATATCCTATCGGTAGTTATATGGTACGTTCAGTTTGAGACGCTGGGCTGGTATATATTAACGGGCGACGCGGCGCGCTAATCTTTTTACGATCGCCGAAACGATAAAACCCGCGGCGGCGATCAGCGCGATCGCCGCTCCGCTCGTAACGTCGAAGGCGACGGCGATCGCAAAACCGCAAATCATAAAGGCAAGCGAGAAGATCGCCGATAGCGCCATCGTTTTCCACAGGCTGCCTACGTAGCTCTGCGATATCCATACGGGAATGGTCAGCAACGCGATAACAAGCATCAAGCCTACCAAGCGAATCGCGATTACAATCGCCAGCGACGATAAAACAAGCAGCGAAACGTATAGCGGCGCAACCTTAACGCCTTTGCTTCTGGCAAATTTATCGTCAAAGGCGATCGCTAACAGCTTGGAGTAAAACAATATCGCCCATACCAAAATGATCGCGTCGATTACGCCGAAAGCCAGCAGATCGCCCGTTTCGATCGCCGTCAGCGAACCGAAAAGATAGCCCATCAGATCGCCGCCGTATCCGGGCGCGAAGTCGATAAAAATTACGCCGATCGCCATGCCAATCGCCCATATAACGCCGATCGCCATATCGCTTTGGCTTCGGTTGTTTAACGTAACGACAGCCATAATCAGCGCCGCCAGAACGCTCGCTATGCCCGCGCCAAACAGCGGCGAAAAGCCGCAGAAAAAGGCTAGCCCCACGCCGCCGTACGCGGTGTGCGCTATCGCGGCGCTTAAAAATACGATGCGATTTACCACCACCAGCGAGCCGATTATGCCCGCGGCGATCGCCAGCAAAAACGAAGCGATCAAGGCGTTTTGGGCGAACGGCAAAGCAAAGGTTTCAATCATCGCGGTCTCTCGTCGCCGACTATTCGTCTGTTGATCGTAATGATTCGATCCGCGTCTTCTTGCAAACGCGAACGATCATGGCTCACGCAAACGATCGCCGTCGTTTTTTTAATCTCCAAAAGCAGCCTGGCTATCTCCGCGTCGCCGTTAGCGTCCACGCCAGAAGTAGGCTCGTCCAACAACAGCGCCGTCGCGCCGCCGACGATAGCGCGGGCGAGAAACACGCGCCGCCGCTCGCCGCCGCTTAACTCGCCGATTTTTTTGCGGGCAAGATCGGCGGCGCCAAGTTTTTCAAGCGCGCCGATCGCCTCGCCTCTGTCGCGTTTTTTGTTTGGTAAAAAACCCATTTCAACCACTTCGATCGCGCTGATTGGAAAATCCAGATTTTCGCCGCTCTCCTGCGGCATATAGCCAACTTTGGCAAACGCCTCTCTCGCTTCGCCGCCAAATAATAACGCTTTACCTCCGTCCGGATTTAATATGCCCGCCAGAATTTTGATCAAGGTGCTTTTACCGCCGCCGTTTGGTCCCGCAATCCCCAAAAACTCGCCTATATCGACTTTGAAAGATATGTTTTCAATCGCCCACGCGCCGTCGCGGAAGAGACTGAGGTTTTTCGCCTCAATCGCCGCCATCAAACGCCTTAATCAGCGAGTTTGCCGCGTCGCGCATCAGATCGCCCCACTCCTCGCTTATGATCGTAATCGGCTCTGTTTTCGCGTTGATCGCGATAGCCAGCGACTCGGCGCTCTTGCTCGGAACGCCGCGCTCCACAAAAACGACGTTTATCTTTTCGTCTTTAGCCGTTTTAATCAGCGCGGCGATCTCGGAAGGCTTCGGCTCTCTGCTTTCAAACTCGATAAAAAGCTGGCGTAAGCCGTACTCGTTAGCGAAATAGCCCAACGCGGGATGATGTATCAAAAAAGCGCGATCTTTATAGGGTTGTAATTTGCTCGCGATCTCTCGATCGATCTCGTCGATCTTTGCCAGCGCGCGCGCGCCGTTTTTTTTATAAACTTCGGCGTTGTCGGGATCGACGGCGCCAAGCGCCTCGACTATCGCCCCGGCTTGCGATCGCATAGCCGACGGCGAAAACCAGATATGCGAGTCGATCGCCCCGCGCCGATCTTCTCTGTTTAGCGGCGTTAGCGCCAGCTTGGTTACGTTGCGATCCGTGTGAAAGACGCGCATGCTCGGCGCGTTTTGTTCGAATCTTTTCAGCCATATCCGCTCAAACTCCACGCCGCAAGCCAGATACGCCGACGTTTTAGCGAGCCTTGCCATCTGCGCGGGTTTTGGCTCGTAGGTGTGCGCGTTGGCGCTTGGCGGAGCGATCGGAAACGCTTCGATCAGATCGCCGCCGATCTCCCGCGCAAGCCACGCCTGCGGCGCAACGCTTACGGCGACGACTATTTTCGCATGAACAAACGCGGACAAAAACGCCGCTAACAATAGCGATCGGAACATAACTGCGATAATAATTCCCCTCGTAGCGCGCCTTGTTGCCTTTTGAGGCGGGCAAAGGGCGCGTTGACGCTTTTGCGCGTTTTAGTTGAACGCGTTAATTAGATGCACGGCAAGAGCGTGCATCATCGCCTCCCAGTTATCTTCCATAACGTTGATAGGCTCGATCTGTACGCCTAACTCTTTGGCTAGCTGTTGCGCGGTTTTCGCCGAAGCTCCGTTTTGAACGAGCAATATCCTAATGCCTTCGTTTTTGACGATCTCTTTTAGTTCGGCGATATCGGCGGGTTTTGGCTCGCCTCTAAAATCAACCGCGATCTGTCTTAGGCGATAGTCTTTGGCGACATAGCCCAACGCGGGAGGATACGCTAAAAAAGCCTTCTCGCGGTACGGAGCGAGCAGGGAAGCTACCTGCGCCTTAACGCGATCGATCGTCTGAAGCAGTTTCATACCGTTTATCTGATACTTGCCCATATTTGCGGGATCGGTCTCGCTTAAAGCGCGTATCGTCGTCTGAGCCTGCGATCGCATAGCGGCAACCGAGAGCCATATTCGCGAGTCGTCTGCAGATCCAGCTTTGCTCTCGATCTTTGATTTGGTTACGCCGCTATCCGTAGCGTAGATTTTCATCTTCGGAGCGGCGGCGGCAAAACGATCAAGCCAAACCCTCTCAAACTCTATGCCACAGGCTAAATAAATATTGGCTTTCGCCAAACTTGCCAACTGAGACTGCTTTGGCTCGTAGGTATGAGCGCTCGCGTCTGGCGGAGCGATCACTATCACGTTCACGAGATCGCCGCCGATCTCTTTTGCGAGCCACGCCTGCGGCGCTACGCTTACGGCGATGGTGAGTTGCGCCTGTGCAAACGACGCCAGCAGAATCGATAGGAAAAACAGCGAGCGTATCATTTTGAACCACTCCTTAGTTTGTCGTATTATAGCGCTAAAAACGCTCAAGTCCGCTTAATCTTTGTGGATCGCTCTTTTGATTTGCGCCGCGCTAAACTATCGTTTCAATTTAACGGAGGTAACAATGCCGTATATTAACGTCAAGATCGCGTCGAAACTTACGATCGAGCAAAAACGAACGATCGCCAAAGAGTTCAGCGAGACGATCGAGCGCGTAGCGAACAAGCCAAAACCCTCCTGCTACATCGTGTTTGACGAGATTTTGCGCGAAAACTGGGCGAAGGGCGAAACGATTCTGAGCGATCAAGACGCGGCGAAACAACGTGATTCTTGAGATTACGGATTTAGCTTTTGGGTACAACGCCGATCAAACGCTTTTTCGCAACTTTAATATGTCGATCAAAAAGGGCGAGATCGTCGCGCTCGTCGGACCAAGCGGCAGCGGCAAATCTACGTTGCTGGAGCTGATCGCGGGGCGTTTGCGGCAAAAAAGCGGAACAATCAAAGCGGCGCGTTTTAGTCAGATATTTCAAGACCCGTACGCCTCTTTTAGCCCAACCTACTCGATCGCAAATCAGATCGCGGACTGCGCGCCGATTGACGACGCGCCCGCGCTTTGCGAGCGTCTTGCGATCGATTACGCGCTGTTGTCGCGCAAAGCCCACGAGTTAAGCGGCGGGCAACTACAACGGCTTTCGATCCTCCGCGCCCTGCTGATGAAGCCCGAGCTGATTTTAGCCGACGAACCAACCAGCGCGCTTGACAATTTAACGCAGCTTGAAGTGATGAAGCTGATTGTCGCGCTTTTGGACCAAAGCGGCGTTTTGCTTATAACGCACGATCTGGCGCTCGCTAGATGGTGCGCCGACTCCGTCAAGGAAATAAGATAGCGGCGTTTTATCCAGCGCGATTAGAGGCGGCGACGGCAAGCCGCATAAACGGCGAGACAAAACCTCGCATACAGCCGAAACGTTAGCGCTCCGCGTAACATGTCCATATATGCTTACTGGTTTCAGCCAAAGCGCAAATTCGCGCTTCCGTATTTAACTATTGACGTTTTATCTTTGCAATGGTAAAATTTCAAGAACATGACAAGAAATACAAAAAACGGATATGTCGGCGACTTTCTCGTAACAGGCGGTAAAACGGCTACAAGCCGTAAGGTCACCACAACGGACGTTCCCGCAACGAAAGAAAAATTCATTAGACGGACCGCAGACGCTACAAATCCTCGCCGACGAGTATTCGCTTTTTCATATAAGAGGGGCATATTATGAACAAAGAAATTGAACACACTTTAGTTGACATTGAAAGTGAAAAGATGTCAATACTACATTTTTCAAATAAGAAAATAACTGTTGAAAGTGGAAAAAACGGAAAATTGAAATCCCTAGAAAAAGTATTTCCCAATAAAGAAGATGCGGAAAAATATTTTGAGAAAAAAGAATGGGAATTGTTGAAAAAAGGCTTTGTGTTGCAAAATGCTGATGCTCCCATTGGTAAACCAATTTTGCACTATTTTGTCGGCAATTATTATACGGGGGCGCTCTCTTTTGAACAAACGCCTAAAGGAATTTACATTTATAAAGCAAACGGGGCGGACGCAGAAACAGATGATTTAATTCTAATTGATATTGAAGGAAAATTGATTGACATAATAAATTTACCGGGAAAATTAGCATGGGACATACAATATAATAAGAGTGAAAATGAATTATTGTTTGATCTCGATCATTATATTTATAAATATAACATAATTGAAAATAAATTTAACCAATGTACAAAGAAAGATTTAAAGAATATGACGAGTTTTATATCAGTTTCAAATAATAAAATAGCATTTTCGACAAATCCCATAATAGTTGTTACCGATATATCCGGTAAAAAAATATTCGACTTTAATTATGACGCGAATAGTATAAAGGGGTCAATACCATTTTGTTCTGTTTTATCAAAAGATGGTTCATTACTTGCATTTCATAATAAAATAAGCGAAATAGCAATACATAATGCCAATGACGGGAAAATAATTAATAAAATTAATGGGAATTTTGAAATGGCGGAACAAATGGAATTTACCGAGAAAGATAAAATATTAGCAGTAAGGGAACAATATGGTGCATGGAAAATGTATTATTATAATATAGAAACAGGAAAGGAGATTGAATATAAAAAACTGGAAATACCCGAATATACAAAGGAAGTTAATAATTTTTGTTTTAATAAAAGTCAAACAAAATTGGTATTGACTCAAAGAAACAATATATATGTTTATGATTTTATTAAAAAAGAATTACTGCATTCATTTAAAATAATGCACAGTGTAAAAACAATTTATCCTAAATTTGTAGGGGAACAATTAGGAATTAGAACAGATTATGGTTGTTTTAGTATATACAATGTATAAAAAATAATGGTGTACGGGGGTACGTCGCATAACAGGTCTGTTTACGCTTCGCGTTCCTTGTATCGTAATCGCCAAAACGTCATATATAACCGAAACGATCTAAGGTTCGTCGCAGATAAAGGTTTCGGATTTTGCGGCGCTTGCGGCAGTTTAGATGTGTTATGTATCCAGCTTTACGGCGGGACTAACGCCGCCAAACGACAAACCGCGCGATCACTTGAGCTTGCCCCCCCCCCCCAACCAAATCGCGCGGCTATAGCGATCGACTGCAAATCCGATCGCTTAAGACGCGGACTAAACCGCCTCGTCGCCCGTTTCGCCCGTTCTGATGCGGATTACTTTTTCCACCCCGTAAATAAAGATTTTGCCGTCGCCGATTTTGCCGGTTTTCGCCGAATTGATAATCGTTTCGACGATCTTGTCCTCCTGATCGTCGTTTATGACAATCTCCAGCTTCAACTTCGGCAGAAAATCCACCACGTATTCCGCGCCGCGATACAGCTCGGTATGCCCCTGTTGCCTGCCGTAGCCTTTAACTTCGCTGACGGTCATACCCGTAATGCCCGCTTGTCGAAGCGCCTCTTTTACCTCTTCGAGCTTGAATGGTTTGATTATTGCGTCGATCTTTTTCATCTGTCAGCCTTTACTTCGCATTTTTCGCAAATTCCGGATACGCTTCAAGTCCGGTTTCGCTCAAGTCGGTGCCATCGTGCTCCTCTTTTTGAGAAACGCGAATACCCAAAGTCAGTTTGAGAATATACCATACAATACTCGAAGCGATAAACGTGAACGCGCCGATCACAACCACGCCAAACAATTGCGCCAGCAACGTTACTTCGGGATTGAACAGCCCGACGGCAAGCGTACCCCAAATGCCCGCCACGAGGTGAACCGACAACGCGCCGACTGGATCGTCGATTTTGAGCTTGTCAAAAAGCGGCACGGCAAGCACTACCAAAACGCCGCCGACCGCGCCTTCTAACGCGCCGACCCACAAAGCGATATTCGGACCCGCCGTAACCGCCACGAGGCCCGCTAGAGTTCCGTTAAGTACAAAGGTCAGATCGATCTTTTTATAGATAATCTTGCTCAAAATCGCGGCGGCAACCGCGCCTGCGCTTGCGCCAAGATGCGTGCTGGCGCAGACTAAGGCAATGTTGTTCGCGTTGTCTTTGGTAACCAAGGCAAGCTCGCTCGCGCCATTAAAACCAAACCAGCCAAGCCACAGGCAGAAAGTTCCCAATGTGGCGAGCGGCAAATTACTGCCCGGAATGGGGCGCACTTTGCCGTCCGCTCCGTATTTGCCCGATCTCGCGCCAAGCAGCAACGCGCCCGCCAAAGCCGCCCAGCCGCCGACGCTATGCACGATCGTAGAGCCTGCAAAGTCGCTGAACGCCGAGCCTAAGGTATCGACCATCCAGCTTGAGCCGACGATATATGCTCCCGCCGCGTCGGTTTCGCCGCCCGCGCCCAAAAATGTACCGCCCCACGTCCAATTACCAACGACGGCATAGACAAAGGCGACCAAAATCGCCGTAAAAATGAAAAACGGTATAAGTTTGATTCTCTCGGCAACCGTTCCGCTTACGATCGAAGCCGCCGTCGCCGCGAACATCACTTGAAAGAAAAAGTCCGCGTGCAACCCGTAATCGCTGCCCTCCTCGCCCGCGACCGAGCCGAAAGAAAACAATACGCCAAATTCGCCGTGCCCGTACATAATGTCGTAGCCGATCAGGAAGTAGATCACCGATCCCAACGCCATAATGCCGATATTTTTGGTCAAGATGACCGTAACGTTTTTGGCGCGAACAAGTCCCGATTCCAGCATGGCAAAGCCCGCCGCCATCCAGAACACCAACGCGCCGCCAAAAATTAGCAGGAATACGCTCAGGAGATACCCCGAGTCGCCCAAACTAGCCGCCGTTTCCGCTTCCATTGAAACCCCTTTTTGGTTGAGATGTGAAACGATTGTATATGATAAAAAGAACAGCAAACGCGAAATAAATGATTATTTTTTAATCAATAGAGCGATTTGGTCGGTTCGGTCTTTTTTTGGGCGGCGCAGGCTAGGCGCACAGGCGCTGGTTTGTGTAAGACAGGCGGACATTTGACAGATTCGGACGGCATATAGCGAATCGGGCGCGTTACTATTGGCTCCGCGCAAAATACGCGCCAAGCAATACATTTTAGTATGTTGCGTAAAGGACGACTGACGTTTGGCGTTCGCGTTTGGGCGAAGACTCGGACAGCCGCCGCGATTTTACTTTTCGGCGTGCCCTCTACTTAAAGCCGTAGTGTTCGAAATAATAGTCCAGATCTTTACCGTGATCGTAGTAGCCTTGCAACGCTAGCACGTCGTAATTTGCCCCCCCCCCCCCCCCCGGGGGGGGGGGGGGGCCCCGGGGGGGGGGGCGGGGGGGTTGAGGCAAAATGATCTAGAAAA
>JAIRWX010000039.1 GCA_031268655.1 Helicobacteraceae bacterium | reverse complement strand
ATCATTATATGAGGGACAAATGGAATATTGGCGGTACGCTCCTTTGTTCACCTACAGCGGTTGATATGATAATTTCCGGTAAAATTGACGGCGGATATTATTTTACTGATAATATTGGTATAACCGGAATATTGATGTATGGGCAGACAACAGGCCTCGGCTGGGATTTCTCAATGTTTAATATATATGCAGGAATATCGGTAAGGCTATAATGAAGAACGCTAAAAGCTATAGTGTAAAATGCGGGCACTGCATATAACAGGACTGTTTACGCTTCGGGCTCCGTTTTGGCTAGGTCATTCCGCTAAATTATACGCTCATACACTATTGTCTTTCCGCCAACGGCGCCGTCTTCGGGAGCTATTTTACCTTTTCAATATACTCTCCCGTAGAGGTATCAACCTTAATTTTTTCGCCTTCCAAAACATGGTACGGGGTCTGCACGATAACGCCAGTCTCCAGCTTTGCAGGCTTCTTGCTGCCGGCGCTGGTGTCGCCCTTGAAATTGGGCGGCGTTTCGACGACTTTCAATGTGACCGTTTGCGGAGGTTCTACGCCAATTGGCTTGCCGTTGTGAAACTGCACCGTTACCTCCACGTTTTCCACCAGCCAATTTGCCGTATCGCCCACCTGATCGGCGTTAAAAGCGTACTGCTCGTAATTGCTCGTATCCATAAACTGAAAATGCTCGCCGTCTTTATACAGATATTGCATAGCGGCTTCCGTTAAGTCGGGTTTTTCCGCTTTGTCGCCCGCGTGAAAGGTGTTTTCTATCACGCGCCCGTCAAGAAGCGACTTGATTTTTGTACGCACAAACGCCGGTCCTTTGCCCGGTTTCACGTGCTGATACTCCACGATTTTATACGGGATTCTGTCAAGCTCTATTTTAAGACCTTTTTTTAAGTCGCCCATCGAATATGTCATACAGCCGCTCCTAATTTGTGATCGCGCTTTCGGATATTAAAGTTCCGCGTACGAAACCCTGATCGCTTCGGGAAGAGCCGCAAGCGCGTCGAGTACGGGTTGCGTCGCCTCGTTGTCGATAATAATCAACGCCATCGCCTTGCCAAACTTATCGCGCCCGAGACGAAAATCGGCGATGTTGATCTTCGCGTTGCCAAGTAAGGCGCCGACTTTGCCGATCACGCCCGGCACGTCGCTGTTCTTGAACAAAATCATCTTGCCTTTTGGCACAACATCCATATCAAAACCGTTGATATTCACGATGCGCGGGCTTTCGTTGCCAAAGAGTATGCCGCTAATATAGACGCTTTCGCTATCGTCGCTCGCGCGAACGGTTACCAGATTTTTATACGGCGATTCGCCCTCGTCCTTCCGCGTCGAGACCTCCAAGCCGCGCTCTTTTGCCACAAACGGCGCGTTGACGTAATTGACCTTTTCCGCGATTGATTTGTTAAGCGCGCCGACCGTGGCGAATACGCCAAACGATTCTAAGTAATTCGCCGCTTCGCCGCTCGCGCTAACGCCGACCGATCGTATAGAGCTTTTTAAGGTTTGCGCGGCGAGAAACGCCATTCGTTGCGTCAATTCGCAATAGCCGCTCGCCCACGCGGGCATAGAGCCCTCTTTGATCGGTAGATTCAGCGCGTTTGGATAACTTATCCCGCGCAAAACCTCCAGCGCGTTTTCCGCGGATTGGACGGCTATGTTAATCTGGCTTTCGATCGTATTAGCGCCCAAATGCGGCGTAACGGAGACGTTGGGCAGATCGAGCAGAGGATTATCTGTGGCGGGCTCTTTGGAAAACACGTCCAGCCCCGCAAAGCGTACCTTGCCTGATTTAAGCGCGACGGCAAGATCGCTTTCATTGTACAGCCCGCCGCGAGCGACGTTGATCAAAATAACGCCGTTTTTCATCTTGGCGATCTCTTTGGCGGCGATAACGTTTGTCGTTTCCTTATTTTTGGGCGTGTGGATCGTGATAATGTCGCACGCTAAAATATCGTCGAAATTAGTCGTGTAGGTCATACCCAGCGATGTTACTTTGCTTGGTTGAATATAAGGATCGAAGGCGACAATCTCCATTCCAAACGCCTGCGCTCGGACGGCGACCTTCGCGCCAATGTTGCCGAAGCCGATCACGCCAAGCGATTTGCCCAGCAGCTCCGTACCATACCAATTTTCGCGCTTCCACACCCGTTTTTCTTTCAGCTCGCTATGCGCGTAAACAAACGAGCGCGCCGAACAGACGAGATGGCACATCGTCATTTCTACGGCGGCGACGGTGTTGGCGGTTGGCACGTTCATTACCGCCACGCCGCGCCGCGAACACTCCTCTATATCGACGTTATCCACGCCCACGCCGGCGCGAATAACATATTTTAGTTTATGTGCCGCGTCTAGGAATTTAATATCGACCGGCGTGGAGCTGCGGGTAATCGCAAGCTCCGCGTCCGCCAGGCGCGAATACAGCTTCTCTTTAGGCGCGTCGTACGCGACGTCGAGATCGATATCTTTGGCGCTTTTTAATATATCTACGCCCTTATCGTGGATATGATCGCAAACGATAACTCTCTTTTTCATCAACAGCCTTTAGTATGGTTTGGGCTCTCTCAACGTAATCAGTTTCGCGTCCAGATCGTATGTCGCAAGCTCCTTAACCAACTCGTTCGCCGCCGACGGATCTTTATTTCCAAGGCGAATATCGTAAAACTCGCCTTCGTCGATAATATGCGCGATTTGGCGCGACGCGAAAAAATGGTCGAGACAGCGCTTTTGAAAGCGATCCGGCGCATGAAACCGCAATACCAACGTAACGTTCGCGCGAAAATCAGGATCGACGAGATCCCAATCGATTACGCTTTCGTCGGCGGGCAGACGCGGCGCTTCGTTTGGCTCTGCCATCTTTTGCATCCACTTTGGAATAGCCGTTTTGCTCTCTTCCGCCGCCGCGATCTCTTTTCGGCGAAGCTCGCTACTATCCACCACTACGCGATCGGATCGCCAGCCGCTATCGACGCGCGTTGTCCTCCATGCGAACGCCGCGCCCAAAGCGACAAACACCAGCGCGAAAAAAGTAGCGACCCAAACGCCGCGCATTGCTTAACCGCCCTTATTTCTTTAGCGTTCCCCTGATTGCGTCGCCCAAAGTGGTGCGTTGATCGTCGCCGTTGTAACTCTTTAGCGCGTCGCGCTCCTTCTGCTTTTCCAAGCGGCGCACCGAGAGGCGAATGCGTCCTTTTTTTGTCTCGATAACCGCTATGGCGGCTTCGATTGGATCGCCTATTTTGATCTCCTCGATCTTTAAAGGCGCTAGGTCTTCTGCGCGAATCATCGCGTCCACGCCGTCTTCCAGCCGAACGAAAACGCCGAAATCCTTAACGTCGCGCGCTACTCCCTGTACGATATCGCCTATTTGGCGGCGCTTGGCGTAGATCTCTATAGGGCTTTCGATCAACGTCTTCCTGCTGAAACTGAGCCGTCCCGCTTCAAAATCTATCTTGATTAGCTCGACTTCGATTTCGTCGCCCTCTTTGAACAGCGACTTTGCGTTATCGGCGCGACTCCAACCGCACTCCTCGTTATGCAGCAGCCCTTCCACGCCGTCGACCTTCAAAAACGCGCCGAAATCCTTGATCGAGGTAACTACCCCTTTTAGGCGATCGCCGACTTTGTGCGTTTTTACGAACTCTTCGTAAGGTTTTGGCTGTAATTTCTTGAGCGAAACGCGCAGGCGCTGGTTTTCTATGTCGAGCGCGATCACCTCCACCTCGACCTCCTGCCCGATCTGCAAAATTTCGCTCGGATGTTTCAGGTCTTTGTCCCAGCTCATCTCGCTGATATGCAAAAAGCCTTCGGTGTCGTTGCCCAGATCGACAAACGCGCCATACGCCTCCATGTTGGCTACCGTTACCTTGATGGTGTCGCCGACCTCTAACTGCTCGGCAATTTCCTGCCACGGATTTGACTGCGCGGCTTTGATCGAGAAGCTAACGCGGTTTTTATCCTTATCGTAGCCCGCTACCTTCACTTGAATGATGTCGCCCTCTTTGTAATGGGCGGCGGGATTTACGGGACCTTTGTGGCTGATCTCGGTGTAATGCACCAGTCCCTCCACGCCGTTTGCTTCTACAAACATGCCGTAGTTTTGAATGCGCTTGACCGTCGCTTCGACTATGTCGTCTATTTCGGTCAGCCGTTTAATCGCTTCCTTGCGCGTTTTGCGTTGCGCGTTCAAATACGATCGGCGCGAAAGCACGAGCGATCCGCTCGCTTCGTCCATTTTGATCAGTCGTCCCGTTACGCTTTTGCCGATCTGCGGCTTTGCGTCGGGCTTGAACGCCGACAGGGAGATCGGCATAAAAAATTCTACGCCGTTTGATTCCACGATATAGCCGCCTTTGTTCTTGCCCGTAATCGCGCCTTCTATATCGATCGGCGCGGCAGACTCGTCGTCGGTTTTATGCGCGGCGATAAACTCGGCGATCTTTTGTCGTTTAACGGCTTTTTTATAAGATATGCGCGATCGCTCGCCCGGTCTGCCAGACAGCAGGATCGGAATCTCGTCGCCCTCTTTGAACAGCAGAACGCCCTCGTCGTCTTTAATCTCCGATAGATCCAAACGCCATTCGGATTTGCCGCCTAAATTAACCAGCGCCGCGTCGCCTGTAATTTTTTCGATCGTAACGGTCAAGAGCTTTTCGCGCCTGCCGTCGCCGCCTTTTGTCGACTCGCGCCATGCGTCGTCGTCTTGTACCGACCGTTCAAAAAGAGCTTTGTCCTCTTCGCTGATGTCGATATTATCTAACGCCTCGTTGCCCATTAAAACCCTTATGTTTGCCTTACCAAAAGAGCGATTTTAATCAAACCCCGCTAAAAGCTCAAAACGCCTCTATCGCTTTGGTCGCTTCTTCGATGATCCAATCTGGGGTGGAGGCGCCGGCGCTAACGCCGCAAAGCCGCTTGTTGGCGAACCATTCGCGGCGCAACTCGTCGCCGTCCTCGATCAGATACGAATCGGCGCAGTATTGTAACGCGATCGAGTGTAGCTGTTTGGTATTGGAGCTGTTTTTGCCGCCGATAACGATCATTACGTCGGCTTCTTTGGCGAGTTTTCGGGTCGCCTCCTGATTGTCGTAGGTGGCGTTGCAGATGGTGTTGAAGACGCGAGTCTCGCTCGTTTTGGCGATCAACGCGGCGGCGACCTCGCCAAACGCCGCGATTGACTTCGTGGTCTGGCTGATCAGCGCGGCGCGATCGCGGATCGTTACGCGATCAAGCTCGCTCGCGTCCGCGACGACCGCCGCGTTTTCGTCCGCGTAGCTTAAAACGCCTTTAACTTCCGGGTGGCTGCCGTCGCCGAAAATAATCGTTTGATAGCCTTCGTCGCTCATCGCTTCCGCGATCTTCTGCGGTTTGGTAACATACGGGCAGGTGGCGTCGATAATGTCGTCGGCGATGGTCAGCAGTTTAGCCTTCGCGTCTTTTTCAATCCCGTGCGTGCGAATAATCGCCCTGTCGCCTTTTTTTAGCTTGTCAAGATTATCGGCGGAGCGAACGCCAAAGTTCCTGTTTAACCTGTCGATCTCTCTGCTATTGTGAATCAACTCGCCTATTACGATCGAATCGGGATTATTTTCCGCGAGCCTGATCGCCCGTTTTACGCCAAAGCAAAATCCGCAGCTTTTAGCCAGCTTAATCAGCAACGGTTTGCTCTTCGATCGCGCCGCCCAGCGATTTCAAAATATCGGCGAAGCGCGGAAAACTCGTGGCTACGCATTCAGAATCATTAATAACCATCTCCGACTTCGCGCCGAGCGCCGCGATCGCAAAGCTCATCGCGATTCTGTGATCGCCGAAGCTGTCGATTGTCGCGCCGCTAATCGCGGTCTGTCCCGTAATCTCAAAGCCGTCGGGCAGCTCCTTGGCGCGAACGCCGCACTTAGTCAGATTGCTTACCACGCTTGCGATTCGATCGCTCTCTTTAACTCGCAGCTCCGCCGCGCCGCTTAATCGGCTAACGCCTTTCGCGTACGCAAACGCGATCGCAAGCGCGGGCGCTTCGTCGATCAGCCACGAGACGTTTTGGCTGACTTCCGCGCCGTTCAGCTCGCCGTGTCGCACGCGAATATCGCCGATCGGCTCGTAGTCGTTCTCCCGCGCTATAAATTCCACTTTAGCGCCCATTCGCCCTAACGTTTTATAGGCTTCAATTCTCGACGGATTTAGCGTAACGTTTCGTAGCAGCAGATCGCCGCCCTGCGTTATCGCCGCCGCGACCGCGAAAAAAAAGCCGCTGGAGGGATCGGCGGGAATGCGAATAGCAAGCGGCGCGAGCGGCGCAGTTTTTTTGCCGACGGCGATCTTGCCGTTTTGGACGCGAATATCCGCGCCCATCGCTTTAAGCATGCGCTCCGTGTGATCTCTGCTAAGTTCGGGCTCTGAAAATACGCCGCCGTTTGCGTTGAGCCCCGCCAGTATCATCGCGCTTTTAACCTGCGCGGAACCGATAGAACTTTCATAATCAAACCGCGCTAGGTTTGGAACGCCGCGAATAGCGAGCGGCGCGAAACTCGCCGCCTTTCGCCCGTCGATCGCCGCGCCGATCGTCTTAAGCGGCGCGACGATTCGTCTCATTGGGCGGTTGTTCAGATAGCGATCGCCGCTTAATACGAAAAAGCCGTTTTGCGCACATAGCAGACCGGCGAAAAGACGCATCGCGGTACCGGCGTTGCCGCAATCGAGATAGTCGTTCGGTTCCTCTATCATGCTTGGCGGTTTGATCGTAAGCGCGTCGCCGTTCCATATGATAGTCGCGCCAAGCCGCTCGGAGATTGCCAGCGAGCGCAAGGTGTCTTCGGCGCGCAGAAAATTGGTCGCCGTGGACGGGCGGTCGCTAAGCAGCGAAAAGATCGCCGCGCGGTGCGAAATCGATTTATCGCCCGCAAGATCGCCGACCGCGCCGACTATGCTTTTCGACGGCGCAACGATCAAACGTTTCATCGTAAAACCGCGCCGAAATCGGTTTTCAGGCGCGCTAAAACGCGATCGGTAATTTTGGTTATATCTTCTTCGGACGGCGTTTTGTTAAACGACTGCAAAATAAGCCGCAAGGTAAGACTGCGCTTGTCGCCAAGCGTTTCGTCGTCATACAGATCAACGGCTAAAATTCGCTTTAACTCCTCGATCTCGATCGTCTCGATCGCGCTTTTAACCCTGTTAAACGTAACGGCTTTATCGATCACCACGCTCAGATCGCGCTCGATCGGCTGAAGTTTGCTAAAGGGTTTCGCTTTCGGCGCGCTTTCGGCGATCTTGTCAAGGCAAATTCTGGCGACAAAGGTCTCCGCGTCAAGATCAAACAGCCTGTTAAGGCGCGGTTCTAACTTGCCCAATTCTCCTATCGCCGCGCCGCGGGCGACAATTTGCGCCGCCTGTCCTTTTTGCAGATAGGCGGATTCAATCGGCAGCAGCGAAAACTCGATCGTCGCTCCGCCGATCAAACGAGAGAATTCAACAATGTCAATATTTTCCGCCTTGCCGTGATTTCGGACGCTTGGCGACTCTTTTTTGCCGCTGAAAACAAAAGCCATTTCGCGGGACTGCTCGCGTTTGCCGCCGAAGATATCGCCGATCTCAAATAGACGAACGCTCGACGCGCCCTTGGCGCGGTTTTTCGCCGCCGCCTCCAGCAGGTTGATCAGCAGCGTCGGACGCAATTCGTTCATATTTGAAGAGATTGGATTGGCTATGTTCAGATCGTCCGCGACGCTTTTGAAACCGAATTGACCGGCGACGCGCCGATCGCAAAACGCGAAGTGCATCGATTCGTTGAAGCCAAACGCGGCGGCGCGATTAGCCAAATTTCTTTCCAAACGAAAACGTCGCCAGCCTTCCGTAACGGAACGTTTGGAGTGCATGCGAAGCGGTTTTGGCTTCACGCGATCGACGCCTTTGACGCGAACGACCTCCTCCGTCAAATCCGCCGCGTTAAGCAGATCGTGCCTCCATACGGGCGGAACAATAAAGAAGCTCCGTTGATCGCCGTTTGATCGAGCTTCCGCGCCCAGCCGCTTGAGAATTCCGATAATTTCGTTTTTATCTATGGCGCGTCCGATCAGATCGCTAACCTCTTTCGCGTCGATGGCGATCATAGGCTTTTTGAGGCGCGGATCGTAACCGAGCGATTCGGAGTAGAAGCGGCTTTGCGAATAGCGCGCAACCAGCTCGGCAAAAAAGCGCGCGCCCATAGCCAGATCGGGATCGCTCCCCTTAGAGGCTCTGTTAAACAGCGCGTCGCCTTTCAGTTTACGTTCGAAAGCCGTCTTTGCAATCTCGTCGGGCGGCGCGAAAAACGCTTCTAAGACGATCAGCGGGCTGAAGTCGTTCGCCGCGTATTTAGACTCGAAGTTGATCCCGATTGTATCGAGCGTCGTTTTACCTTTTTCCTCTATCAGCAGATTCAATCCGTCTTGTTTGATTACCCGCAGTTTTGCTTTTAACTCGCCGTCGCCGATCGCCGCCAAATCGTAAGCGCGGAATAACACGCCGGTCGTTAAAGAGACGTAAGTCGTCAGCGCGTCGATTGTCGTAGCCGCGCTTATATCCGACCGCGCGAGACGAAGCCGCGCCGCGAGCGGCAGCTTCAACCCGCGATTTTCGATTGCGTGGATCAGCACGCTCGCCGTAGCGTCTGGATCGCTCGTCAGGTGCAAAACGCGTCCGATCCCGTTTGGATTTTCATTTGCGCGAGCGGCGCGAGCGGCGTTAAGCGGCGTGTTCAGCGCCGCCGAAAGCTCCCGCGCCAAGCCGATTGCGCTAAAACAATCGCCGCGATTTGGGGTAAGATCGATCTCAAAGATCGTATCCGCCAGCGCGGGATAATCGTTAAGTTTCGCGCCCGCGATCAGCTCGCCGACGGAATCGTCGAGCGCTAAAATTCCGTCGTTCAATTCGCCCAGCCCAAGCTCTTTAGCCGAGCAGATCATGCCGTAGCTTTTCACGCCGCGCAGTTCGGCTTCTTTGATCTCTAAGCCGTCGGGCAGTTTAGCTCCGATCTGCGCGACTAGAACAGATTGACCGGCTTTGACGTTTTTCGCGCCGCATACGATCGAGAGTTTTTTATCGCCGATATCGACCTCGCACAGGCTCAATTTGTCCGCGTTCGGATGTTTTTCGCAGATAGCGATTTTACCGACGACAACGTTATCGTCAAAGGTAATTTTTCTTACGCTCGCGATTTCGTGTCCAAGGCGCTCGAAGGTTTGCGAGACAGCCTCGTCGCTTAAACCTTCCAGAGATATAAATTCGTTTAACCAGCTTTTAGCGACAATCATCTGAACTGCTCCAATAGATCGAGATCGCCCTCGTATAGCGATCGCAGATCGCCGACTCGGTATTTGAGCGTGGCAAGCCGTTCCACGCCCATGCCAAAGGCGTAGCCGCCGACGTTTTCGTAGCCGACCGCCTTAAACACGTTCGGATCGACCATTCCGCATCCAAGCACCTCCAGCCAGCCCGTGTTTTTACACATTCTGCAACCTTTGCCGCCGCAGAATATACAGCCCACGTCAACCTCCGCGCTTGGCTCCGTGAACGGAAAAAAACTTGGACGAAAGCGCGTTGGAAAATCGCCGAAAAAGCTGTTGAGAAAATCCTCTAAAATGTGTTTAAGATTGGCGAAGCTGATCGCGCCCTTCTCGTCTACGGCAAGCCCTTCCACCTGATGAAACATAGGCGTGTGCGTCAGATCGTAGTCCCTGCGGAAAACCGCGCCGGGCGCGATCATTCTAAACGGCGGCTTTTCGGCGAGCATCGTGTGAATCTGCACGTTGGAGGTGTGCGTGCGCAGTACCATGCCGTCGTTCATATAAAAGGTGTCCTGCATTTCGCGCGCGGGGTGGTGTTTGGGCAGGTTCAAAGCCTCAAAATTATGAAACTCGTCGTCGATCAAGGGACCGTTTTTCACCTCGAAATTCATACCGGTAAAATACTCGACAATCTCTTCCATAGCGCGGTTGATCGGGTGAAGCGAGCCGCCGCGATCGTAAAAGTCAAACAGCGTAACGTCGATCGCCTCTTTAGCGGTTTTGGCTTCAAGCTCGACGCTCTCTAAAGCGGCTTTTCTGTTCGCGATCGCATTTGAAAGCTCCTCTTTTTTGCGGTTAAGCTCCGCGGCGGCTTGCGCTTTATCGGCGGCGTTTTTGAGGGCGGCGAAGCCTTCGCTGATCGCGCTTTTTCTGCCCAGCAGCTCCACGCGCAGTTTGTCAAGCGCGTCGATCGTGGGCGCGTCGTTTATTCGTTCAAGATTGCTCAATATATCGACCTTAAGGGATTTAGGGCGTAATTGTAATGAATGCGTTGTTAATATACGCCACCATAATGCTTTAAGGAGTCAGAATGACCGTTTTCACAAAGATCGTCAACCGCGAAATAGCGGCGAATCGCGTTTACGAGGACGAGCATACGCTCGCCTTTCACGACTCGGATCCGCAGACTCCAATTCATATTTTGGTTATTCCTAAAAAAGAGGTGAAAGACCTTCAATCGTGCGACGGCGAAACGATCGGCTATCTGCTCGCCGCCGCGCAGTCCGTCGCCAAAAAGCTCAAGCTTGACGAAAGCGGCTATCGCGTGGTTATCAACAACGGGCGCGACGCGGGGCAGGAGATTTTGCATCTGCATCTACATATTTTAGGCGGCGCCAAACTAGGACATATCCACCACCGCGACAGAACGCGAAAGGATTCGTGAGCCTTATCGCCGCCCGCTTTTCAAAGGCGGCGGCTTTTTGCCGGTCGATCGGCTAACGGCGCTTGCGGGAGGCTACGCTTAAGCTCATCGTTCGCGCCAAGTCGCATACGCCGAGTTCGCACGCTTTGGCCGCGTCCTCTTCGGCTTTTTTCAGATCGCCTAAATCTCTGTAGGCGATACCGCGATTGTTGTACGCGCCGCCGTCTTTTGGATCTAGTCCGATCGACGCGCTGAAATCGGCGATCGCCTTTTCATGCTCGCCGGAATATCCGTAAACAAATCCGCGATTGTTATAAACGTCTGTTTGTTTCGGGTCAAGTTTAATCGACGCGCTGAAATCCTCGATCGCCTTCTTGTAATCGCCTGCTTGCGCGCGCGCGATTCCTCTGTCGCCGTACAGCTTCGCGTCGCTCGGCTTGAGTTTGATCGCCCGATCGTAATCGGCGATCGCGTTTTCGTAATCGCCCCGTTTGCGATAGGCGTTTGCCCGCGAGTTATACAGCGCCGCGTCGTCGGACTTCAGTTTGATCGCCTGCGTATAGCTCTCGATTTCGGCTTGGCTATCGCCAGCTAATGCGACCGAATGACCAGAGTGCGCATGAGTATCCGCGAAAGCCATAACCGCGATCGAGGCGAAAGCGATCAGGACGCGTTTGACAAATTTCATATTTTCTCCTTATTGAATATGAAAGCCATTATGACAAAACAACGATTTAACTCGCAAATCGCGTAAGCTCGGAGCTTTGGATCTCGGACGGAGCAAGAGAGTTTTTGGTTTCGCTCTTTGCGACAAATAATCAAAATGCTATACAATAACAACGCGCCACGCAATTAAGGAAGCCAGAGCAAAATCGATGACCATACTTAAAGCCGAAAATATTTCGCACTCGTTTGATTACCCGCTTTTTAACGACGTTTCGCTGGAGATCAAAGCGGGCGAGAGCGTCGCCATACTTGGCGTGAGCGGTAGCGGCAAAAGCACTTTGCTGCATATTTTGTCTTCGTTTTTGAAACCGCAGAAGGGCAGGGTGGAGCTGTTTGGTAAAGATATCTACTCGCTTAAGCCGAACGAATTGTGGAAACTGCGGCGCGAGACGGT
This sequence comes from Helicobacteraceae bacterium, assembly GCA_031268655.1. Lineage (GTDB taxonomy): Bacteria > Campylobacterota > Campylobacteria > Campylobacterales > SZUA-545 > JAIRNH01. Next base: position 17,309 of record JAIRWX010000039.1, on the reverse strand, counting down.
AGGGCTTATCTTTCAACATCACTATCTGTTTCGCGGTTTTTCGGCGATGGAAAATTTGCAGGCGTCGGCGCTGCTGCGCGGCGTAGAGATTGACGAGGCGCTTGTGGATAGTCTAGGCATCGCGCGCGTTTTGAAGCAGGACGTTTCGAGTTTGTCGGGCGGTCAGCAGCAACGTCTGTCGATTGCCCGCGTACTCGCCAAAAAGCCCAAAGCGCTCTTTGCCGACGAGCCCACGGGCAATCTGGATCGCGCCGCCGCGAACGACGCAATCTCGATCCTGTTTGACTATGTAGCCAAAAATCAGGGCTTACTGTTTTTGGTAACTCACGACGAAGCGCTCGCTAAAAAAGCCGATCGGCGCTATCGCCTTGAAAACGGCGCGCTGATGCGGCAATGACGAGTTTCGCCTTTTTCTTCTCCGAGGAGCGGGTCGTCGGCTTTATCCTCTTGTTTATCAGAACGGGCGGGATATTTATGTTTTTGCCGTTCTTTTCGTCGGCGACCATCTATCCGACGATCAAAGCCTCTATCGCGTTTTTATTTGCGGCGCTTTTATATCCGCTGTCGCCGCCGCTGGGTTTTGAGCTAAACGCCGCGAGCGTTTTGCTGGCGGTTATTAGCGAGCTTGCGTTTGGCTTTGCGATCGGATTTGTTTTGAATCTGCTCTTTAGCGCCGTGCAATACGCGGGCGAGCAGATCAGTTTCGCTATGAGTTTTTCGATGGCGAGCGCAATCGATCCGCAAAGCGAATCTTCCAGCACGATCATCGCGCAATTTTTGTATTTGATCGCGATTTTGCTGTTTTTGGCTTTCGACGGACATCATCTTATCCTGCTCTTTCTAGCCAAATCGCTCTATGCGTCGCCGCTTGGCGGGTTTGTCTTCGGCGCGGACTTTCTGCTTTACGCGATCAAAGGTTTTGGCTGGATTTTCGTTTTGGGCGTTACGATCGCCTTTCCGATCGTTGGACTTTCGCTGCTTTCAGACATTACCTTCGGAATGATTATGAAGACCGTGCCAAGTTTCAACCTGCTTGTAGTGGGCATGCCCGCGCGGATTTTATTGGCGCTGATCGTGTTGACGCTTACCTGCGGCTCGTTTGCGCTCGCGTTCAAAAACGAGTTTATTAAGAGCTATAACGCGCTTGGCGCTTTGTTTTTCTGAAGCCTTCGCGCCGAATCAGTAACTTTTCGCGTTGTCGATAATTGGCGCGAGGTATTTTTTTATCTCTTTCGCCAGCTTGGGATCGTTGTCGATAAAGATAATTTCGTGATTTATGTTAAACGCCGAGTTCGTCCAGTTTGCCGAACCATAGACGCTTACTTTTTCGTCGATCACGGCGACTTTCATGTGCATAATGCCGTAGTAATCGCCTCTTTTTGCCGTGTCGCCTCTGGCGATTTTAACGTCGATATTGCGCAGTTTGGCGATTTCGCCGGCTTTGGAATCTTTGAGATTGCCGCGCAGATTTTTCTCGTCCACGACGATCGTAACCAGAACGCCGCGCTTTGCCGCCGCTTTGAGCGCGTCGGCTATCGATCCGTTGGTGAACGAATACATGGCTATGCGAATTTCGTTTTTGGCTTTGCCGATCTGGGCTACGATCGCCGCTTCGGCGCGCGCGCCTTCTTTGGGCGAGACGTAAAAGTAACGATCCGCAAAAAAAGCGGACGACAAGGAGAGCAAAATAAAAATAATACGCATATTCCGTCCCCGCGCAAAGAAATAAAAAGCGCTCATACTATACAATGGCTTTAATTCTTTTACGCTAAATTTGCATGGTGGAGACAATATGAAAATTTTGCTTATTAACGAAAACGCGACGGTCGAGAAGCTGGTGCGTCTTAGCGCCCAGCGAATCGGGCTGGAGTTGCTAGCGGCTACCATTGCCACGGACGCTAACGCGGGCGAGTACGCTTGGGTGCTGGTCGATAACGAAAGTTTGGGCGGAGCGAATGTTGCCGATCTGCGTAAAAAGTATCCGTCCGCGAAAATCGGGCTTTTGTATCCCAAGAACGCAAACCGCGCCGAAGGCTACGATCTCTACATTGAAAAGCCGTTCCTGCCCACCGAGTTAATCGACGAGTTCTCCTCGAAAGACGAACGCAAATCGGGCGGCGCCGACGAAGAGCTGCCCGAAGAGCTTCCGTCCATGGACGACGCGGATATTTTTGGCGGAGACGAACTCAAACTAGACGGCGCGGACGAGCTTGACGCGCTTGCGCCGATCGCGGAGGATCAATCAATCGACTTTGCGGCGCGAACCGACGCGATTGATAGCGGCGACGAGCTAAATTTTGATCTTGGCGATCTATCGACGTTTGACGCGCCCGCGCCGATCGAGGAAGTCGCGGCTGATAAAAGCGCCGAGACGAAATCGGCGGTCTTGGACGCGCAAGAGGTAAGCGAGGTAAAAGAGCTGTTAAGCGAAATCAACGATCCCCCTTTGCAAACCAAAAACGCGGAATTTTCGTTTGACGACGAATTTAACGGCGCGCCGGCGGAGAAAGAGACCGGTTCCGAAGAGGAACTTAAGCTGGAGCTTGGCGAGAACAGCGCGTTGCTTGACGATGAAGATTTAGCCGAACTGCGTCAAGACGGCGCGAAAAAAAGCGAAAGCCTTCCCGTTAAGGAGGATTCGATATCGGAGCTGGACGCTCTGGAACTGAACCTAGACGACTCAAGCGCTACGCAAGCGGAGGACAAGAAGCCGCGAATGACCTTTGGCGAGATTCCGCCAAAACCGACTGAAACGCCGACGCTAAACGAAAACGCGCCAAACCTCGAAGTTGATTTCGACGATAGCGTTACGCGGATTGACGAGGACCTAAACGAGATCGACGAAGCGGAGGTTGCGCAAGCGCTTGGAGAAGTCGTTCCGATCGCCGAGAAAGAGTTAGCGGACGATCGGTTGGACGTTTTAAGCGCGGACGACGGCGATCCGAAAGAGTTAAGCGAAGCTCCGACAATCAGCTTCGACGAAAAGCCGTATATTGAAGAGATCGGCGACAAAAGCGCCGCCGACGCGAGCGCGAAAGCGTTGGAACACGTATTAGCCGCGTTGCCGCCGAAAAGTTTGCGCGAGTTGCTGAACGGCATGCAACTCACGATCAATATATCGTTTCCTAAGAAACAGTAACCATGATCGGCGGATCGTTACTGGTCGTCTCCGGTCCAAGCGGATCGGGCAAAAGCTCGTTATGCAAAAAACTATGCGCCATTTACGAGCCGGCCTGTCTGTCGATCTCCACTACAACGCGCGCTCCAAGAGGCGGCGAGACGGACGGACAAGATTACTTTTTCGTCTCGAAAGAGGCTTTTACCGCGTCGATCGATAAGGGCGAGTTTCTGGAGTGGGCGAACGTGCACGGCAACTACTACGGCACAAATAAACAATGGGTGCGGGCGGCGCTTGAGATCGGCAAAAGCGTGATCTTTGACATCGACGTGCAGGGTCAGGCCGCTATTTCCAAAATGTTTCCCAACGAGACGACAAGCGTGTTTGTTACCGCGCCGAACATAACGATTTTGAAAGAGCGGCTGATCGGACGCGGCGCCGACGACGCGGCGGCGCTTGAAACGCGCCTGAAAAACGCTTTGGAGGAGACGAGCCGTATCGAGCGTTACGATTATCTGTTAATCAACGATAACTTTGAGGAGAGTCTGGAAATCTTAAAGGGAATCGCCGCGTCGTCTCGCATAAAGAGCGGCAGGGTATCATTGCGTCAATTCATCTCAAATTGGCAAGAGCAAAAGGAGTTATGATGGGAATACCGAGTATGCCTGAACTGATTGTTATCCTGGCGATTGTGTTACTACTTTTCGGCGCGAAAAAAATACCCGATTTAGCCAAAGGTCTTGGCGGCGGCATCAAAAACTTCAAAAACGCGATCAAAGAGGACGACGAGACGGAGAACAAAACGATCGAAGCGAACAAGGAAGCGGGCAAAACGACAACCAACGATATGGAGAAAGTCGCTTAATCGTTGTGAAAAAGCAGATTTCTCGTTTTATTGCGGATCGGCTGGGCGTTGACGACGTTTCGCTGACTACGCCAAAAGACCCCTCTTTCGGACATTTTTCCACGCCGATCGCCTTCGCGCTGGCAAAAACGGAGCGCAAAGCGCCGAACGCGATCGCGCTGGAACTTAGTCAAAAACTGCTAAACGACGAGTTTTTCAGCGAGGTCTCGGCGATCGGCGGCTATGTGAACTTTACGCTGTCGGATCGGTTTTTGGACGCTTGCGCGATCGACGCTTTGAAACAAGGCGATCGCTTCGGCGCGAAGTCCGGCGGCGGCGAAAGTATTCTGCTGGAATTTGTCAGCGCCAATCCCACCGGTCCTTTGCATATAGGGCACGCGCGCGGCGCGTTTTACGGCGATTCGCTGCTGAGGCTTGGGCGGCATTTGGGTTATTCGATCGCAAGCGAGTATTACGTCAACGACGCGGGCAATCAGGTTGAACTACTGGGGCGATCGGTATATTATAAAGCGCATGCGTCGCTATGCGGCGACGAAATAGCGTTTCCAAACGAGCGCTATCAGGGCGAGTATATCGCCGATCTGGCGGCGAAGGCGCGAGAACGTTTTGGCGACGCGATTTTGAGCGCGGATAGCGCCGACCTGAGCGCTTGGGCAAAAGATCAAATGCTTGAGTGGATCAAAAAAACGCTTGGCGAAGCGGGCATAGTTTTCGATCGTTTTGTTAGCGAAAAATCGTTATACGATCGCTGGAGCGCGACGATGGAGCGCTTAAAGAGAAATGGCGCTCTGTACGCGGACGACGATAATAAAATATGGCTCGCGTCGTCAAAAAAAGGCGACGACAAAGATCGCGTAGTAGCGCGCGAAAACGGCGCGCCAACCTATCTGGCGGGCGATATTATCTATCACGAGGATAAATTTGCGCGGGGCTTTGATCGCTATATCAATATATGGGGCGCGGATCATCACGGCTATATTCCTCGCGTTAAGGCGGCGATAGAGTATCTTGGCTACGATTCAAACAAGCTTGAAACGCTGCTTTCGCAAATGGTCTCTTTGCTCAAAAACGGCGAGCCGTACAAGATGAGCAAGCGATCTGGAAATTTCGTAACAATGGAGGAGGTTGGCGAGGAGACAGGATACGACGCGCTAAGATTTATATTTTTAACAAAACGCGCCGATACCCACTTAGAATTTGATGTTAGCTCGCTCAAAAACGAGGATAGTTCAAATCCGGTTTATTATGTCAACTACGCTCACGCCAGAATCTGCTCGCTGTTTGAAAAAATGGGCAAGAAGCCAAACGATTTGATCGCAACGCCGTTAGATCGCCTAAAGCCAGACGCCACAGAGCTTGTTTTCAGCGCGTTGCAACTTGCGGAGACGATTAAAGAGAGTTTCAAAGCCCGCGCGCCGCACCTTTTGACGGATCATCTGTACAAACTCGCGGTTAAAACGCATAAATTTTACGCCGATAACCGCGTAATCGGAACTAACGACGAAGCGCGTTTCGCAAAGATTTTATCGTTGTCGGCGCTGTCGATCAGGCTGGGTTTACGTCTGCTTGGAATAAGCGCTAAAACAAGAATGTGAAAACCGTTTATTTTAAGACCTTCGGCTGTCGGACAAATTTTTACGATACGCAAGCGATGATCGCGAGTCTTGGCGAGTGGCGCGCGGCGCATAGCGAAGGCGAAGCGGACGCGATCGTCGTCAATTCGTGTTCCGTTACCAACAACGCCGACGCGACGGTCAGAGCCTTTGTAGGACGAATGCGGCGCGAAAAACCGAAAACTAAGATACTTTTCACTGGTTGCGGCGCATCAAGGTTAGGTAAAAAACTCCTTGATAATCGCGTTATCGACGGCGTATTCGGGCATTCGGAAAAAACAAACGTCGATCGATTTTTAAGCGCAGATTTGCCGTTTGAGCGCTTAGGCGATCTTGAGCGTATCGACGATATCATTATAAACAATTTTGCGGGCAAAATAAGAGCGTTTATCAAGATTCAGGAAGGTTGCGATTTCAGTTGCGGTTATTGCGTAATTCCGCAGGTAAGAGGCAGATCGAGAAGCCTGTCAAAAACGACGATATTAGAACAGATAAAAATACTAGCCGACAACGGATTTGAGGAATTTGTGCTAACAGGTACAAACGCGGGCGGCTACGGGCGCGAGCGCGGCGAAAACATTGCGGATTTGATAGCGCAGATAGGTAAAATTCTCGGCGTGCGGCGCGTGCGTTTAGGCAGTATAGAGCCGATTCAAATAGACGACGAGCTGCTGGATATATGTTCCGCGCCATTTATGGCTAAACATCTGCATATAGCTTTGCAACACACAAGCGATCAGGTATTGACGGCGATGAATCGCAGAAACCGCGTTGAAAGCGATCGCGTTTTATTAGATAAAATAGCCAAACTAGGCTTTGCGATTGGAAGCGACTATATAGTAGGTTTTCCAAACGAAAGCGATGAAATTTTCAGCGAAGCGTTAGACAACCTGCGTCTTCTGCCCCTAACGCATATTCATATTTTTCCATTCAGTCCGCGAGAGGGCGCCGAAGCGGCGAAAATAAAACATAATATCAACGGAGCGGTTATTAACGAGCGACGCAAAGCGCTTCAAGAGTTGATTATGCAGAAGCGGCGCGATTTTTACGCCAAAAACAGATCGCCGCTGTCAATTTTGATAGAAAAAAACAATAGCGGACTTGATCAGTTTTTTACAAGAGCGACTGTTAAATCCGATCGAAAACTTAGCGGCTGGATCGAAACAAAACGTTATACGATCGGCGAAACGGGAGCGATAATCTGTGAAATTTGACGCGCTTGTTATCGGATCGGGCATAGCGGGATCGTCAATCGCCCACGCGCTTGAAAGCGGCGGTATGAAAGTCGGCGTGATAGAGCAAGGCGCGATAGCGAGCGGCGCGAGCGGCGCGGCGGGCGCTTTTCTTTCGCCTATGACGGGCAAAGGCGCGCTTGTAGAATTTGTGAACAACGCGCTTATGTTTTCGCTCGCGTTTTACGAAAAAATCGCCCCCGATCTTCTGGTGAAAAAAGGCGCGTTAAGATTTCCAAAACATCATGAAACATTAGACGATCTTCAGCGCGACTGCGATTTAATAACAATTTCATTCGAGCGGCGTAAAGAGGCTGTATTTTTTCCAAACGCTGGCGCGATCGACGCGGTACAATTGTGCGAACGTCTACTGGAAAAATGCGTCGTATTTACGCATACGAAAGCCGATCGCCCCCGCCGCAAAAACGGCGAGTGGATTATTGGCGAACATTCCGCGCCGATTCTTGTAGTCGCCGTCGGCGCGTACCCGTCTATTCTGCCCGATTGGTGGCTGAAAACGCGAGGCGTTTGGGGCGAGCGTTTGCGAGTCAAACCCAACGCGCCGATCGAATGCAACTATATGGGCGATATAGCTATCTCGGCTAGTTTTGCCAACGAAACGGCGGCGATCGGCGCAACGCATAAACGCGCCGCGATTGAGTGGCTAATTGACGTTGGCGCGATCCAAACTCTTTTGGGCGAAGCCAAAAAATTGCTTCCCTGCATCCAAGATTCGACATTTTTGGATATTCTCGGCGGTATGCGCCCCGCTAGCTCTGACTACGCGCCGATCGCGGGATTGTTTCCCGACGCGCACAAAATTCTGCGCGATTTTCCGAAACTACCGCGCGGCGGACGGGTATCGCAAGACGAATTTTCATATTATCCCGATCTATACTTTTTTGGAGCGCACGGCGCGAGAGGCTTCGTAACCGCGCCATATACGGCGCGAAAACTCTCCGAAACGATTATAAGCGCCAAGCGCGGCGAAGCCTTTATCGAGCCGTCGCGCTTTATTCTGCGGACTTTCAGGAGAAGCGCCGAGGCGAGCGGAACGGACGCGCTTCAACGATTTGCGCGATTGGAGTACTAATATGGAAGAGAAGACGATAGACAAACTATGCCGCGTTTCGCTTTCGCTGTTTCGTCAAAACATATTCGGCGTATTTCACGGCTCGATTTCGGCGCGCGTGGAGTTAAGTAAATTTATCGTTAATAAAAAAGAGGCGATATTTGACGCGATGGACGAGGAGGACTTTACGCTGTTACGGCATACGAGGGATTATCGCTGGAAAGAGGCTAGTTTAGACAGCGAGATTCACTCGTCGATCTACCAGAACATTCCTAACGCGAAGTTTGTCGCTTACGCTATGCCGCCGTTTACTACGGCGTATTCGCTCGAAAACGACTATGTGTCGCCCCGCGATTATTTCGGAAAACGGCTTTACCCAAGTCTGCAAATTTACGATCCAAAAGACGCGGACGACTGGTACGAACGCGCCGACGTGGAGATACCAAGGGCGATGATTGAACGCGGTTCGGACATTTTGATTATTCGCGGCTACGGCGTTTACGCGCACGCGAGAGAGATTAACGATCTGGCTAAAAAAATCGCGATCGTGGAAAATAGTTGCAAAATTCTAACCCACGCGAGTTTTAAGGCTTTTTAGCTTAAGAATGCGTTTACGACGAGCTTATGTTAACGCCGCCGCTTTTCGTTTTGGTTTCAGTCAAGATATCCCTAAAGCTTCAAAGACGGACAATATCTTTTTGCCGCAATTTGATATAGATATTTCATCATACGTTTCATGCTCGTCGCCGTTTTTATCTTTGAACCTGTAATTGACGCGCACAATATCGGAGGCTCTCCCCGTAATTCTTGCCGTAAAAGAAATTTCGAGATCGCCTTCAGTATCAGAATAAAATTTGGTAACAATGCGGCAATTAGGATTGTCGGCTTTGAGTCGTATTTGGAATAATAGACGTTCTTATGGTTTATTATTATTCGTTCGTTATAAGTATGCGCTAACGCTATTTTGATCGCGGCGTCTATTTTTCGTCGTCAGATAAGAAACGGCGCTCCTCAAAACAAAATCCCGCGTAATTCATACCAAAATAGGGCGGAAAAAACAATATAGCGAGCGTAACGATTGAAAGCGCCGTTATTGTTATAGCTCTTTTGAATATATTATAGGGCAATAGAGACAATATAATGGGAAAGATTATTATTGAAAGCGCCGTTATTTTTATAATTTTTCTGGATATCTTATTATAATCATTGGGTAGCGATATGCCTACAAACAACAGCGGCAACAATACAATAAAAGCCAGCGTTATTACAAACGCCGTTACAATTATGATTTTTTTACCTATATTTTTGACGCTTATGTCAATCCTTTTTGCCGTATTGAGAAATCTCTATCGTTCGGCGTTTATTTTCTAACGTTTACCCTAATATTACAAGCAATTTTATTGAAGCGCCGTTTCCAAACGCCACAGTCCGTCCGTTTGCGTTCGCCGTCTTTCCGCTCGAGGTTCGCCGCTCTTTACCATGGCGCGAAAACCGCTATAATTCGCGCCAAAAAAGGAATAAATCATGCGGCTATTTGGCACCGACGGCGTAAGAGGTCTGGCTGGAGAAAAGCTCACCCCGTTTGTGGTTTCAAGATTGGCGATGGCGGCGGGAATATATTTCAGAAAGCGCTCGCGCACCAATAAGATTCTCGTCGGCAAGGACACGCGCAAAAGCGGCTATATGATCGAAAACGCGCTTGTTGCGGGATTGACGGCGGCGGGCTACAACGTAGCTCAGATTGGTCCGATGCCTACGCCCGCTATTGCGTTTTTGACCGCTGATATGCGTTGCGACGCGGGTATTATGATCAGCGCTTCGCACAACCCATTCGAGGATAATGGAATTAAGTTTTTTGATTGCGACGGCTGCAAACTGAGCGTGGAGCAGGAGGAGGCGATCGAGGCGATCTACGACGACGACGACGCGGTCGCCTCGGCGCAGCAGACGGGCGCGGGCGTTGGCTCGTCGAAGCGAATCGACGACGTGATCGGACGCTATATCGTGCATATTAAAAACTCTTTTCCGCGCAACCTTACGTTACATGGAACGCGGATTGTTATCGACGCGGCAAACGGGGCGGCGTATAAAGTTGCGCCGATCGTATTCGCCGAGCTTGGCGCCGAGCTTGTGGTGTTGGGCGACGAGCCGAACGGACTGAATATCAACGACGAGTGCGGCGCGCTGTATCCGCAGCGGCTGATCCGCGAGGTGAAACGTCTGCGGGCGGATATGGGTTTTGCGCTTGACGGCGACGCGGATCGATTGGTCGTCGTCGATGAAAGAGGCGAGCCGATCGACGGCGACAAGCTGATAGGCGCGCTGGCGATCTTTTTGAAAGAGGACGGCGCGCTGTCCAAAAATGCGTGCGTAGCGACTTTGATGAGCAACGGCGCGCTGGACAGCTACCTGAAGGCTAACGGCGTAACGCTTTATCGCGCCTCGATCGGCGACAAATACGTGCTGGAACTTATGCGCCAAAACGGGCTGAACTTTGGCGGCGAGCAGAGCGGACACATTATTTTCGGCGATTACGCCAAAACGGGCGACGGGCTTGTGAGCGCGTTGAGCGCCGCCGCGCTCACTTTGAAAAAAGGCAAAAAGGCGAGCGAGGTTTTTAACCCGTTTGAACTCTACCCGCAAAAGCAAGGCGCGATCAAAATCGGCGAAAAAAAGCCGCTGGAAGCCATCGACGGATTAAACGATCTGCTTGAGCAAACGGCGAAAGAAGACATTCGTCATCTTGTGCGCTATTCAGGCACGGAGATGAAGTTGCGCATTTTACTTGAGGGCGCGGATAGAAACGCGCTAAACAGACGGTACGGCGAGCTAGAAACGCTAATCAAAAAGTCGGCTGGCTGATCGAGAGAAGGAGCGCCAACGTTAATACGGCATAAATTTTACGATCATTTAATATCGCCGCTTACCGAGACGTTGATTATCGGTACATTTAATCCGGACGTCGAGACTAATATCGCCGCTTATTTTTACGGCAGATCGCAAAATTATTTATGGCGTTTACTGCCGCGCGCGTTTGGCGAAGAGTCGCTAAAGACGGCGGATCGCGCCGCAAAGCGGGCGTTTTGCGTTAGGCGCAAGATCGACTTTATCGATCTGATCGCCGAAGTAAGCCGCGATCGCCTTAGCGACTTCAAAGACGAAACTATCGACGGCGCAATAACAAAATGGACCGATATCGACGCGGCGATCAGACGCGCTCCAAACTTAAGACAAGTCGCATTTACCAGAAAAACTTTTAGCGGCGTTTTGCATATAAAACGGCGGTGGCTTGAGATAAAAAAGCGTTATGAGAACAGGTTTTATACGCAGGCGCTAATCACGCCGTCGCGCATATATAGCGAGGCTAAACAAAACGAATGGGACGAGTTTATCAAGTCTCCGCCCGAAATCGATCGGGCTTACTCTTTTAACCGATTTTCATTAAACAGATCGAAGGCGGTTTGATATACCGCTATGGCGCGACGACGCGCGGCGTTTGTCAAATCCGCCTTTTTCGTCGGACGCAGAATTACGAAATCGCCGTTTGCCGCCGCGTACGCCAGATGCGTATTGGTGGCTACAAAAGCGCGCGCGTCTTTATCCGAAGCGTTTGCGAGATCGCGTCCAAAAAACCGCGATTCGTATCCCCAGCCAAGCAATCCGAACAACGTCGGCGCTATGTCGATCTGCGAGCATAGCGCGTTAATTTGGCGCGGCTCGATCAGTTTTGGCGCGTAAAAAAAAGCGATCGTCTCGTATTCCGCTAAACGCGGGCTATCGCTTTTAGCCGCCAGAGAACGATCCGAGATCACGACGAATATCGTATCGTCAAACCACGGTTTTGCCCGCGCCGCGTCGATAAAACGTCCAAAGGCGTAGTCAAAATAGCGCGTCGCTCCTTCGCGGGAGGTTTTTGGCGCGACGTCAATTCGCCCGAACGGATAGTTATACGGAGGCTTGATCGACGAGGCGAGCAGCGTCTGATGAAACCGCCGATTGGCTATGTAGCGTCGATCGGCTTGCGCGATCGCTTCGGCGAATAGATCCTCGTCGCTTTGTTTGCCGCCAAACGCGAACGTTCTGTTTTCTTTCGCAAAAGCGTCCCGATCAATAACCTCGTAGCCGTTCAACGAAAAAAAGCCGCCTAGATTGTCGTAATATCCGTAGCCGCCGTATATAAATTGCCTTGCGTAACCGCGATTTTCAAATATGCTGGCAACGGAAAAAAGTCGATATTTGGATCGTTTAACGATAGAGTCCCCCGCGATCGCGGGAATACTTAAGCTAAAGGCTTCGATCGTTCGCAAAACGCCGACCCCCGACGCGTGCATTCGCGGAAAGGATAAACCCTCTTGCATATAGCCGCTTATGTTGGGCGCATATTCGTTTAATAGTTTTTTATCCAGCCCGTTTGCGATCACGACGACGATGTTCGGCGAAATTTCTCGATCTTTCGGCTCGGTGATTTTGCGAAAGTTATTTGATCCGTCTAATAAAAACCGATCGTTTTTGCTTTTTGTTTCATTAATGGCTATTGCGGACGCTTCCTCTTTGGGCAATGTAGGGTAGAAAGCGTAATAATCGACCGATTTGGCGCGATTTGCGTAAAATAGTTCGTAAATTCCGTTATGCGCAAGCTCGGTAAAAGCCCTATTAGCGTCGATCGCAAACGGCGAATAAAAGAGAAAAGCTAAAACGGCAATTGCGCAGTGAATCCAAAACAGAGCGAGCCGAGTTTTGCCAAACAAAGGCGCGCCCTTAAGCGCTTTTAGCCTAAAGAGCCTGTTCGCGCCGAAAACAAAGAGCGCCGCGGAGATCGTAGCGATCGTTAAGGCGGTAATAAACGCGGCGATCTTGAAAGCGTCGTCTATAAACGACGCGCCGTTCGTCATATAATCAAGCGCGATAAAATTAAAGCGGCTATGGATTGCGCCCCAAAATAGATATTCAAATACGGCGGCAAAAGAGATAAAAAACGCGAAAACAAATATAATGAAATACAGATATGCCCCGCCGAGTTTCGCCGTAAAGAAACGGACGTTAAACGGCAAAACTAAAATTGACGGGACGATCAGAACGAAAACCAGCGAAAAAAGATCGTTGATCGCGCCAAAAAACAGCGCTTTGCACAGCTGCGGAAACCGCCAGCCAAAATCGTCGTTATAAACCGCAAACAGCGTAAGCCGCAAACACAAGCCGACTATCAGCGTAATCGCGGCAAACGCTCCGAGCGCTCGAATATGTGTCGCGCCAAAAAACGATCGCATAAAATCCTCGCGAGGGAATAAAACGGATATTTTAGCGCTCCCGACCAATCGGCTAACAAGCGCCGCCGCGGCGATTAAGACGCTTGTCTCGAATCGCCTCAATTCTTAAAAAGTCGCGTTTTTTGAGCGTCCGCTTTTGCGAGAGCTTTGGTCGCGCTTGCGATCAAACGGACGTTTAGACCTTAACTTTTTTTGGCGACGCTAACGCGCAGATCCGAAGCGGGACGGACGATAACGCGCTCGCCCGCGACAAACTCGATCCCGTCCGGCGCGTCGTATTGCCAGAATGTGCCGCGAAATTCGACCAGAGATTCGTCTTTGATCGTCCCCACGCCTTCTTCCAGCAAAAACTCGTCTTTACGCTCGCCGCTTCGTTTGCGAACGAGCCGTTTACGAAAGACGATCATCAGCGCCAAGCCGATCGCAAGTCCAATCGCTACCTGCAACGCCCACTTTTCGCTTCCGAGCGCCCAGCCGACCGCGCCGCTGACTGCAAGCCCGATTCCGTACCAGAGCAGGAAAAATCCGCCCGTAACCAGCTCCAGCGCGATCAGCGTCGCGCCCGCAATCAACACCCATGCGCCGACGGTCATCTTAGCCTCCGACCTAAGATTTGTCGAGCGCTTTTTTAAGCGTGTCGCCAAACACCGTCAGCGAACCGATCAGCGCGACCGCCTCGTACGGCACGACGATCTTGTCTTTGCTTGGGTTTTTAGCAAGCTCGTTAAACGCCGCGATTCGATCTTTTGCCAGAAGATACTCCGCCGATTGCGCGTTTTGACCGATTGCCGTAGCTATTACCTCGATCGCGTCCTGCTGCGCTTTGGCGATCGCCTTTATCTGAAACGCCTGCGCGTCCGCCATTCTCTCAATCGCCTCCGCTTTCAGAAACTGCTCCGCTCTGTAGGCTTCCGACGAACGAATTACCGCCTCTTTATCGGCGAGCGCCTTAAGCTCGATCGCTCGTTTTTCGCGCTCGGCTTTCATTTCCATACTCATTGCTTCCTGAATCTCTATAGGCACGGCGATATCGCTGATTTCGATGCGCGTAACTTTCGTACCCCAGTTCGCGCCCGCTTCGTCCAAAATAACCAGAATGCGCGAGTTGATATGTTCCCTGTTGGACAGGATTTCGTCCAGCGTCATCGCGCCGATCTCGCTTCTAAGCGTCGTCAAAGCCAGATTGGAGACGGCGATCTGATAGTTGGTAACGTTATAGGTGGTTTTGTACGGCGCGGTAACCGCGATAAAGACGATCCCGTCGATATGGATCGTTACGTTATCGCGCGTGATTACGGGCTGGCGCGGAATGTTGATAATATGCTCTTTTGTGCTAAGAGTAGCAGCCACGCGCTCGATAAAAGGTATGATCAGGTGAAAACCCGCCTTTAGCTCGCGATCAAATTTGCCAAGCCGTTCAACCATGCGCACTTCGGCTTGCGAAACGATCACAATGCCCTTAAGAATAACCAGCATAATCACAACCGCCAGCGCGATCAGAACTGCGCTTATAGTCTCCATCATTTGCTCCTTCGCGTAATAATTTGGCGAAGCATACGAAAAGTTAGCTTTATATGGACGCGGCGACGTAAAACAATCGGGCGCGCCAAGCGTAAATCTATACTAAACCAATCAAGTTTATTAACAATTAAGCTAAAACGGGTTACGCTCACGGCGCGCGGTAGCGGTTTTTGATCGTCTGCGCTTGGCGGCGCTTTTATTCGCGGCTTGACTAAACCGCTCCGATCTGTTTGTTAGTTGGCGCTAAACGGAGGATCGGAGCGTATCCTAAAGCTAGGACGCGCAAGTCTATAGCGCCGTCGCTGAAACGGCGCGTTTGCGCCTGCGTCAACCAGATCGCAGGGCGCGAAAGAAACGGGCGCTTGGCGTTACGAGAGTAATCGCGGCGCAAAAGCGTTTCGGTAATATACTGCTATTAGTTTGCGCCAAGGAACGAGTTTTGCAGACAGACCAAAACGATCAAAACGAAGATAAAGAACAAGCGGCGCTCGGCGGGAGCGCAACGCAAAAAGCGGGCGAGTTTTCCGATACGCGCACGCTATTCGACGCGCCGCGCCGAGCGTCTGACTTAGGCTGGTTGCCCCCGATCTGGCGTTTTTTTAAGCTGAACCCCTATATGTGGAGTTTGATATACGCGCCGAGCGTCGCGGCGCTGATCTGTTGTGCTCTTATCGGCTATGAGGCGCCTGCCGAGCGGCTTGGCTTGACGATTTTATCCGTAGAGACGATATTGATCGTCAGTCTTGGTTATTTCAGATCAAATAAGTTGCCGTTCAAAGATAGCTACTTCAAAACCTACTTCGCTCTGTTTCTACCGATCGTAATCGCGGAGATCAACTTAAGCTGCTGGTACGCTTTGGAGCTATTTGGATCCGACTATTACGCGCTGGAAGCGGCATGGTCGTTCTTGCTGGCGACCAATATAGTATTTGTCGCCGTATTTGTCGCCGGCGCGATCGCGGGTTTCATGGACTATTTTTTTCGCGAGATCTATTTGTGCGAGTTTGTATTGGCGGTTTATTGCCTGTTCGCCATCGGTTTTGCCTTTGGACTGTATAGAAAAAGATCTCCGATCTCCAATAAAAAGCCGATATATATATCTATGATCGCGATCGCTATCTTAGCCGTTGCAATCTCGTCGATAGCAATCTACAAGAACTCGATTATGATACCCGAAGAGCTGCAAGAGCTAGAGCCTATCGTTTCGGAATGGAACTTAAGAGGCGAGTCTGAAGCTGCGCGTAAGATAATGGACGACGTTACGATCCGTTTTGACGACGACCCGCCTATACTAGACGGAGCGACGGCTTTTTACCCGATCTATATCGCTTTCGCTAATAAGTTCGGCTCGGGCGCGAATCTAAACAATCATGTCTTTATGTCGCGCACGCCCCGCGCTTATATTGATCTGATCGAGGGAAACCGCGATCTGATCTTTGTTTTCGAGCCTTCGGACAGCCAATTGCGGCTTGCCTCCGACTACGGCGCGAAGCTAGCCTTAACGCCGATCGGAAAAGAGGCGTTCGTTTTTTTAACGAATGAAAAAAATCCCGTCAGATCGCTTACGATCGAGCAAATTCAGAAAATTTACGCGGGCGAAATAACTAACTGGAGCGAAGTCGGAGGCGAAAACGCGAGAATTTTAGCTTTTCAGCGCGACGAGGGTTCCGGCAGTCAGACGGCGATGGAAAACAATGTGATGAAAGGACT
The DNA here is from genome assembly GCA_031268655.1 of Helicobacteraceae bacterium. Taxonomy (GTDB): domain Bacteria; phylum Campylobacterota; class Campylobacteria; order Campylobacterales; family SZUA-545; genus JAIRNH01. The sequence continues at coordinate 911 of JAIRWX010000039.1, read as the reverse complement.
TAAACTAAAAACTCCGCTTCAGGAACGGATTATAACAGGGATGAGCGAACTTATAAACAGCGTCGCCGATTACCGCAACGCCGAAAACGCGATCGGTTATTCGTTTCGCAACTACGTTACCGATATGCAGAAAGCGCAAGGCGTTCGTCTTTTGGAAGTTAACGGCGTCGCTCCGACCAAGGATAATATCGTAAACGGATCGTACCCGTTTACTCAGCGGTTTTATATTATTGGTCGGGAAAATAATATAAGCCAAAGCTCGCAAAAGCTGATCGATTGGTTTTTAAGCGATCAGGGTCAGGCGCTGATTGAGGCGGTTGGATACGTTTCGCTGAACGCAAAATGACGCTTAAAGAACTATTAGCCGTCTGCGATCGGATCAGTCCGTTTGACGAGCGGGAAAGCTGGGATAACGGCGGGTTGATTATCGGCGATCCTAGCGCGCAGATCGGGCGGATCGCGGTCGCGTTGGAAGCGGATAGACGGGCGATAGATAGCTTGCCGCTAGGCGCGGCGCTGATCGTTCATCATCCGTTGATCTTCGCGCCGATAAAGTCGCTTGATTTTTCCAAATATCCAGCGCTTTTGATCCGCGATCTTGTTTTGAAAGACGCGGCGCTGATCGCAATGCACACCAATTTTGACAAACATCATCTAAATCGCTTTGTCGCGCAAAAGGTTCTGGGGTGGCGCGAATTTACCTGCGAGCAATTCGCCTGTTTTTGCGAAATCAAGTTCAGCTTCGAGAAAATCGTCGAGCTTGTCGGAGCGGCTTTCGGCGGCGTGAAATCGATTGTCGAGCCGGAACGGCGCAAGATTTACCGCGTCGCGTTCTGCTCTGGAAGCGGCGGCGGCATGATCGGCGAAATTGCCTGCGATATTTTGATTACGGGCGATCTGAAATATCACGA
>JAIRWX010000029.1 GCA_031268655.1 Helicobacteraceae bacterium | reverse complement strand
CTTGGTCTGAAAGTAGCTTTTAACTAAGCTAACAACGCGCCTAACGGCGTTTACCGATTGCGAGTCTTGCGACGCTTTATCTTGCGGGCGGTTATACCGCTCGCGTAAAGCGGCGCAATTCGTTTACGCGCACAAGCGGCGGTTCTTAACGGTCCGCCGCTTTTTTATTGGCGTTTCTCCTTGTTCAATCTTAACCTTGCGCTCTTTTTTTCATTGCGCTTCCCCCGTATTCTTTTATCCGATTAACATAAACTGTTATTGCATAACCGCTATCTTAAAGTAGAGCGCTCGGCGCAATACAGAAACGATCCGCAAAGCGCGTTACATTGCAAAAATTTACGAGAAATTAACTATTTTCGCATAGTCCTAACTTTTGTGAAAAACGGCGTTAAAGCGCTTGAGCAAAAAGCGTAAAGAACGCGAATTGCGCCGTCGCCCCGCTTTAGCGCGACCGCTTGAAGATCGTACGGCGCGGGAACGACATTGTTTGAACGGCGCGTCAATTTTGTAGTAACGCCGAGCGTTCGCTTTCTTAAATTGGCGTTGCAAAAGCGTTCGCCGATCGATATGTTTCTTATAAAGCGCCGCCAGTTCGTCTTGATTGTCATAAGGTTTAAATACGTCGGCCGTGCGCGGGGTTTGCCGCGCATTGTTTGCGAGGAGGGGCGGGCGTTGCGTATCGGAGTGAAAACGGGAGCTACAACACCCGCTCCGCTAGAAATCCTATGTTCTTAATTGTAGCGGATTAGAGCAAAAATGGGCGCCGTAACTTTTTGAGCGGGGAGGGGGATTCTCGCCCATAGCATATTCGGAGCGAAAACGGAAGCTACAACAGTCGAGATAGGCTGGGCTTTGGCGGGCGCATTGCAGCGGTATGCGATAGGTAAAAACCCTATTAGGTAAAAACCCTATAGAGGGCGCGAGGCTTGGCTACAAGCGCATTATTCATCTTTAAGCCGCATTCGCTTTCTTGTCGCTGTATAAACTTTGAGCAAAGTTTGCGCAAGAAGCCGGTTTTCAAACCGAACTCATCCAGAAAGGTAGCGCGGTTAATTTGCGGCTGCTCGACGCGTTTGGCGTATATGCCGACGCGCGCAAACCGTTTGGCTTTTAATCCCAAAGGTTAAATCTTTATCCCCGCTAGTCCCCTCAGCGCGGCGTTAAGCGCGTTTTGATAACTTGTCGGCGACGGGTTTTGGTTTTTGTAAGCAATGTCAAACGCGGTGCCGTGATCGACGCTCGTTCTTATAAAAGGAAGCCCGAACGTAATATTGATCGACTCGTCAAAAAACAGCGCTTTCAGCGGCGCCAGCCCCTGATCGTGATACATAGCGACGACAAAAAGGTAGCGTTCCAACGCCTTCGGCGCGAAAGCCGCGTCAGGCGAGATCGCTCCCTCGTAAACGGATAGCTTTAACGTTTTGTTCGCCTTTGCTATCGCTCGCTCGATAATCGCGTCCTCGTCGCCAATCGCGCCGCCGTCGCCGCCGTGCGGATTTAAGCCCAAAACGCCGATTGGTTTCGTTCTCGCAAACGGGTAAAGGCGAATCAAAAAGTCGCTTAACGGCTTCGCGTCAATGCGATCGGCGACCGCGCGAAGCGGAATATGATCGGTGTATAGCGCGACGTAGCGTTTGCGGCATCCGAGAGCCATAATCAAATCGGCGCCAAAGCGTTCGCGCAGGTAATCGGTATGTCCTTTGTATCGCAGTCTAGCCGCGCTCCACGAAGCCTTGTTGATCGGCAGCGTTACGACCGCGTCCGCCTCGCCGCTTAACGTCAAATCGACCGCTTGAACAAAGCCGTCAAAACTCGCCCTCCCAGCCGCGGCGTCGATCTGTCCGGGCTTGACGGCGATTGCGTCTTCCTGTCCGACAAGATTAAAGTCGCCGTTAAGTTTCAGCCCAAGCGCGTCGGCGGCGTTTTTGGCGTTTGACGGCGAAACGCAGTAGATAGGTTCGCACAGCGATCGCGTCGCGCTATGAGCCTTTAGCGCAATCTCAAAGCCGACTCCGTTCAGATCGCCGACGCTGATCGCTATTTTTTTCATCGTCTCGTCTGCCTCGCGCAAATCGGAACGTCTGTTGCGCGAGCGGTCGCAAAGGCGGATTTGTCAAGCGCATAGCTCATAGATCGATCTCGCCTATTCGCCCGATCAGATCGCCGAAGATCAGAGCCGCGTCGCCGACCTCTTTGATCGTTACGCTTTCGTTCGCCGCGTGAATCAGGTCGTTTTTTACGCCGAACTCTGCGACGGGTATATGCAAAGCGGCGAAAAATCTAGCGTCGCTTGTGCCTCCGGCGGTTGACAGTTTGGGAGTCGCGCCGACCTTCGCTTTGATCGCCGCGCTTAAAGCGCCGATTAGCCTTTCGTCTTTGGCGATAAAAGGCAAAGAGCTTGTCGTTAGGGCGATGTCATAGTCCGCGATCGACGCGTTTTTCAGCGCGTTTTCCATGAAAGCCCTAAGCGAGCGCTCCGTCGTATGCGTCGAATTGCGGACGTTGAACGTCAGTTTAACGCTCGCGGGCGTAAGATTGGTTTTTTCGTAGCCGCCGCGAATATCGCTGAAAATCAGGCGCGAAGGCGCGAAAAAATCATCGCCGTCGTCAAGCTGCGCGCCGCTTAAAAACGGCAGCAAACGGGCTAACTTATCGATCGGATTGTCGATTTTTTCCGGATAGGCGACGTGTCCGCATCTGCCCGAAACGACAAGCGTTCCGTTGATCGAGCCGCGTCTGCCGATCTTAATCGCGTCGCCGAAAACCGATTCGCACGTTGGTTCGGCGACTATGGCGAAATCGGGAAGCTCCCCGCGCTCTTTCAAGCGTTCCAGCGCCGCTTTTGTCCCCCAGATCGCGTCGCCCTCTTCGTCGCTGGTTAATAGGATCGACAGCTTTCCTCTGTAGGGCGTTTTTGCGCACGCGGCGACGAAAGCCGCGACCCCGCTTTTCATATCCTGCGCGCCGCGCCCGAATACGCGCCCCTCTTTCTCGATCGGATCGAACGGATCGCTTTGCCACCCTTCGCCGACCGGCGCCACGTCGATATGTCCGACAAAACATAAATGCGGCGCGTTACAATCGCCTCCGTCGCGGGTAAGCCAGAGATTTGAAACGCCGTTCATATCCATTCTTTCGGTTTTGAAATCGCGCAGCGCCGCAACGATCGGCGCGAACGCGCCCGCTTCGCTTGGCGTAACGCTTGGGCAGGCTATAAGCTCCTTTAGTAATTTGATCGCCAAAAATACTCCTAGCTATTGAAAGCGCAAATATATCCAATTTTGCAAAATGCGCCCGATGAAACACGAGACGCTTAGTCTATCGATCGCGCCGATTATCGAGGGCTTTGGTCGTACAGGCGGCATGAACGTTTAGTCGTAAAAGCCCTTAATCTCTCGCTTCATTCGCTTATGAAACCAGAAATACTCTTCGGGGTTGCGCTCGATCGCTTTTTGCAGACTAAGCGCCTCCCCAGCTACCATTCGTTCGATATCCCGCTCTTTGTCGGCGCTGTGATCGGGGCGCAAAGGCTCCATGAAAAATAGCGCGTAACGTTTGAAATCGTCGGTGGTTATAAAACATGGAATAACGACAGCGTCAAACTGTCTCGCGAGTCTCGAGGCGCTATCGAGCCAAGTCAGATCGCGATTGAACAGCTTCGTTTTTACTCCGTTTTGCGTCGATTGATCGGGCAAAAATCCAGCGATCTTGCCCTCTTTTAACGCTCTTGCGATCAGACGCATCGCGCCTTTTTTTTCTATAACTTCCAAGCCGCAACGCTCCCTGTAACGCTTTAGTTCCGCGGTCAGTTTCGGCGAATCGCGCAATTTCTCGCCGATTGTTACAAACGGGCGATACGTCGCGCATATATATTGCGCGATCAGTTCCCAATATCCGTAGTGTCCCGTTAGCAGAATAATTTTCTCGTTGTCGTTAATCGCGTCTAATAGTATCGTCTCGTTTTCGACGCTCACAATCGTTTTGAGCGCGCTCTTGTCTCTGCCGCGAGTTTTTAATATATCAAACAGATAGATCAAAAAACGATAATAGGTCGCTTTGGCGATCTTCTTTCTAGCGAACGGATCGTATCTGTCGCCCAAAAAAAACTCTAAATTCTTATGGACGATCGCCGTGTGTTTGCGATCGATATAATATGCCGCGCGCGCCAAACAAAACGCGGACGCTTTGATAATAAACTTCGGCGTAAAGTTTAGCGCCGATCTTAGCGCGAGATAGCCAAAATATATTACATTATCCCGCATTTTCATAACCTTGAGATCGCGCGATTGTCGTCATTGCAAAGAGCGATTGTAGCGAAGGTCTGATTTGCGCGCGTCTTTCGGCTAAAGCGCGTCTTTAGCCGAAAGTTTTGGCGTTATAAGCGGGACTCGTAACGGCGCATCATACTGAGCCGTTTGAGCTGTTTCTTACGCGAAGCGATTTTGCGCTTTTTTTTCTTTTCCACGTTGGATTCAAAGTTTTTGCGCGCTCTGGCTTCGGTTACGATCAGATTGCGATCGACCTGTTTTTTGAAGCGGCGATAGGCTTCCTCAAAAGTTTCATTCTCTTTTACTTTTACTCCAGGCACTGAAAATATCACCCGCTTTCCGCCGCTATTTGCCCTTGGTCGTCGAACGCGCCGAGGCTTTGGCATGCGAATGTTAGCGAAAACGGCTTAATCGTCTCTTGGCTAGAATGCCTTCCTTCTTAGCTTTCATAAAGTTTAGGCTCAAAATGACCAACTACATCGTTGTAACGGGCGGCGTGCTTTCAAGTCTTGGCAAAGGCGTTACCAGCGCGAGCGTGGCGGCGCTGCTGAGAAACGCGAACCATCGCGTTTCCATGCTCAAAATTGATCCATATATCAACGTAGATCCGGGTACGATGAGTCCGCTCGAGCATGGAGAGGTTTTTGTAACCGCAGACGGCGGCGAGACCGATCTAGACTTGGGACATTACGAGCGATTTATCGACGCTACGCTCTCCAAACGCAATAATTTCACAACGGGGCAGATCTATCAAACCGTGATTGAAAAGGAGCGGCGCGGCGACTATCTTGGCAAAACGATTCAGGTCGTACCGCATATAACCGACGAGATTATCCGCAGGATCAAAGCGGTCGGCAAAGAGGCTAGTACGCTTGTGGTGGAGCTTGGCGGCACGGTTGGCGACATCGAGGGCTTGCCGTTTTACGAGGCGATCAGGCAGCTTAAACACAGACTCAAAAGCAAAGTTTTCAACATACACGTAACTCTTGTGCCGTATTTGGCGGTGGCGGACGAGCTTAAAACGAAGCCGACCCAGCACTCCGTTCAGGAACTTAGGCGCATCGGCTTATCGCCGGATATGCTCGTGTTAAGGAGCGAAAAGCCGATCTCGAAAGAGATGAAGAAAAAACTGAGCGAGGCGTGCGACGTAGATCCCGACTGCGTGATCGAGGCGATCGACGCGAAAAGCATTTACGAGATGCCGCTGAAGTTTTACGACGACGGCTTGCTAAAGCCGATCGCTAAAACCTTCGATCTTGGCGATCTCAAGCCAAATCTGCGCGAGTGGAAAAGGCTCGTCAAAAACATTTTAGAGCCGTCGCGGGAGGTTGTCGTGGCTTTCGTCGGTAAATATCTGGAGTTAAAGGAGAGCTACAAGTCGTTGATCGAGGCTTTGACTCACGCGGGGGCGCACATGAGCGCGAGAATCAACCTGAAATGGATAGACAGCGAAGCGTTGGAAAGCGCCGACGCGCTAAAAGCGCTCGAAAGCGCCGACGCGACGCTGGTTCCGGGCGGTTTTGGCTCTCGCGGGATCGAGGGCAAAATCAAGGCGATCAAATTCGCCAGAGAAAACGGCAAGGTCTTTTTGGGCATCTGTCTTGGCTTGCAACTGGCGATGGTCGAATTTGCGCGAAACGTTTTGCGTATCGACGGCGCCGCGTCGCAGGAGTTTGACAAGAACGCCAAAGAACCGATTATCTATCTGATCGACGAGTTTATCGATCAAAACGGCGACAAGCAGATTCGCACGCGCCAAAGTCCGATGGGCGGCACTATGCGGCTGGGCGAATACGAGTGCAATCTCAAGTCAGGCTCCAGATTGGCGAAGGCTTACGACGGCGCGGAAAAGATATACGAACGGCACCGCCACCGCTACGAAGCGAACGACAAATACAGAACGGCGTTTGAAAACGCGGGCATGATCGTAAGCGGCGAAGCCAAAGGGTTGATCGAGGCGATAGAGCTGCGCGATCATCCGTGGTTTGTCGCGGTGCAGTTTCACCCCGAATTTACCAGCCGTTTGCAAAATCCGAACCGAGTGATTCTCGCTTTTATCGAAAACGCGCTGAGAAACAAATGAGAGCGTCCCCCCCCCCCCCCATTAATCTACATTGCCGCAATTAACGTAAAACATATTGCTAAACCGCTTTGGAAGCAATAATTATGTTATTAGAAATGCACAAAGTTTTAATTATCAACGCCGACGATCTCGGAATCAGCCGCGCTCGTAATATAGCAATTTTGGACGGATATATAAACGGCGTTTTACGAAGCGCAAGCCTGTTGGTAAACGGCGAATGTTTTGACGAGGCGATCGATATTATACGGAGCTGTCCGAATCTTAGCGTAGGGATTCATCTGAATATCGTCGAGGGAACGGCGCTGATACGCGATTCGGCTCTTGTCGATCAAAACGGCGGGTTCAAGCGCGGCTTTTTAGGCGTTTTGGCGCGATCAAACAATAGCGCCTTTTTGCAAGCCGTTGAAGCGGAGTTTCGCGCGCAAATCGAGCTCGCGAAAAAAGTTTGCCGCATAGATCATCTTGATTCGCACGTTCACATTCACGCGATCCCGTCAATTTTCAAAGTTGCGGTTAGACTTGCTAACGAATATCAAATCCCTTTTATAAGAACTCAGTACGAAAAACTATATCTTGCGCCTAGCGTTATAAAGACGTTTGCGATCCAATACGCGATCAATCTATTGAAAGTAGCCCTGCTTAATCTATTTACCTCAATTAACGTAAAACATATCGTTAAACCGCTTAGAAGCAATCATTACATTATTGGAGTCGGCTATACGGGTATGATGGATTTAGCCGCGTTGCGGCTTGGCGTTAAAGCGGCCGGCGACGGAATAGTAGAGGCGATAATACATCCCGATCTTAACGCAAACGAGTATGACGTCGCCTTAAGCGCGGCGGTTAAAGACTACGCCCCTCTGGTTACCTACGCGCAATTAAGC
>JAIRWX010000035.1 GCA_031268655.1 Helicobacteraceae bacterium | reverse complement strand
AGAGCCTTCATCTAATAATAACTATACAGATAGTCAAACATGGGAAATATTAAAAAGTAATAATGAATATTATTTACGCAGTAGAATATTAGGAAGTTTATTTCCTCTTGTTCCTACATGGAATGTACGCATGATTGGACTGGCTAACAAAAAAAGTTTTTGTATGATAATACCAGATCGGATCCTATCGAAACAAAAACACCAAATTGGTATTTCAATACTAATTGAGTTCAATTTAAATAATTTATCATATGATGAATTTATTGATGAAAAATGTTCTACTTATCCTATTATTGAACACAAAGAACGTATAATTGGTTCCCATCATTATGATGTATTTACATATGAAGATAAATCGAAATATCAGAATATGGGTGGATCGAAAGGACTCTATATAACAACATGTGTACAATATCAAGAAAATAAAAATATTGGTATTGAATTACCAATAGAAATTAATCTTAATAATTCTCAAGGAAATGACAGTGTAAGTTATTATTCATTATCAGATTATTTCTATAGAATAAATCAAAGTATAAATATTGGTATATTGGTTGATGCATCAGATGAAATATATGATGAAGCATCAGAATTTATATTTAATTATTTAGCAAAAGTAATATTTGAATAGCAAAAAATATACTGCGCATAACAGGACTGTTTACGCTTCGCCGCCAGTAGGCGGCTCGGGCTCCGTTTTGACTAGGTCATTCCGCTTTGCTCCATTCCCACGCCAAAACTCCGCCACATTTTGCCAGCCCTGGTCTTTGCTTCGCAAAGCCCTTATTCGGGCTGGCAAAACGTCGTAAACAGCCGGAACGAAATAGCGCGAGTAAAGAACGGCTACGCAAAAAGACTCTTTTTGGAGTCGCCAAAAAGCGAGCGCCCGCGTTTTACAAAATATAAGCGTCCTTAAACAAAAAGCCGCGCAGTTTCGCGCTACGGCTTCTTGGGTTTGATCGTGTCTCGCTCGCGTCGGCGATAATTGGTTTGGCGGTTAATATCTCGCCTAGCTCGCAAGCGCCGCCGCATTCGCAGCGCCATGCGGTTGGCGGGCATACGCATCGGCGCGCCCATCGCTTGAAGCGGCTTTTTACGACGCGATCTTCAAGCGAATGAAAAGATATTACGCACACGACCGCGCCTTTTGGCTTTGCGATCTCCAGCGCCGACAGCAGCGAATCAAGCTGTTTTAGCTCGTCGTTTACTTTGATTCTGATCGCCTGAAAGGTCAGCGTCGCGGCGTGGATTCTGCCTCGCGGCAAACGCGCGGCGATCAGATCGGACAAGGTTTTCGCGCTGTAAAACGGGCGATTTTGTACGATCAGCGCCGCTATTTTGTTCGCCGCGCGCTCTTCGCCGTATTCAAAAAGCAGGCGGCTTAACTCGCTTTCGTCGCAGCCGTTTACAATATCGGCGGCGCTAAAGCGGGCGCTTTGATCCATTCGCATATCGAGCGACGGCGAATTAAAACCAAAACCGCGATCGCGATCGTCAAGTTGCGGCGAGCTAACGCCAAGATCGGCTAAAACGCCCGCTATAGGCTCTTTGATCGTCAAGATCGCGTCGGCGAAAGCGGCCTTGATCGCCCTGAATCTGTCCGCGAATTTCGCAAGCCGCGCAGTCGAATAGTCGAGCGCCTTTTGATCGCGATCGATACCTATGTAGTTAATGCGCGAGCGCCGCTCAAGCAATTTTTCGGCGTGTCCGCCGTAACCTAAAGTGCAATCGACGATCAGCCCCTCGTTTATCCGTTCAAACAGCGACGCTACCTCCTCCGACAAAACGGGCGCGTGCGGACTCATCGGCAAAATGCGCGTCAGCCGCCGATCATAAGATCGATCAGCGACCGCATCGCCATTATCAGCGGGATTTTAAGATCAGTCAATAAAATAAGAGCCAAAATGATAAATCCATACGCCCCAATGCGATTAAAGACTCTGGCTACGCCGTAAAAACCAAATCCGGACGCTATATAGGCTAATGCGTTCGCGCCGTCGAGAGGCGGCACGGGCAGTAGATTGAAAACCGCCAGCACAACGTTCCATATAACCAGATACAAAAGCAGAAAAAACAGCAGATTCGGCTCGCCGTCGGCGCTAAACAGCATATCAAGCAAATTCGCCGCTAAAAACGCCGCGAACAGATTGAAGGCGACTCCCGCCAGCGAGACGACGACCATCGCCCCGTTGCCGCGCTCCAAAACGCGGCGAACGTCGATCGGTACGGGTTTCGCCCAGCCGAACAAAAAGTTAGCGCCGCTGAATAGCAGCAGAAGCGGCAAAACGATCGTGCCAAGCGGATCGATATGTCTGATCGGATTGAGGCTCAACCTGCCCTGCTTTTTTGCCGTCGAGTCTCCGAACATATAAGCCGCCGCGCCGTGCATAATTTCATGTCCGATCACGGCGATCAGCAGCGCCAAAACCATACCCAAAACGCGAATGGGATCGAACCCGTCAAACAGGTTCATATAAGCTCTTCTAACCCCTTGAGCGTCAAACCTACGCGATCCCACCGCACTTTATAGCGTTCTCTGTCCCATTTTTTCTTGCATTCGGCGCTTTTAACGTCTATGTCGTCGCCGCAAACGCTCCGTAGGGTTTCGTAGTCGTTTTGAAACACGCTCTTTTCGGCTATATCCTCGTAGCTTCTCGACTCCCAGCTAAAGTAAGAAAACCAAGGCGCGCCCACGATCAGATCGTACGGCACGCTGCCCCAGAAGCGGCTGTCGGCGCTGTGATCGCGGTTGTCGCCCATCATAAAATAACGTCCCTGCGGCACGGTGATCGGACCGAATAGATACATTTCGGTCGGAAGCGCCCCGCGCGATCTAGCCGTCTCGTCGTACTGCACGCCTTTATGCTCGCTTTTATACGGGTTTTTCACCCACAGCTCGTCGCCAAAAACCTCCAGCAAGTTTTTGTCGTAATTGGCGCGAATAAACTCTGCGCCTTCGCTGGGGCGAATGTAGAGCGTATCTCCGCGCAGCATCACGCCGTCGCCGCCGATCGCCACGCACCGCTTGACGTAGTGTAGCTTTGGATTGTCGGGAAAGCGAAACACCACAACGTCGCCGCGCTCTGGTCCGTCGCCGCCAATCAGATGTCCGTCGCCGCGAAAGTCGGGCAGAATGGCTACCTCCAGCCAAGGAATATGAGGCGTTGGAACGCCATAGATAAACTTCTTGACGATCAGATGATCGCCTTCGAGCAGGGTGCTTCTCATAGAGCCGCTTGGGATCACAAACGCCTGCGCGAAAAAGAATATCGCAAGCGCTACGATAACAATTGTTCCCGTCCACGAGTTGCTGAAACGGTACAATTTTAATAACGTCTTTTTTACTTTGTTCATACGGCTCTTTCTTGTATTGATTTTACGCGCTCGTACGCGCTTTGGCGGCTTTGATCGTATTGGATAAAAGCATAGCGATTGTCATTGGTCCTACGCCGCCCGGAACGGGAGTGATCCACGAAGTTTTCGGCGCGACCTCGTTAAAAACTACGTCGCCGTATAGCTTTCCGTCGATTTTGCTCACGCCTATATCGACGACAATCGCGCCCTCTTTGACCATATCGGCTTTGATCAGGCCGGCTTTGCCAACGCCCGCCACGAGCAGATCGGCGCGTTTTGTATGTTCCGCGAGATTCTTAGTGAAAATATGGCAAATATCGACCGTCGCGCCCGCGTTGAGCAGCATTGCCGCCATTGGCTTGCCCACGATATTGCTCGCGCCGACGACGCAGGCGTTCAGACCTTTAACCTCCGCGCCGTTGGCTTCAAGCAGTTTCATCACGCCAAGCGGCGTACAAGGCGCGAACGCGTCCAGCCCCTCTATAAGCCTGCCAAAATTATGCGGGTGAAAGCCGTCCACGTCTTTGCCGATCGCTATTTGTTCGAGCAATTCGCTCGCGTCGATATGTTTTGGCAGCGGAAGCTGTATCAGAATGCCGTCCAGAAACGGATTGGCGTTCATCATCTTGATCGTGTCGATAATCTCTCGCAAGGTAAGATTTTCGGGCATTTTATGCACGACGGAATATACGCCGACCTCCTCGCACGCTTTGGCTTTCATCTGCACGTAAAGCTCGCTCGCCGCGTCCGAACCGACCAGAATTACCGCAAGCCCCGGCACGATTCCCCGCGC
>JAIRWX010000058.1 GCA_031268655.1 Helicobacteraceae bacterium | reverse complement strand
GTGGACCTATTTGGGGCCATTGGAGATACGCGAAAATCTTTATCCAGATATTTTTCCAATATTTCCATTGTTTTGTCTTCCATAACTTCCTCTTTAGGGCTTTGACTTTAGCTAAAACTTCGGCGCGCATCGTATCCAAATAAATCTTAAACAGCGGGCTTAAAACGCGAGGCAAAACAATAGCGCCGATCGCGTTGGCGGCTCAAAACAGTTTAGCTTGATTGGAGACGCTTGGCGGCGAAAGTTTTAACGCCTCGTAGCTCTTTATAGTGGCGATCCTTCCTCTGGCGGTACGTTCCAAATAGCCGTTGGCGAGCAGATACGGCTCTATAACCTCCTCTATTGTCGCGCCGTCTTCGCTTAGCGCCGCGCCGAGCGTGTTTAGCCCTATCGCCCTGCCCCGCGCTTCCACCAGCAACCCCAGCAGTTTCAGATCCAGCGCGTCAAAGCCGTACTCGTTGACTCCCAAAGCGTCCAGCGCGGCGTAGGCGCGATCGCGGCTGATCGCCGTCTCGCCCTCCACCTCCGCGTAATCGCGCACGCGACGCAATAAACGCAACGCGATTCTCGGCGTGCCGCGCGCGCGTCTGGCGATCTCGTCCGCCGCGTCTTTTTTGATCGGCTTCCCAAGTTTGTTTGCGGCGCGGTCGGCGATCTGCGCAAGCTCCGACGGATTGTAAAACTGCATTCTGAAATGAGCGCCGAAACGGTCCCGCAAAGGATTGCTGATCATTCCCGCCCTTGTCGTCGCGCCGATTAGCGTAAAACGGGGCAGATCGATTTTAACCGTCTGCGCGGCTGGTCCGCTTCCGATAATAATATCGAGCCGATAATCCTCCATAGCGGGATACAGCACCTCTTCGATCGCGTGGCTCAGGCGGTGTATTTCGTCGATAAAAAGAATGTCGTTCTCGCCCAGATTGGTCAATATCGCGGCTAGATCGCCGCTTTTTTCTATCATAGGTCCCGCCGTAGTTTTGATATTTGCGCCCATTTCGCGGGCGATCAGATAGGCGAGCGTGGTTTTGCCAAGACCGGGCGGTCCGAAAAACAGCAGATGATCGATTGGCTCTTTTCGCTTTTTCGCCGCGTCGATAAAAACCCGCAGATTGCTTTTGATCGCGCTCTGACCTATGTAACCGTCCCACTCGCTTGGACGCAAACTCGCGTCTTCCGCGCTGTCAAACGCGATTTTCTCAACCTCTACGACACGTTCCATACAAACCTTCAGCCCTTGTTTGGCATTATTTTAGCAAAGTAGGATTGGAAAGGAACTCATGAAAGAGCCGACGATCGGAAAAGCCGTGCAGAAACAGATCGACGAGATAGCGAAATCGCTCGATCTTGCGCACAGCGGCAGAACCGTACTGCGGCTTGGCGGCACGGACGATCCAAATAAAAAAACATTGGAGCTGTTGAGCGGCGAGTGGAACGCCGACACGCCGTGGTTTATCGTCGATGAAAGCGGAAAGATACACGCGCTGACAAATATCGAATCGTTTATGCAATTTATTCGTTCGCTGCATGGCGTATCGAGCGAAAATTTTAGTTTGAAACTTGAAAAGGCTATTTGGCGGAATTTGCCCGTAGATTTCGGCGACGTTTGGGCGGTAGCGATTGGCGAGCTTGAGGGCAGACTTTCGAAAAACCGCGATTCCCGCATTTTGGAGGTGGATATTGAGTCGCTTGTGGAGCGCATTCGCAAAGAACACCCCAATCTGTTTTACCATATTAAAGGGAATCTGGCGGAGCGCGACGAATAAAACGCGGCGGCGAAAGCGGCGAATCCAAAAGCGAGCGATCGCGGGCGAAGCAAGGAGCGCCCGACGATCAATCGCGCAAAGGCGCGTCGCGGTTAAAGTCGGCTAACGCAAAACGTCGATCGCGATCAACGGATAACGCGCTTCAGCGCTTGATCGGTCGCTATTAAATCCGCCGCGCGATCATAGCTGACCTTTTCGCTTAAAACCGTGTAATAGTCGCTTTTGATCGTCGGCGCGAGCTTCAGCGCGGCGACAAACTCCTCTTTGGCGATCGGATCGCGCGCGGCAAACTCCCAAAAACCCGTTTTTTCCAAAATCTCGTTTATAAGATGCGCGTTTGGATTGTTTTGCAAAAGCGCGCAGAGATAGGAGGCGATCGCTACCTGAATGCCGTGCAGTTTCGGCTTGACACAGATCGAATCAAGCGCGTGCGAAATCAGATGTTCCGAGCCGCTCGCGGGGCGCGACGAACCCGCAACCTCCATAGCGATGCCGCTCATCGTCAGCGAAGTGGCGAGCGATCGCTGAAATTCCAGCGCGTAAATGTCGTAGCCGCGTTTAGAAAAGAGCAGATCGAGCGAGTTATACGAAAGCATGGACGCGAAATCGTTAAAGCGATCAAGTCCGCGATCAAACGCCTCTTTCCAGTCAAACAGCGCGGTGATTTTTGAAACCATATCGCCAACGCCCGAATATAAAAAATTTGGCGGCGAAACTTTGATAATATCCAGATCGATCACAACTCCAAAAGGCATTTTGGATTTAACCGATTTGCGCCCGCCCTCCACCAGCAGCGACGAGCCGGGCGAACAGAAACCGTCGTTTGAGAGAATTGTGGGCGTACAGATGTACGGCTTTTGCAGTAAAAACGCCGCGTATTTCGCCGCGTCCAACGCCTTGCCGCCGCCGATTCCTACGATCGCGTCCGTTTCGCGCGGAAGCGAAAAAGCGCTATGCGCCACTACCTCCAGATCGATTGATTCCGCGAGCTTCCGCTCTACTATCTTTATATCGTACTCTTTAAGCGCGTCGGAGAAACGAGGTTCAATCAGACTTATAGTGTTTTTGCTCGTAAAAATCGCGATCTTTTTCATCTCCTTATCAAACAGATACTTGCCGATTCTATCCATCTTTCCCGCGCCAATTTTTAATAGATACGGAATGTTGATCTGTTTTGTCGCGGGCGCGATAATCATATATGCTCCTTCAAAAACGACGCTATGTCGTCAAAATTACTGAATTCTTTAGTTTTTATATTAGCCTCTTTGCATTTTTGCAACAAGGCTTTTCTTGCGAAAACTACGTCCGAAATCCTAGCCGATTCAAAATCTGGCAAGCCGTCGCCCGCAAAAATCAAAGTATAACCTTGATCTTTGAGACTTTTAGCCAGCTTATATTTCGATATGCCCGTCAGCGGATCATAAAACAAATCGTTTGTATTCGGCGCGATCATCGTCAAGCCCGCGCTTTGGCTGTATTCGCCGCGATTGCTTAACAGGGTTATATGAAATTCCTCGATCAGATCGCCGATCAGCTTTTTGATATAGTAGTCGCACCCCGCGCTGGCGATAAAAATCGGTATTTGCCGATCGCGGCAGAGCGTAAAAACCGACGCGGCGCGCCAATCGATTCTAACGCCCGCCACAAAGCGATCAAATTCGTCTTGCGGCAAACGAAGCAAACCAAACATCTCTTTAAGAGCGTCAAAATGACTCTTTTCGCCCGACAGGTACGCCCGCCAAGGCGCTAAAGCGGCGGCGTCAAAAAACCTTTCGGCGACATAGAAAAAGAAATCGTCGTCGCTGATCGTGCCGTCAAAATCGCTTAGAAGCGCATATTTACTCATACAAAACCTCGTTTTTGCCAATTATAGTTAAGATTGTCAAAAATACGCCGCGTTCGCGCTGAATAAGTCGCTAAACAATAAATAACGCAGGCTGAGTTTCGCGTCTTTTTTAACGATTTAACGCTCTGTTTTAGGCGGCGATCATATTCGGATAAATTTTCCAAACGCGGCGCTTATATAACTCAAAATTATTTTGCGCGCGCAAAATCGCGTTATGCGACTTTTGCGACTATCTCGCCGTTTTGCGCCTCGAAGCTAACGACCGATCCCTCCCTCGCCTCGTCGCGCAGGATCAGATCGCTCAAGCGATCCTCGACCAAGCGATTCAGAGCGCGACGCAAGGGACGCGCGCCAAAATCGGGATCAAAGCCGTCTTTAGCGATCAGCCGTTTCGCCTCGTCGCTAAACCGAAGCGCGATCTGCCGATCGCTTAAGCGCCGCCCAAGCTCGGCGATCAAATTATCCAGAATTTCTACTACCGAGTCAAATCCAAGCGGATCAAAGACGACAACCTCGTCGAGACGATTAAGAAACTCCGGACGAAAATTTGCGCGCAACGCCCGCCATATCGCCTCTTGTCTTGTTTTCGCGTCCTTGATCTCTATAATCTCGCGGCTTGCCAGATTTGACGTTAAAATCAAAATCGTATTTTTGAAATCCACCGTTACGCCCTTATTGTCGGTCAAACGTCCCTCGTCCAACACCTGCAAGAGCATATTAAACACGTCGGGGTGCGCTTTCTCAATCTCGTCAAACAACACGACGCTGTAAGGTTTTCTCCGCACCGCTTCGGTCAGTTGCCCGCCCTCCTCGTAACCCACGTATCCGGGCGGCGCGCCTACCAGACGGCTCGCGGCGTGTTTTTCCATATATTCGCTCATATCGAGGCGCACAAGCGCGCGATCGGCGTCAAACAAAAACCGCGCCAACGTCTTTGCCGTCTCGGTTTTACCCACGCCCGTAGGTCCCAAAAACAAAAAGCTGCCGATCGGACGTTTTTCATCGCTTAGTCCCGCTTTGCTTCGCTTGATCGCCGCGCCGACCGCCGCGATCGCCTCGGGTTGTCCTTTCACGCTTTTCGCAAGCTCGTCGCCGACAAGCAGAAACTTTTCCCGCTCGCTTTTAAGCATCTTGTTTACGGGGATATTCGTCCATTTTGCCACGATCGCGGCGATCGCGTCCTCGTCCACGCTGTTTTTCAGTAACGTTCCGCTCTCTTGCATGCGCCGCCAATTCTCGTTTAAGCGCTCAAGCTCTTTTCTGAGCGCGGGAATCTTGCCGTATTCCAGTTCGGCGGCTTTGCTGAAATCGCTCTCGCGTTTTGCCAACTCCGCCTCTCTTTTCAGCTCCTCCTCTTTTGTCTTCAGCCGCGCAATCGAATCGAACGCGTTTTTCTCGCTCTCAAACTGCGTTTCAAGCGCGCGGGCTTTTTCGTCGGCATTGGACAGCTCTTTTGCGATCTCCGCAAGCCGCGCCTTGTTTTTGTCGTTTTTTTCCATCTTTAGCGCTTCGGCTTCAATTTTCAGCCTTGCCTGCTCGCGCTTGGCGCGATCAAGCTCGGCGGGCGAAGATTCGATCTGAAGTTTAAGCTGGCTCGCGGCTTCGTCGATCAGGTCGATAGCCTTGTCGGGCAAAAATCGATCGGCGATATAGCGATCGCTCAGTCTCGCCGCCGCCGCCAGCGCGGAATCCTCGATGGTTACGTTATGATACGCCTCAAGCCGCTCTTTCAGTCCGCGTAAAATCGCCAGAGCCTCCGCCGCGCTTGGCTCGCTAGCCATAACGGGCTGAAAGCGCCGCTGCATAGCCGCGTCTTTTTCAAAGTATTTACGATACTCCTTTAACGTCGTCGCGCCTATGCAGCGCAACTCTCCGCGCGCCAAAGCGGGCTTTAGCAGATTTGCCGCGTCCATACCGCCTTCGCTCGCGCCCGCGCCGACGATCGCGTGAATTTCGTCGATAAACAAAATGACGTTCTCGTCTTGTTTTACCTCGTCAATCACCGCTTTGAGGCGCTCCTCGAACTCGCCGCGATACTTCGCGCCGGCGATTAGCGCGCCCATATCCAGCGCGATCACGCGCTTGTTGAGCAGGCTTGTAGGCGCGTCGCCTTTGACCACCCGATCGGCAAGCCCCTCTACGATCGCCGTTTTCCCCACGCCCGGATCGCCAAGCAAAATCGGATTGTTCTTGGTTTTGCGAAGCAAAATCTGCATTATCCGCATCAACTCCTCGTCGCGCCCAATCAACGGATCGAGTTTGTTTTCTCGCGCCTTGGCGGTTAGATCGACGCCGTATTTTCCAAGCGCCTCCAGCGTCTCTTCGGCGTTTTTCGCGTCGATTTTTTTGCCGCCGCGCATTGACTCAATCGTTTTGACAAACTCTGAAACGTCGAGATATTTTGAAAGAATCGGCGCGAAACGATCGATATTCGCTAAAAAAAAGCTATCGACGGCGATATAGTCGTCGCCAAGCGCGCGGGCTTTGGCTTCGGCTTTTTCGAACCCTTCGGCAAGATCGCGCGATATTTTGACGTTCTCTTTGCGAACGCCCGACGAGACGGGCAGACGCGACGCTTCGGATCTGATTTCAAGCTCGATCGGCGCTTTATCTACGCCTATCTTGTTCAGCGTTTGATTGATCGTTGAAGCGCTTGTCGTTAGTTGCGCCCATAAGAGATGCGGCGGCGCAACCTCCGGATTTTTGGCGTAAAGGGCGAGACTTACGGCGCCGTCAAGCGTTTCGCGCAATTGGTTGGTTAGTTTTTCAAAGATTTCCATCGATTGACCCCACAAACTTTAGTTTATAGCCATCATACAACTTTAGTCTGACGCTGTCAAGTCTTTACGAAAATAGCCGCTATATTGATGCAAACGATAAAATTTATCCGTTAGGCAAATTACGCTCTTTATAAACTAAAGTTGAGTTAAAATAGTATTCAATATCTAACTATTAAAGGCCGTCCAATGCGTACCTGTCTAGCTTGCGCGATTGTAATCGCTTCGGTATGCGTAGCCGAAGATTTAGCGATTCAACCCGAAGGCGCGTTAAAACAATACGCCGATCGGATCGCGGCGAATCAGAAGGCGGTCGCGCCTTTTATTGAACGCGCTTTATTCTACCTGCAAATAGGCGAGAATAAAAAAGCGATCGTTGATTTCACATTCGCGATCATGAACGATAAAAACGCCTACGCCGCCTACGGCGGACGCGCTACCGCGTACTCTATGGACGGCAAGCATGAAAAGGCGATCGGGGATTTAACCTTACTGATCAATTTGGGAAGACAGGTCGCCGACTCTCGTATGACCAGAGCCAACGAACATGTCGCGCTGCAAGAGTACGCTAAAGCAATCGCGGATTTTACGGAAGTAATCAAACTGAGACCAAAAAGTCATCAAGCCTATCTATCAAGAGGCAACGTTCATCTGAATATCGGCGCGACGCGCGAAGCGATCGCCGATTACTCCGCCGCGATCAAGCTGAAAGCGGATCTGAGCGAAGCCTATTTCAAACGCGGGCTTGCGCTGGGCAGGTTGGGCGACGCGAGCGAAGCGATCGCCGATTACACTAGCGGCGCTAGATACGACGCGAGCGGAGAGGCTTTGGCGCACCTGTTCCACGCGAACGTAAACGTTAAAACGGGAGATTACGCGCGGGCGATAGAGGACTACAATCAAGCCAGCGCGATAGAACCAAATAATTCGCTGATCTTATTTTTGCGAGCATCGGCTTATCAACGACAGGGCGACGCGGATAAAGCGTTTGAGGACTACTCCAGAACAATAGAGGTTGATCCAAACCATATCGCCGCATACGCCGCCAGAGGACAGATCTACTCGGAGCGCGGCGAGCGCCAAAAGGCGGTCGCGGATTTTACGGCGACGATTAAACTCGATCCCAAATCGGCGAACGGCTATCTCGCGCGCGCGGGCGAGTACGTCGCCTTGAAAGACAGAAGCAGTGCGATCGCCGACTACGCCGCCGCGATTGACGTTAGCCCTAATTCGCGCGAGGCGCATTTTGGGCGCGGCGCAATACGTTCAGAAAGCAAAAATTTTCCCGCTGCGATCGCGGACTTTACGCAGGCGATTGCCGTCGCGCCAAACGATCAAAAGTCCTACTTCGAGCGCGGCGTCGCGTATAGCAAAAGCGGCGATCAGAAAAAAGCTATCGCGGATTTAACGCGGGCGATCAGACTTAGTCCCAATTACACCGAAGCCTACGGCGCGCGCGCGGACGCGTATTTGAAAAACGGCGAAGCGAGAAACGCTATCGCCGATTATACGCGGGCGCTTAGAGCCAACGAAACGCTCGCTGAAGCCTACGGCGGGCGCGGCTTTGCGTATAACCGCGTCGGCGAATATCAAAAGGCGGTCGCGGATTTTACGCAGGTTCTTCAAGGAGATTCTAAAAACGCGGAGTACTATTTTGGGCGGGGCGAAGCGTACAACGGTTTGAAAAACTATCGTCTGGCGATCGTCGATCTGAGCCAAGCGATCAGGCTAAATCCAAAGTACGCGGCGGCTTTCAGCGCCAGAGGTCTGTCAAGCGGCGAGTTAAAAGATTACTCAAAAGCCTTCGCGGATTTTACGCAGGCGATCAAGATAGACCCGTCGCTCGCGGAAGCCTACGGCGCGCGCGGTCTGATATATCTCAGGCAAAACAACCGCAACGGCGCGATCGCCGATTTCAACCGCGCCATTAAACTCAACCCAAAATACGCGCCCGCGTTTGCCAACAGAGCGGACGCGCTTTTGAGTACCGATCTCAAGAGAGCCGTCGCCGATTATACGCAAGCGGTTAAACTAGACCCAAACAATCATCAAATATATGTAAAACGCGCCGCCGCGTATAACCGCCAACGCGCCTACGCACAAGCGATCGGCGATCTGAACAAAGCGGCTTTGCTCGATAAAAGCAACGCCGCGATATATGTTGATCGCGCCAAAACATACTCGCTGGCAAAAGACGGAAGAAGCGCGCTCAGAGACGCCAGAACCGCGTGCGAGCTTGGCGATTGCGCGTTGATTCGGCAGTTGGAAAGACGTTAGCGCGTTAAGCGGATCTATTCGAAATCGCTATCGGCGGGGGCGTGGAACGTTATCGGCGCGGCGGATCGCAGCAGACTCAACGATGACAGCGCTCGCTTTAGCCCCGTTTATCTTAAGCAAGACTTAAAAACTTGGCAACCGAAATTCTTGCGTGGCAAAAACGCTAGTTCCGCCGCAATACGCGGGCAAAATCTAAACGCTCTTTGGCGCTTATCGCTTTGAAAAGCGGATCGCGGCGCTTGCGATCCGCTTTGAATTTATACTTGGCGTTATGCGCGTTATATCGTTGATTCTTTTCCAAACGTTTCCGACAGGTTACAACTATTGCCCTGCTCTCGCGCTTTTTTTGCCTCTTGTTCAGCCCTTTTTGTATCGCCTAAATTTTTATACGCTTTGCCGCGATCGCAATAAGCCAAAGAAAGATTTTATTTGTCGATTTGCTCGGTCATATTAAAAATTTCAATCGCTCTATTAAAATCGGCAATCGCTTTGGCGTAATCGCCTAGCTTCCCGTAAGCGTTTCCGCGATTATTGTAAGCGTTCGCGTAGTTTGTCGAGTTTGATCGCCCACGTATAATCGGCGAGCGCTTTGCCGCGATCGCCAAGCGTCCTGTAAGCGCATCCGCGACCGGCGTAAGCCGCCGATAAGCTTGGATCAAGTTTGATCGCCCGCGTATAATCGGCGAGCGCTTTGTCGTAGTCGCCCAACCGCTCGTTGGCGAGTCCGCGCTTGTAGTAAGCCTCCGCGTCTTTTAGATCGAATTTGATCGCTTGCGTCCAATCGACAATCTTATTAACCGCTCTCAACCACTTCAATTTAAAACCCATCGTCTTTTCCCTTGTTTGGAAATTGGTTATTTTTGGTCTGAATAAAATAAGATAATCTTTGGCGAACAAACTCGTCCGCAAAAGCTAAAGCGGCTGGGGACAACAAAGCGAAAATATGGGATAAGACGTTTAAGAAGGAATAATACAAGCGTAGTTTAAGAAGATTGGCTAAAAGTTGATACCGCGCAAACCTTCCCGCTCTCTCTCTCTCTCTCTCTCTCTCTCTGGCAATTCGGACGAATAACGGCGAGCGCAAACGACGTTCCTTATAACAAGTCGCCGATCTTAGCCACGCTTGCCTTAGACAAGACTGAAAAGGCTTATCTATTTTAGCTAGGTCTGATCTTGCGCCCTCGCGCAGCCTAATCGACCAACTCAAGATCGCTATACGCCGGCTGACTTCCTAAGCGCGTTTTTAGCTACGAAGAGGAACGGCGGGCTTTTGTCGCGTTTATCAAAAGCCAGATCGCCGCTCTCAGGAAAAAAGACAAAACTTAACCAAAACTTAAGCCCGTTTTGAGCGCTCGGCGAAAAAAACGCCGAAAATAATAAAACTCTAAGCGTCTTAGAGTATTGTTTCACCCCAAAAAACCCGCAAGGCTTTCAATGACAATTGGCGGCGTTCTCAAAACAGTTCACAACCTATACGGCGCGCAGATCGCGCACTCGTTGCAAGGCTATTCGCTTAAAAGTTTCGTCTCCGATTCGATCGCCGGACTTACCGTAGCGGTGATCGCCGTACCGCTGGCTATGGCAATCGCGATCGCAAGCGGTCTACCGCCCGAAAAAGGGCTGTTTACCGCCGTCGTCGCGGGTTTTTTTATCTCCGCGCTCGGCGGCAGCAAGTTTCAAATCGGCGGTCCCACAGCCGCTTTCGTCGTTACCGTCGCAATGGTAAACGCGCAATTTGGCTTCGACGGGCTTGCGATCGCCACCATTATGGCGGGCGCGATCTTGGTGGCGCTTGGCTTTTGCAGGGCGGGTATTCTTATCAGCTTTATCCCCTATCCCGTGATCACGGGCTTTATCAGCGGCATAGCGATACTGCTCCTCTTTTCGCAGGTGAAAGATTTTCTTGGGCTGACTATCGAAGGCGATTTGCCGACGGATTTTCTGCACCGCCTTATCGTGTATGCCGAGCATCTCGATACGATCAACTTCGCCGCGCTCGCCGTGGCGCTCGCCTCGATAGCTATTATTGTCTCGTGCAAACGGTTTATCCCGCGCGTGCCCGGTCCCGTGGTCGTCGTGGGCGCAATGGGTCTGCTCGCCATCGTTTATCCGTTGCCGATCGAGACGATTCAAAGTCGTTTTGGCGGCATTCCAAATGTGCTGCCCGCGCCCGCGTTTCCCGAAATCACATTTGCGAGGCTTCGAGAGCTGTTTCCAAGCGCGCTGACGATCGCGCTGTTAGCCGGTATCGAGTCGCTGCTTAGCGCGGTGGTGGCGGACGGCTTGGCGGGGACGCGCCACAACTCCAACGCGGAACTGATCGGTCAGGGCGGAGCGAATATCGCAAGCGCGCTCTTTGGCGGGATATGTGCAACTGGCACGCTCGCTCGCACCGCCGCAAACATTCAAAACGGCGCGAAAACGCCTGTTTCCGGCATAATGCACGCCGCGTGGCTGCTACTGATTATGTTTTTTCTCGCGCCGTTTATCACGCGCGTGCCGCTGGCGGCGTTGTCGGGGATTTTAGTCGTTATCGCGTGGAATATGAGCGAGTTTAAGCGTATAAAATCGATCCTGAAAGCGCCCAAAAGCGACGCGGCGGTTCTGTTTATGACGCTCGCCTTGACGGTGCTGGTCGATCTGAACATAGCGATCTTGGCCGGCATTTCGATGGCTTCGCTTGTGTTTATCCAGAAGATGATGGAAGGCACGCAGATAAAGTCCTTCAAGGACGCGCTCGACAGCACGCTTGGCGACGAGGAGGGCGATCCCGACGCGATCGGCAAAAAGATCGTGCCAAAAGAAACGGAGGTTTACGAGCTGTTTGGTCCGCTGTTTTTCGGCGTAGCCGAGCGCATGCGCGACACGCTTCGGATATTCTCCAAGCCGCCAAAAGTCTTTATTTTGCGAATGCGCTATGTGCCGATGGCGGACGCGGCGGGCTTAAACGCGCTGGAAGAGCTGCATAACGGCGCCGCCAAACAGGGAACGACGCTTGTTTTGAGCGGCGTTAATAATAATGTCTATCGCAGCATTCGCAGGGCGGGACTGCATAAACTGATCGGAGAGGCGAATATCTGCGATCATATCGATCGCGCCCTTGCCAGAGCCGAGGCAATTGTGGCGGCAAGCGCGGAATCAAAAGCGGCGGCTGGCGTATAGCCCATTTTGCGATCGTTACGCGGTTGTCCAAACAAGTCGTTTTGTTATTGATCGGCGCGATTTAGCCAGTGCCGTTCAGCGCCGTCGGAAGCAATTGGATCGTCGATCGCCGCTTTGAACGCCGTCTGCGCGCCCTCGCCTTTAAAACTTCCCGAGAAAAACGGCGATTGCGATTTGCTTTCTTGACGGCTTAATATCGACTGGGTTCAGAGCGCGGCTGAATTTATGAAAACAGACTGCGGAGCGCGGGCGCTTTAGCGCTAATCGCAAGCGGCATTTTTGTATAATCGCGCCTTTTATCGCGGTCGTGGCGGAATTGGTAGACGCACCGTCTTCAGGCGGCGGCGGGGCGACCCGTGGAGGTTCGAGTCCTCTCGACCGCACCAACGTTAATAATTTTCAGCCTTCGTCAAGCGCTACGCTGCAAGTGATATTGAGCGGCAAATATGTCTACATCTTTTTTACGAGGGCGATGAAAACTGGAATCAAGGACTGGAACGTCGCGGCTGTTATCAATACGACCCCATAGCGTATAAAACAGAATCTATTAAAAAAAATCTGCAAGGAATGTGCCTCGCCGCTCATATTTTACGCGGATATTTTACCTGGGTGTATTCAAAATCAAAACCATTTATTTTTTTATTGATTGGGTGGCTTCGGTCAATTTGTAGTTCAGCGCTATTATCAATCAAATTATCATTGGAAATTTTATTGAGATATTCAACAGTCTCGTCTAAGTTTTTATCCGTTAAAACTTCCCATTTATAAAAGTGATAGATATACTCTGACAGTTCATAAAGGGCTTTTTCCTTACCATTAGCGCCAACAAAACTTGTCCTTGGCAAAGTACTTTCTGCAAGTTTCGCCGCCTCTTTTTTAACAACGTCATAACCAATTTGCCGCTCAATATAGTTGCTTTGCTTAAAACCGTCGCGCTTAACGGCGACGGGCGTTCCGTATTCATTGATAATTGAGCGGTTTTTAACTCTGATTTTCCCGCTGGACGCGGTCAATAAAATCGGAACTTCAATTTTTTGCTCGAATTGGTTTAATTTAATTTGCGGCATAAATATGTTTTCTTAATAGTTTATTAAAATATTCTTCAATTTTTGCGCCAGCATTTGGAATATCGCGAAACTTAAACTGTTTTTTTAGAATCTGGTTATTATGAACGCTTTCGGCAATAAAACACTCTTTTATTTTCTCAAACTCTTCATGATTTATAATAACATCGCAATTCCCGAAATAATACGGCAATTTGTCGGCGTATTTTTTAAAAACGTCAACATAACAATAATACGGCAGTTTATCCATAATAACATAAACTGTGTTTGCCGTATCGTTTTCAATAAATGTACGACTTCTTTTGAGGGCGTTTATATCTCGCATAGTATAAAACTTGGCAACTGGTTTACTTGTATCGGAAATATATTTTTTATTAGGGTATTTTGAGATATAATTTACAATTGTGTCAAAATCGTTCAAGCAAAAAGTCTTTCTTTCTTTTGTTTGGAACTTATAATTTTTGACATATTCATAATTCATACCGCTTCTATCTCTTGTATAAAGAGAAATTAAAATCGGGAAAGCCATTCCTCTTGAAGTGTCGGAAAACTCGTGCGAACTGATAATAATTCCGTCAATGAGTTTATAATTTTTTATTAATTTGCCGAGCGAAGTAAAGTTTGCTTTCTTAATAAGATATGAGAGCGGATGTAAAACACAGATATAATTGGCTTTCAATTTGTCATAAGAAAGTAAAAACGACATACCTAAATCGCGAGTTTTTATATCTTGGTCAATCTCATCTTGAACTGATTTATCTTTAATGCTTTGACGAATTATTGAAGTTGTATCATTATATGGCGGGTTGCCAATCATGATAAGTTTTTCGTCGTCGGTTATTTGATAATTTTGGCGAGCAACATTTTGAAGCGAGTTGCCCTCAAAAAACTCAACGTCTTTTGTTGTTTTTTTGGCTTCGTCTATGGCTTGTTTATCAACGTCGGCGCCGATAAAGCGTTTCGCTTTAATTTTTAAGGTCAAAAACGAACCATAACCGCAAGATGAATCAAAAATTGAAAAATCCGTAATATTTTCAACATTCTTTTGAAGTAAAGAAGAGGTCAATCCAACAATATCTTTTGGCGTGTAAAAACTGCCTAAATCAACCCGTTGTTTATGGTTTAAGTGATTTTGGCTTTCTTTCATATCTTGACTACCTCTCTTTTTGCTATAATCAAATTATATCGCGCCTCTCGTATTTTTGCGAAACAATTTATTATGAAGAAACGGAAAGAAGAACTATCCAAATATAGGAGAGTTGCGATCTAAGATTGCTCGGTCGGCTTGGCAGCGTCCGTCTTTCGCCAATTTTTCATCTTGAGTTTCGCAAACTCCTGCATATCTTCAACCTGATCGTATTCGTCCATAATATCCACGTCTAAAAGCTGCTCGATCGCGTCCTCCAAAGTAACGATCCCCGCCGTCTGCCCATAACTATCGACAACCAAAAACAGATGCTCCTTACGACGTATAAACAGATTCAGCGCCTTCATAACGGGTATGTTTTCCGATATGCGAAAGATCGGCAGCATAATCTCCTCGATCTTGCGATCGCCGCGCTTTAATATCTCCTCTTCCATAATTTTTTTACTATGCGCCACGCCTACCACGTCGTCGATGCTCTGATCGTAAATCGGAATGCGCGATCGGATAAAAATATCGGTCTTTTTTGCCGCCTCGCTCACGCGAATATCCTTTTGCAGCGCAAATACCACGCTCCGCGGCGTTAATATATCTTTTACTTTATCCTCATCAAGCGCCATCAGATTTTCAATCAGATCGGCTTCCTGTTCGCGCACCGCGCCGCTTTGCTCGCCAAGCTCCGTGATCGCCAAAATCTCGTCGCGACTTGTTTTACGACTATGTCCGCTCTCTTTGCCAAAAATCCTGCCGATCAGCGCCGCGACAATTGTAAAAGGGTAGGTAATCATGATAAGCGCCGCGATTGCTTTTGCCGAAGCGGGCGCGAGCGCTTTCCAATATCTAGCGCCGATCGTTTTCGGCGCGATCTCGGACAGATACAAAATCAGCAGCGTCAGAATGATCGAGACGATCGCCATATACTTGTCGCCAAGCAACTTTTGCGCCTCCGCTCCCACGCCCGCCGCGCCGATCGTATGCGCGAAAGTGTTCAACGTAAGGATCGCCGAAATGGATTTGTCCATATCCTTTTTGACGGCTTTAAGCGCCGACGCGCCGCTCGGATTGGTCTTGCCAAGCGACTGAATATAACTATGCGTCGTACACAACAGCACCGCTTCTAAAATGGAGCAGATAAACGAAACAATCAGCGCCGATAACAGGTATACAAGCAGAAGGGTCATAGAGGCGTTACCTCTCCCCCACTATACGGATCCGACAAGAAACTCCTTCTAAATTTCGCGTCGCGTCCCAAACGCGCTTTCGTATCATACAAAACGCAACGCTTAAAATGTGGTCGCCGAACAGCCAAAAGGATCGCGATCGCTTGTCGAAACCCTTTCGCCGCCGCCTTTATTCTCTTTTCGCGCCCGCGATTCAAACGCCAATATATCAGCGCTCGTCGTGAAAAACGACGGCGTTAAAAAACTTTTCGCCCAACTCCTCTCGCAGCTTCCGCCGCGCGCGCTCTTTGGCGGTCTCGGCGTTTTGAGAGGATTCCTTGGCGACGAAACTAAAAAAGCGCCGCGTAGAACCGTCGTCGTAATCGACAATCTCGGTTTCAAGCGTCGCGGTAGCCCACTGCCAGCCGTTATCCAAGCCAACCTCGTTCTTGTAATATCCAATCGCCTGATAGTCGCTTTTGGTCTGATCGATAAGCGTAAAGCCCGCGTCGGCAAGCGCTTCGGTCAGCATCTTTTTTCCCTCGTAGTCGCCGCCGACGGAGATTTTTATCGTTCGCAAAGCCGCGCGCCTTTGCGCCTCTATGTCGCGCTCCGCGTTAAAGGGCGGCGGCGGCATAGCGTCGATAACCGACAGCAACGCCGCGATCGAGCGGCGATCGTTTAGCAAAGCGGTCGTTTTGCTTAATACGCGCAGCTTTTCAAGCGCGTCGGTTTCTTTGCTCGCCTCGTTAAGCAGGGCTTCGAGGGCAAGCTCCTTTTGCCAAAGCTCCGCGCTCAGATTCATAGCGTTTTTTGCGCGATCCAAAACCGCCAGAGCGTAGTAAACGTTATTATCTTCGTCGTAGTAGCGATCGGCAATCTCGACGCCGCCGACCGTCTGACTTACATGGACGTTTACCGCGCTGGAAAAAACGTTCTCGTAGCCGCTTGAGCCGCCTGAGACTCTTGATCGCTCCAAACTTTCTATATTCACGCCGATCGTTTTTGCCAGATCGTTTCTGGCGCGATCGGCGGCTATATCCCGATTAACGCCGCTGCCAATTCCCGTAATATAGCGGCTTGGCTCGTAGCCGCTCGCGCCGTTAATCCACTGCGGCGCGGCGACGGCGGAGGTTTTGTGCGCGCACGAAACAAGCCCGATGCCGACGATCGCCAAAATAGCTATGATTGCAAAGCGCATTTCGACCCTTCTAGTAGCTCGTTCAATATAAGCGCGGCGCGATAAACAGCCGCTCGCCTGATTTAATCTCTACATTATACTCTTTAGCGCCGATAGTTACCCGATGCGCGCCCTGAGCGAGCCTGGCGCGGGCGATATAAATAGAATCCGGCAACGTATACCAGCCGCGAGTGTCCGCGACCTCCGTCATAGCGTTAAAAAGACTTGCCGCAAGCCTAGCGATCGCGCCAGCGCCGCCGTTATCCTTCCCGCCCGCCGCTGATCCGATCGCGTTTTCCGTCGCTTTTTTCGCGACCAGCCTCGCGATCGTTCTGGCGATAATTTCCGGCATATTCGCTTTGAGCGTCTCCAGCGCGATCGCCGACACATTTTCGATCGTCTCGCAACTCGCCGCCTCGCCGTCAATCGCGAGCGTTACGGACGGAGAGCGGTATCTGACTTCGTAGCGCGGAACCGAGATTTTAGTTATCACGCCCGATACGCCGACCATAATTTCATCGGCGCGTTTGATCGGAGCAAATCCATCGCCGACAATCGCAATAAGTTCGCCCTGAGCGCCGCCGATCGCGCCAAGATCGCCAAGCGATCCAAACTCGCTTCTGTATTGGTTGTACTCTTGGGTAACGCCAAGTTTTTTGGACAGACGCAGCAGATCGTTTTTGAGCGAATTTGGAAGCGGCGTTCCAAAAAAACCCTCTTTATAAACGCGGTACGCCTGACGATACGACACCAGCGCGGCGGCGTTTTCTCCCAGCGACTCGAAGACTATGCCGCTTAGATACCTTAACGCCGCGTCGTCTATGTACTTGCCGTCGCCGATCCTCTTTAATCGCTCGTCGCCCTGCATAACTTCGACTCTCGCGCCGTACAGATCGCCTACAAGCAGATAGTTGATCGCCGCGTAAAAACTTGCCAAAACGCGCTCAAAATCCTCGCCGCCATACGCGATCGCGCCGTCGTTGATTAGCATAGAGGCAACCTGCTCGCTAACGCTGATCGCGTCGTATTCGTCAAACAGAAGTTTCGCCGATTCAAAGGCTTCGGCGCTCTCCTTAAAGCGATCGAGCCGTTGCAAAAGCATGGCGCGATCAAGCTCGAATACGACTCTGTCTCGATCCGCGGGCGAATCGTTCTCCAGCTGTCTTAACGCCGCCGCCTCGTCGCCCGCTCTGAGATGATTTTCAATTTTTGCAAACCCGCTTGAATATGGAACGCACCCGCCAAACAAGCAGATCGCTAAAACGGCAAAAAGCGCGGCGCGCATCAATTATGGCCGTACTTTTTTGTTCTCAACCAGTTTTTTGATCTTCTCCTGTCCGTTCCAGACGATCTCCTGCGTCTCTATGTTAGTAAGCGTCAAATCGACCTGATAGAACTTGATCGCCGTTTTACCCTCGCCGTCGATAATCGTGTTGATCGCGCCGCCCACGATGAAATCTGCGCCGATCTCTTGACGCTCTTTCTTGCGCGCGTCCTCTCTGGCGTATTGATCCTGCTCTTTGCGCTCGTCTCTGGCGCTTACGCGATCGTCTCTCGCGGCGATAAACCGCGCTTCGCCGGAGTTGATGACGGCGCGCTGAATGTCGTTCATAAAGGTCTGCGTGTTGATATGCTCGTGGCTGAGGTTTTTAATCTCGCCCACCGTCAAAACGGGCGTTTTCTTAGCGTCGGCGTAAAACCTCGCCAGCCAGCGCTCGTTGAGCATATCCTTGATCATTTTCTCGCCGGTCATTCTTGAATCCGCGTCGTTCCAATCGCCGCTTATATCAATGGTTTCGCTCGTATCCACGCGGGTAACCTTAGTGGAACAACCTACAAAGATCAGCGCGAAAATCGCCGCGCCAATCATTAGCGCTCGTTTCATTGCAAACTCCCGTCTATTTTTTCGGTAACTATACAATCATAAAGCTAACATGGTCGCGGCGCGGCGATAAGCCGGGTTCTGTCGCGGACGACGATTTCTCTGGGTCGCCCGTCGCCGGGCGACTCAAGCGAGGCGCTCGTTTTGCGGAGCTTTAACCTGACGCCTCTTGCTGCGGGTTGGGCTTGCCTGCAACCTTTGTCGCCAAAGGTTCGGTGGTCTCTTACGCCGCCGTTTCACCCTTCCCGCGTAAACGCGGCGGTTTGTTTTCTGTTGCGCTTTCCCTGAGATTACTCTCGCCGCTCGTTAAGCGGAACCCCGCTCCGCTGCAGCCCGGACTTTCCTCGCGTTTGATCGCGCCGTCGTCTGCCGCGCCGCAAACGCAATTATAACAGCGCCGCGGCTAAATTTCGGCGGGCGAACGAAGCAATTCGTATGCGAGGCTTAACGATTTAGCGGGTAAAATCCCTTTTAATGTTAAGCATAAGCGAACGCATTGGCAAGATCAAAACCGTCGGCATTCGTTTGCGTCCAAACTCGCCGCGGCTAAGAGACTACGTCCTGAATCTCAAACTCTTTCTGGACGCTCTGGACGTGGAAACGCTTATTGGCGAGGAGTGCGCGGCAATGATCGGGTTGAGCGGCGTGGACGATTACGCGCTCTACAGCCGTTCTGATTTTCTTGTCAGCATCGGCGGCGACGGCACTCTGATCGCGCTCGCGCGCAACAGCTTCAAGTACGAAAAGCCGATTCTGGGCGTAAATATGGGAACGCTCGGCTTTCTCGCCGACGTGCAGGCAAACGAGATCGAAAGCGCGATCGACAGGATATTAAAGCACGATTACGAGATCGATAAGCGAATGATCATTCAGATCAACGCGGAGATCGGCGGCAAAAAGCAAGTTATGCACGCGGTCAACGATCTGGTTGTTCGCCATCAGAAAATGCGCATGATTCATATCGATCTGGTTATCGACGGAACTCTGGCAAACACCTATTACGGCGACGCGCTGATCGTAGCCACGCCGACGGGCGCAACGGGCTACAATCTCTCGGCGGGAGGTCCGATCGTCTTTCCGCGCGCGAAAAATTTCATCTTTACGCCGATCTGCCCGCATTCGCTCAATCAGCGATCGCTTGTGCTGCCGACGAGTTTTGACGTAGAGCTGCGAATACGGGAAAAAGAGGGCGTGATGATTATCGACGGGCAGGATATGACGCCAATCAGTCAGCTTGATCGCTTAGCGATCTCTATGAGCGATTCGTTTGTAAAGATGATCCGCCGTCCCGAGCGCAATTTTTTCAACGCGATTCGCGCCAAGCTGAACTGGGGCGAATTGAACAGCTAAACGCCGCCTTAAGAACGTTTGCCGTCCGTTTCAGTCTCGTCCCATATTCCGTCGAATAAACGCGAAATATCGACCTCTAGTAGCCGTTAGTTTGTTGTGTCTTGCGCCTTTCACGGGGGGGGCTTGGGCGCAGTTTTTGGCGCTCCCTTACTGATTATCGTATGTATAGCGCAATACGTAAAATGCGGAAGCGCAAATATCCGTTCTACCTGTTTAAGGACTGATTAGCGCGGCTGTTTGCCGTAACGCGCCAAATTGCAAAAACGCTACGATCGCGGCTTTGAATGGCAAAAAGGCGTTAAATGAGTCCGCTCGAAGCGTTGACGTTGGGGATCGTGGAGGGGTTGACGGAGTTTCTGCCAATCTCCTCGACGGGGCATCTTATTCTGGTTTCTCGGCTGCTGGGAATCGAGCAAAGCGAAACGCACAAGAGCTTCGAGATTGTTATTCAGCTTGGCTCAATCCTCGCGGTCGTGGCGCTTTACTTTAAGAGGCTCGTTGGCGATTTTAATCTGCTGACTAAACTAGCCGTCGCCTTTTTGCCGACGGGCGCGATCGGATTCTTGTTTTACAAACAGATCAAAGCGCTGTTTGCGGCGGAGACCGTCGCCTACTCGCTGATGATAGGCGGCGCGATCTTGATCGCGGTCGAGCTGTTTTACAAGCCGAAAAAGCGGCTGATAAGCGACTCGAACAATATTGATTTCAAACAGGCGTTTCTGATCGGCTGCGCACAATGTTTTTCAATGATACCGGGCGCCAGCCGATCCGCCGCTACGATTATCGGCGGGCTGCTTTGCGGGCTGGATCGCTCGACGGCGGCGCTGTTTTCCTTTCTGCTCGCCATTCCGACGATGCTGATCGCCGCGGGTTACGATCTGTATAAAAACTACGACTCGTTTAGCGCCGATCAGACGATCAATCTGGCGATTGGCTTCGTCGCGGCGTTTCTTGTCGCGCTTGTAGTTATAAAAACCTTTTTGCTTTTTATCTCTCGGTTTAATTTCGCGCCGTTTGGGGTTTATCGTATTTTTGCGGGCGCAATTTTTCTATGGATCGTGGGTTAAAGTTGATCGTGATTTCATAGCCGCCGTCAATAAATGTCTCAGAGGGAGGAAAAGATGAGCTTTGGTTATAAGGTTTTAGCGGCGCTTTTTGCGGCGGTTGTTTTCGCCGGTTGCGGCAGTAGCGGCGGCGATAACGGGGGCTAGTCTCTCTGTAGCCGAAACCTATTCGGCTTTTCCAACCTTTAATGAAAACGGCTTAACGATTAAAGCGAGATACGCGACAAAATGGTACTATTCGTCAAGCGCGGCGGTTAGCGAATTTGAAACTTCGTTGTTAAGCAAGAGTTTTATCGGCTGCTATAATTCGGATTGCATCTATAACGATTTTTATAAGCCTAACGCTAAAGGTTCTATGTTGGCTTGCGCCCGCGCCCACGAAGGGTTAATGTTTTATTGGGAAATTCTTCAATATTAAAAACGCGGTTTTCGCAAATTAGCGCGACAAAAGGCTCAAACGGCAAGGTTTAGGATTCGCGCCGCGAACGTCGGTTTTATCCGTTTGGTTTTTTGCGCGGTTAAGCGCTTTTAGCTCCAACGCGATACGATATCCAATTCGTTAGTTGGGGCGGCTATGGGCAAAACCTCTTTTTCGCTGTGGATCGACTATCTCGATCAAGATTTTATACGCGACGATCTGCCTGAATATTTAGAGCGCGGGGCGCGGGGCGTTACGACAAATCCCGCGATCTTCAGACAAGCGATAGTGGGCAAAGCGTCGTATAAAGCGCGGATTGACGATCTAAGGCAAAAAGGACTGAACGGCAAACGGCTTTACGAAGCGCTCGCAATCGTTGACGCGCAAAACGCCGCCGACGCGCTTAAGCCCTATTTTGACGGCGCGGACGGCTTTGTCAGCATAGAGGTCGATCCCGCTCTCTCAAGCGACGCCGCAGGCACGATCGAGGAGGCGCGGCGGCTTTACAGGGCGATCGGACGCGAAAACGTTATGATCAAAATCCCCGCGACAGGCGAAGGGTTTATAGCGATCAAAGAGCTTTTGCAATCGGGCGTTCCGATCAACGCGACGCTCGTTTTTTCGCCCGATCAGACGCGAAGGACGCTAAGAGCGGCGAAAAACGGCGAAACCCCGATGGTAATCAGCGTATTTGTCAGCCGCTTTGATCGCGCAATCGACGAGCGTTTGCCGCGAGAGCTTAGAGCCAAAACGGGGATAATCAACGCCGCCAACTGCTACAACCTCGTCGCCGAAGCGGATAGAAAAAACGTCCGCGTTCTGTTTGCGAGTACGGGCGTTAAAGAGAGCGCTTTAAGCGCCGACTACTATATCCGCGAGCTGTTTGGCGACAACCTCGTAAATACCGCGCCGCTCGCGGCGATCGACGCTTTTTTGGATGGCAAAGATCGAACGAAAAGAATACCGATCGCGCAGGATACGATCGAAACGTTTCTGGCGAAGATCGAAAAACTAGGCGCGGATTTTGAGCGCTTGTGCGATAAGCTGTTAGCCGAAGGATTAGCGCAGTTTGAACGGGCTTTTTCAGATATACTTTCCGAATTAGCTTAATTACATCGATTAAGGAGACGGCGTGGCTGTAGAGGTGAATGTGTCGGAATTGACCTTTGAGGTAACGGAGCGGATTAAAGGCTATCTTAAAACGCTTGTTCAGAAAAACGGGAGCGACCTGCACATCAAAGCCGGTCAGAAGATTATGGGGCGCGTAAGAGGCGACATCGTTCCGTTAAGCGAAGACGTGATGAGCCGCGCCGACGCGCTGACGATGGCGAAAGAGATGCTGCGCGGACGGTTTGGCGAGCTGGTCGCCAACAAGGAGATTGATTTCACCTTTCAGCTTGACGAAAAGTTTCGCTTTCGCGCCAACGCCTTTTTTCAAAAAGACGGACTTTCGGCGGTATTCCGCACAATCCCGACCGAAATTCAGACGATCGCGGAACTCGGCTTGCCCAAATCGGTTAAAACGCTCGCGGAAAAAAAGCGCGGGCTGATTTTGGTAACGGGCGTAACGGGCAGCGGTAAATCGACGACGCTCGCGGCTATTATCGACGAGATCAACTCAAAGCGGCGCGAACATATCATCACGATCGAAGACCCTATAGAGTTTGTTCACCGCGATAAAAAATGTATCATAAACCAACGAAGCATCGGCGAGGATACGCTCA
This sequence comes from Helicobacteraceae bacterium, assembly GCA_031268655.1. Classification (GTDB taxonomy): domain Bacteria; phylum Campylobacterota; class Campylobacteria; order Campylobacterales; family SZUA-545; genus JAIRNH01. Next base: position 4,195 of record JAIRWX010000058.1, on the reverse strand, counting down.
GTTTCGCAAACGCTTTGCGCGGCGCTTTGCGCGAAGATCCCGATATTATCCTCGTGGGCGAAATGCGCGATCTGGAGACCGTTGAGATCGCGTTGCACGCCGCGGAAACGGGGCATTTGGTGCTGTCCACGCTTCACACTCTCGACAGCAAAGAGACGATCAATCGCGTGATCGGAATGTTCGCCAAAGAGGAGCAAAACCGCATTCGTTTAACGCTTGCGAGTACTCTGGTCGGCGTTGTCTCTCAACGGCTTGTTAAAACGACCAACAACAAGCGAACGGCGGCGATTGAAGTTTTGCTAGATACGCCCCGCGTAAGCGGTATGATCGCCGATAACCGCGACGACGAGGTACTGGACGCGCTCGCCGAAGGCAGAGAGATTTACGGCACGCTGACGTTCGATCAGTCGCTTATGGATCTGTATAATCAAGGCGCGATCACCGAAGAGGAGGCGCTATCCAACGCGCACAGCCCCGACGATCTGAAAATCCGTATTCGCGGCGCTAACGCCGAAAAAGTTAATCTGCCCAAAGAGGTAGGCGTGTTCAGAATCAAAGGTTTAGCGGCAGTTTAATTTAAGTATAATTCGCGCCCTTATTTGCCGTCGAGAGTTCGGCGGCGGATAAATTTCGCACAAGGAATTCTAAATGCTGGAAGGCATAATCAGAGAGAGTACTGCCAAAAGCGCTACAAAGGCGCTTCGCAAGGATGGTTATCTGATCGCCAATATCTACGGCGGCGGCGAACCCAATATCAACGCGGCGTTCAAGAAAAACGACTTTATCCGTTTTGTCAAAAACAAAGAGAAACTTGTTTTTGAAGCGAAGCTGGGCGCGAAACGCTATCCCATAGTGATAGAGGAGTATCAGAGCGATCCCGTTACCGGCGATCTGCTTCACGCGGATCTGCGCGTCGTGGTCAAAGACAAACTCGCGCGCTATCTTGTACCCGTCAAAACCGTAGGAGTTCCAAAAGGCGTGAAAAATAAAGGCGTGTTTATTACGATGAAAAAGCGCCTGCCCGTTCAGTGCCAAGGCAAAGATCTGCCAAACGACTTTACGATCGACGTAAGCGATCTGGACGTTGGCGACACAATTTTGACGCGAGACGTAAAAGCGCCGAAAGGCGTTACGATCCTTCTTGACGGGCGCGTCGCCGTTACGGGGGTTATTAAAGCTAAATGACGCTGATCGTAGGGCTTGGCAATCCTACCAAACGTTACGAGCGCACGAGGCACAATGCGGGTTTTCTTGCCGTCGATCGCCTGATCGAACGGCTTAAGCCCGTCGATATTTCCAAATCCGCATTCAAAGGCGCGACGCTGAAAAGCGGCGATCTGGCGCTGTTAAAACCGACGACCTATATGAACTTATGCGGCGAAAGCGTTTGCGCCGTCAAAAACTTTTACAAGCCAGAGACAATCATCGTCGCTCACGACGATATCGATCTGCCATTCGGCGCGCTTCGTTTTAAGTTTGGAGGCGCGAGCGGCGGACATAACGGATTAAAGTCGATTGACGCGCTGTGCGGCGCGGAGTATGTTCGCGTCAGAATGGGCGTTGGTCGTCCAAGCGGCGATCAGAACGTCGTCGATTACCTGTTAAGCGTTTGGAGCGCAGACGAAGCCGCGCTGCTGGACAAATGGACGAATCAAGCCGCCGACGCTATTTTGGACTTGGTTTGCAGTCCGCTGGAACGGGTTCAATCGACGCGAACGCAATCCTGCGCGCAATAAACAAGTAGATCGGTCGCGCTTCATTGCGGCGACGATCGCGCCGACAACAATGTTTTGCTTTACAAATGGAGCGGTTTTTGCTTGTAACTTCGCAAGATGGGACGCATAATCGCCATGGTATTATTCGCGGCGTTTGCAAACGCCGAGCCGATCGCGAGCGTAGAACCGCCGTTTGAGGCGGAGTCGGATCGCGTTGCGGCGCTGGACGGCGGCGCGCAAAAGCGGGGCGAAAAATTTACGGACATGGACGGCGTAGCCGCCGATCTGCGCTACGCAAACTATCTAAAAAAAATCAGGGGCTACGAAACGGCGTATTACGCTCGCGTTCGATCGGCTCAAAGCGGGTTTTATACGCGAATGCTAGAGCGCTAGTTTCGCCTTGCGCGAGGCGCGTTCGTTGTATGCCGTAAAGAGGCGCGGATGTTCGCTTTATTCGCGATCGGTTAAATAATCTACGCTTATATTAAAAGTAAAGTATAATGCGCAGTTGAGCAGCAATTAAACGCCCGCAAAAATAGTGGAACATTGGCACGGCGCAGCCGCAGACAGTCAATTCGTGCATATCGCCATTACGAACAACAAGGACGGCAATGCCGTAACGTGGTTGAATCCCGTGACGAACGAGGAATATGGCAGGTTTTAGCTTCCAACGCAACTCAAAAGGAGAAATGAAATGTCAAAAGAAGTCAAAGCATTCGGCACATATGCTGCCGATAAGCCATTGGAACAACTGACTATCAATCGTCGCATTGTCGCGCCACACGATGTGGAATTTGAAATTCTGTATTGCGGCATTTGTCATAGCGACCTGCACACTATCCGCAACGAGTGGGGAAGCGCTACTTATCCCATTGTTCCGGGACATGAAATTGTCGGCAAAGTTACCAGCTTGGGCGACAGTGTCACGAAGTTCAAAGTCGGCGACATTGTAGGCGTGGGTTGTATCGCAGATAGCTGCCGTCACTGTGACGCTTGTAACGAGGGTAACGAACAATATTGCGAGAATGGTTGGACGGTTGTGTTTAACTTTCCCGATAAGATTTTGGGTGGTATGACTTACGGCGGTTTTTCACAAAGTATTATAGTAGATGAAAATTACGTATTACATGTGCCTAAAAAACTGGATTTACCTTCCGCAGCTCCCATCCTTTGCGCGGGAATAACGGTTTATTCACCTCTGAAACATTGGAAAGCAGGCATTGGTAAACGAGTGGGTATCATCGGCGTGGGCGGACTCGGACATTTGGCCGTCAAAATCGCAAAGGCGATGGGCGCAACGGTTGTTGTGTTTAGTACATCGGCGGAAAAAGCGGATGATGTAAAACGATTGGGAGCCGACGAATTTGTCTTGACCAAAGATGTGGAACAAATGCAAAATACGCCGAAACTGGATATGATTTTGGATACTGTTTCAGGCAAACACGATGTAAATCAATACCTGAATTTACTGAAAACCGACGGTTCACTTGTTATTGTTGGGTTACCTGTTGAGCCGCTTGCCGTTAGAACGTTCAATCTCGTGCATGCAAGAAGGAGTTTTTCAGGTTCAAATATCGGCGGCATCCGCGAAACACAAGAAGTCCTTGACTTTTGCGCCGAACACAATATTACGGCCGATATAGAACTGATAAGCGTTCAGGATATCAATACGGCATTTGACCGCCTGCAAAAAGGCGATGTCAAATATCGTTTTGTAGTTGACATGAAAACATTGAGATAAAGCGTAAGCGCATTTTTGATATAAATTGTGATATTATGAAGGTTCTTCTGATTTGCGATTAAGATAGACAGAGAAAGGAAAAATTTAATATGTTTATGACCATATTCTCTCTCGCGCTATTGATTTTTTCGGCTTGGTATGTGCCTTTTAAGTTGAAAAGGCTCTGGGGAGCTAAAAAAACTTGTTTACCTGTGCAAATAGCTGTGTTCGTACTCATCGCAGGATACATAGGAATACTGATGACAGGAGTATACACTTTGGCTAACCCCATAGCTGCTGCCGCATACAATATATTGGGTTTGTTTCTCATCTTCCAAGTTTATCTTCTTATCTATCTGCTGTTAGTTCAGCTGCTGCACCCATTTCTTAAGAAAGTATCCGGCAAGATCGTTGCCGCGATGGGATTAGTTCTTTGTATTGGATTGGTGGGATTTGGTTTTATTAAGGCTCAGATATTCACTGTAACAGATCACCAAATCAGCGTTTCGGGTCTTGCCCGACCTGTAACGGTTATGCATATTCCGGATTTGCATCTTGGCGCGCAGCGCAGCGAGGCTTACCTGCAAAAAGTGATAGCCACCATAAATATGTACAATCCCAACATAGTCTTATATAACGGAGACCTTATAGACAGCAATATCGTTCTGCGACCCGAACTTTTCGCTCTTTTTAGAGATGTGCGCTCTGAGCAGTATTTCACCACGGGAAATCACGAGTTTTACATAGATACAACTAAGGC
>JAIRWX010000037.1 GCA_031268655.1 Helicobacteraceae bacterium | reverse complement strand
ATGGCTACTGAGCTATAACGACTGCGAGGCGATTAGAGAGTTATACGGCGGTTTCAATATAAACACCCTCTCCGTTCGCTATACCTTTGGGAGTTCAAACGGCAGGATCGCAGAGGAGTCGAGCGTTTAACGATTGAGAATTAAACGTTGAGGCTCAAACGATTGCAACGATTAACGAGCGGTTAATTATCCGTTAAACGTTGATTAACTACGCGAAAACGAGCGGATAAAACGAAACTTTAACGGCTGAAAGCAGCGTTTTATCCGCTCTAAATTTGGAAGCGACGAGCGAAAGCGCGTCGCTTCATAGACGCCAAAGCCTCGCAAGCCGCTTGTAATGCGCCTTCGTTGCCAGTAGTGGGTATTGCGATATTTTCATCGATTTTTTCAGTTTAAGGGGGCAAAATTTCCAAAAAAGGATTGGATTTCGACGCTATGTCAATAATGGTGGAGCCGAGGGGAATCGAACCCCTGTCCAAAAGAGTTAAACCTTAGGCTTCTACATGCTTAGAACCCGTTGATTGTCTTTGTTGTTTGGAGCGCCAACGGGGCAAACCCTCCAAAAACGCAGGCTAATCTCGACGTGAGCTTGCCAGAACGCGCGCCAAAGCCGCTAAAGTTGAGGCGTCTTAAATCCCGCGGCGAAACCTAAGAACCTGTCCATTACGCGGCTAGCGCGTAAGCGGGACGATAATTCGCGTTGTTTGCGTTTATATTTGCGGGTAGTTTTACGGCTGTTCCCACGCCGACATGCCGCCTAACATTACGCTCTCTTGTCGAAGCCAAGTCGGCCCCCAAAAGAAGAGGCGACATATTAACAAGTTTTAGCGCGTCTGTCAAGCCCGCTAAAATGAGCGCGAATATGATTGTCCGCGCCGTTTGTTCGCGCTATGCGGCATTTTGGAACGCCCGTTGCTTTTTAGGCGCAGCAGTCAAAAAGGAAAAGCGATGAGCAAGTTTGCAATATGGGCTTTGATCGGCGCTGTCGTCGTAGCGATAGCCGCAGAGCCGGAATACGTGGTTGAGGAGGTGGTCTACGAACCGTCGCCGACGCAGGCGAATTCGTCTCAACAGCCTCTGTCTAGAGCCGACGAGACGGAAGAGTATCTGATTCCTAACTCACCGATTTTACAGCCGACAAATATTATCGCCGTCAGAGCGATCGGCATGGGAGTCGCGCCTGAAAGCACGATATCGCCCGCGCAAGCTTTAGTGCTTGCTAAGAGAGCGGCTATTCTGGACGGTTACAGGCAGATCGGCGAAAAGATGTATGGCATCAGAATTAACGCTAAAGACACGCTCAAAGACGCTGTGGCTCAAAACTCTACGGTACGGTCGCAAATGTACGCAATTATTCGCAACGCCGAGATTTTAGAGACGGTGTTCAAAGACGGGCTATGTCAAGTGGAGATGGAAGTTAAGCTCGACGGGCGAAGATGGTATCGCGTATTGTCCGGTTTCTAAATCCTCTGGCGGCTTTTCGTTATCGTCGCGCCGCTCTTTAAGCGGCGCGGTTACGCGAGCGCCGTCTTCGCTCGCGCTAGATAACGCCGGCGGCGGATCGAATCTTTGCCATTTTAGCTTTTGCGATTAAGCGGGCTTTGTCCGCGCCCGCCGCAAGCGCTTCAACCGCTTTGGACGGATCGCGCTTTAACGCTTCGTATTTGATTCGCGCTTCGGCGAAATAGTTCCATATCAGATCGGCGAGGTATGCTTTGAAGCGCCCGTGCCCTTCTCCGCCTTTTTCATAACGTTTTTGCAAGGTCGTTTTACCCTCGTCGTCTAAAAAAAGCGCGCACAGCCGATAGACGACGTCGCTCTCCCATTCCTTTGGTTCTTCAAGCGGTATCGGCGCGGTTACAATCTGCTTGATTCGTCTCTCCAAGGTTTTACGATCAACGAAAATATCAATCGCGTTGCCGTAACTTTTGCTCATTTTTGCGCCGTCGACGCCTAACACGGTAAGCGTCCGCTCTTCTACGCGGCAATCCGGCAGCCGCAACAGTTCGCCGCCAACCGCATTGTTAAACTTGATCGCTATGTCGCGGGCAATCTCCACATGCTGAATCTGATCCTTGCCAACCGGCACCGCGTCGGCGTCGTAAAGAAGAATATCCGCCGCCATCAACACGGGATAGCTAAACAGTCCGTGCGAAGCGGATAAGCCTTTGGCGATTTTGTCCTTATAGCTGTGAGCGCGCTCCAAAAGACCAAGCGGCGTATATTGGCTGAGAATCCAATAGAGTTCCAGCACTTCGGGCACGGCGCTTTGAAGCCAAAAGACCGATCGTTTGGGGTCTATTCCAAGACTTAGAAAGGCGGTCGCCGCTTCAAGCGTCTGCTCGGCTAAACGATCGCCCTCAAAAACGCTTGTCATCGCGTGATAGTTGGCGATAAAGGCGAAAACCTCTTCCGTCTCCTGCGCTTTGACCATCTGAGCAATCATTCCAAAATAGTTGCCTATATGAAACGCTCCCGAAGGCTGAATGCCCGAAAGAGTCCTTATCAAACGTTCGCGCCCGCTATCTATTTCTTCCCATCGCGGCGTCGGAGATAGACCACATAGGCAACATAATGCCAAGCGCTATAAATAAGACCAGCCCGCCCATAAACAACATCAAAATCGGCTCTAGCAGAGCCGCAAAGTTATCGATCAGGTTGTTGAAACGCATTCTGTAATAATCGCCGATACGTCCAAGCATCGTATCAAGCTCGCCGCTCGTTTCGCCCGATCTGATCATCTGCAAGACCATCGGCTCAAACAGCGTCGTTTCGTCAAGCGCCGTAGATAGCTGTTTGCCCTGTCCGATACCTTTTTCCGCTTCGGTTAACCTTAGGCGCACGTAGCTATTCTCGATCGTGCCGCCCGACGTTCCCATAGCCTCCGTCAACGGAATGCCCGATCTGATCAGCTGGCTGAAGATCATCATAAATCTGCTGAAAAAACCAAGGCTCATCATACTGCCAATCAGATACACCCGCAAACTATAACGATCGAAGGCGAGTTCATACTTGGGCCTGCTTTTCATCGCCCATCTGTGCGCCACAATAAGCGCGATGATCGCGCCAAGCGCTTCCATCCAGTAATTTCTGAAGATATATTCCGCGCCTATTAACGCCTGCGTTGGCATCGGCAGTTCCGCGCCAAGTCTGCTGAACACCGACTGAAACTTCGGCACGACGAGCATAATCAGCACCACGAAAGCCGCCGCCATCGCGGTCAGGGTGATCGTAGGCATTCTTGTGGCTTTTTTCACCTTCGAGCGGTTGTCGCGTATCTCTTCGACCATATCCGCGAGCTTTAACAGCGATTCGGCTAACGTACCCGTTTTTTCCCCGAGCGTAATTAGCGCCATCGTGATGTTGCCGACTTGAGATTTGCTTTTCTCAAACGAAGCGGAAAGGCTAAATCCCGCCTCAACGTCGTCAAGCGCCTTAAACAGGATATTTCTTATCTGTTTGTTCTGCGTCGCCTGCGCCGCTTGGCTCAACGCTTCGGAGAGCGAAATGCCGGCGGCTAACATAACCCCCATCTGCCGCATAGCGACAATCCACTCCTGCGCTTTGACCGGACCGATCATCAGTTTGCTTTCGATCTGATCTTTTATCGCCTGCAGACGCGCGATAAGCGGCATTGCAACCTCTTTAACCTGCACTACCATACCGCCGCTTTGCGCGATAGTCATTGCCTCGCGGCGATCGGTCGCTAAAAAGCTATGCACCTCTTTTTTACCCCGTGCAATAAGGGTTGCTTCAAAGTACTTCATAACCCGTAAGCATAGCGGACTTACAATTACAAACCAATAGGAAAACGAGGTTTATGCGGATTTTTTTTAAACAATTGTCATTTATTTTGGGAAGAAGAAAGCGTGTTTTTTTTGCTTTGCTCGTCGTCTTTAACATTGTCGTCGCGCTTACGGAGACGATCGGACTCGGCGCGATTATGCCGTTTGTGGCGGCGGCGACTAATCCGACGCTCGTAAAGACCGACGCTCGTTACAGAGCGGTTTGCGACGCGCTCGGCTTTCAAAGCGCGACGGAGTTTATCGTCGCGTTTGGCTTGGCGCTGATCGTTTTTTATCTCTTTCGCGGCGCGATTTTGTCCGCGCAAGCCTACCTCTCCGCTCGTTTTTCCGTCGGCGCGGGCGAGGATTTGAAAAGGCGGCTTTTCATCAAAACCTTGGAGCTTAGTTACGTCGATTTCGCGCGGCGCAACGTCGGTAAACTCGTTAAGGGCGTTATGTCCAACTCGCTGACGGCGACTAGCTTGCTTCGCTCGACGCTGGTCTTATTCGCGGAGCTTTTCGTCTTTTTCGCGCTCTACGCGACCGTTTGGATCGTGCATTGGAAAATTACGTTTGTTCTAAGCGCGATATTGATCGTCAAGATCGTCGTCGTGCTCAAAACGATTTCAAAGCGCGTTCATAAAATGGGCGTTAAGAGTTCAAATATAAGCGCCGTTATGTACGAAACGCTCCAATCCGCTTTTGGCAATTTCAAAATCATCAAAATAACGGGAAACGCGTCAGAGATTGCGCAACGTTTTTCAAAGCGCGTCGCGCAGCTTGCGCAAAACTCTATCGCAACGCAAACGTTAAGCGCCGCGCCGCGCATTTCGATAGAAACGATGGGGTTTGTTATCTTGGTTTCGCTGGTGATCTACGTGATCGTTAAATATCAGGACGCTTCGGCGATCGTCCCGATCGTATCGATGTTCGCGCTGGTTTTGTATCGCCTGTTGCCGTCCGCGCAAAGGATCGTCTACGCCTTCAACGAGATTCAATCCTATCGACACGTTTTGCCTTTGATATTTGACGATCTTAACGCAAACGCGCCCGTGGAGGGCGACGGCTCCGTAACCTTCGCGAACGAGATCGCTTTAAGAAACGTAAGTTTTGCGTTCGAGCCTTCCAAGCCGATCTTTCAGAACTTAACGCTAACCATCGCCAAAGGACAGAGGATTGGCTTATGCGGCAAATCGGGCGGCGGCAAAAGTACTCTCGTCGATCTGATCTGCGGCGTATACGAACCGCAAAGCGGCGCGATATTGATTGACGGTGGCGCTTTGACGCGAGATAACATTAGGAACTGGCGTAAAAAGATCGGTTACATTCCGCAGGAGGTCTATCTGTTTGACGGCAGCGTCGCCGAAAACGTGGCTTTCGGCAAGCGCTACGACGAGGAAGAAATTGCGCGAGCGTTGCGCCAAGCCAATATCTATGATTTTTTGCTGACGCACGACGGGCTAAATACTCGCGTAGGCGACGGCGGCGTTCTTTTAAGCGGCGGGCAGAAACAGCGCGTGGCTATAGCTCGCGCGCTATACGCAAACCCCGATATTTTGATATTGGACGAGGCGACAAGCGCGCTGGATAACGAAACGGAAGCGAAAATTATGGACGAGATTTACGAAGCCGCGCAAGGCAAAACGCTTATCGCGATCGCGCACAGAATCGGCACCCTTTCGCGCTGCGATCGGATCTATACGCTTAAAGACGGCAATCTGATCGAAAAAGCGTCTTCGGACTTTTTCATTCGCCAATCTTAGAACAAGCGCTCGGAACGCGCTTTGGCGGCGGGCGTAAAGTCGAGTTTGAAATTGGCTCGAAAGGGGCGAGCGTAGAAAGGCGCGAAGCTAGTATTTATGCTAGTTTGCGGGTTTTGTGCGAGTTCAATTTACGTCTGATCGCGCCCGGCGCAGGCAGAACGATAAAGCCCGCAAAGAAGTCGCTGATATAATATACAAACCGCGCTAGGAGAGGTTATGAGAATCGAGGCGAGAATTTTTCGCTTTAACGCCGAACACGACTATTTAGGCGTATATCAGCCGTTTATTTATCGGGCGAACGAATCGGCGACGCTGCTGGATCTGCTCCATTCGTTTAAGCAAAGCGATCCGCTCTGCTCTATGCGCCTAGATAACGTCAAGGGAGTAAAAGCGAACGGTTTAGGCGCGAGGCTGGATTCGCCGCTCTCGGCGTTTGCGAAAAAAAACGGCGACACGATTGTCGTAGAGCCGTTGGTCAGCGAACGCGCCGTTTTGGATCTAGAGTGCGATCGGCGCGATTTTGAGGATAAAATCGGCGTTTTAGAGGAGTTTTGCGACGAGAGCGATCGCGAGTACTACGACGAATTTTATATCGCTTACGCCGTTTCCCCTATGCGATCGCTAAACGACGCATATCTTGGCGAGGCGTTATTTATGCTTGCCGATCGGCTGATCGGCAAAGATCCGTCAAACGCGATCGCGATCGCGAAGCGAATCGCTTGTCTCGAGGGCGGAGTTTTCTGTTTTGCGGGATTAAACGGAGCTTTATTAAACGGCGCGGCTCATATAACCAAAACGATAGAGAGGCTGTGGACGCTATCGGCTTCCTTTGCGCCAAAAAACGTCGGCGGCGAGAGATATGCCGCGCTTCAGGCGGCGGACGTTTCGCGTTTTAGCGGCAAAAAAACGGCGATCGCGACCGATTGCGGCGCGTTTGCCGCCGCGCCCGATATAGAATATTACGAAAAAATTTTGATCGCAAGCGGAGCGGAGGTTTTGCGTCTGCCAAATCCGTCGCGTTTCAGCGGCGCGCGCGTCGCCAATCTGCTGCCTAGCGTCGCGCTTCAGGCGGCGCGCGATCTGACGCTAGAGGCGGTAGATTTAGGCGCGGATACGCTTGCGTGCGTCGCCGACGAAACCGCGAAGTTTTTAACGAGCGCCCTCGCGTCTGTAAAGCGCGCCGCAGGGCGCGAGATCGATATTACGATCGCAAGCTGCGCGGCGTAAGCGTCAAACGAAACGGGCGCTTTATCAATGAATATCTATCGATACGACGCGGTGATTGTCGGCGCGGGACTTGCGGGTTTAAGCGCGGCGATCGAGATTAAAAAAGCGGGGCTGAAAACCTGCGTCATATCCAAACTTCACCCGCTTCGCAGCCACAGCGGAGCGGCGCAGGGCGGCATAAACGCCGCGCTGAACGAAGCGGACGCGAGCTTGCACGAATTTGACACGATCAAAGGCGGCGACTATCTTGGCGATCAGGACGCGATTAAAACGCTCTGCCAAAAAGCGCCCGAAACGATCAGGCGGCTTGAGAAAATGGGCGCGGTTTTCTCCCGCGCAAAGAACGGATCAATCGCGCAAAGAGCCTTCGGCGGACAGAGCAAGCCCAGAGCCTGTTACGCTAAAGATCGCACCGGTTTGACCTGTTTGCAGACCATTTACGAGCAAGCCGATCGGCTAGGCGTGGAATTTGTCAACGAGTGGTTTGTCGGCGATCTGCTCTACGATTCGTTTGATCGCAGCGCTTACGGCGTTGCGGCGATGAAGCTTAGAACGGGCGAGATCGCGGCGTTCAACGCTAAGGCTACGCTGTTTGCCACGGGCGGTTACGCGAGATGTTATGCCGTAAATTCCAACGCGCGCGCCAATACGGGCGACGGACTTTCGCTTTTTTTGCGCAAAGGATTGCCGCTTGAGGATATGGAATTTGTGCAGTTTCACCCGACGGGTTTGGCGGGAAGCGGCATATTGATCAGCGAAGCGGCGAGAGGCGAAGGCGGACGGCTGTACAACGCGCTGGACGAGCGGTTTATGGAACGTTACGCGCCGCAGAAGCTGGAGCTGGCGCCCCGCGACGTGGTAAGCAGGGCGATTGAGCGCGAGATTATCGAAGGGCGCGGCGTCGGCGAACACAAGGACGCGATCTGGCTTGATCTGACCCATATTGGCAGAGAGATGATCGCGTCAAAACTGCCCGAATTAAGCGATCTGGCGAAAACCTTTCTTGGGTTGGATATGGCTTGCGATCGCATTCCAATCCGCGCCACCGCGCACTACAGTATGGGCGGCGTTCCCACCGATAACGACTGCCGAGTAAAAGCCTCCCCGACGCTAACGACAAGCGGTCTGTACGCCGCGGGCGAGTGCGCCTGCGTCAGCGTTCACGGAGCGAACAGATTGGGCGCGAACAGCCTTTTAGAGGCGGCGGTATTCGGCAAGATCGCCGGCGAGACAATCGTCGCGGATATGCCTGATCTGTCGCCGATCGGCGCGGGCGACCACGACGCGAATATCTTTTTTGAAGAGACGCGGCGGCTGCTACGATCAAGCGGCGCGGAAAACGCGGCAAATCTGCTCGCTACGTTGCAAAACAGCATGACGCAGAACGCGGGCGTTTTTCGCAATCGCGGCTCGCTTGAAAAACAGGTCGAAATCATCGGCGATCTGCGCGACCGCTTTTCGCGTATTCGCCTAAGCGATAAATCCTCCGTATTTAACGTCGAGTTGCAAGAGGCGCTGGAACTTGGACATATGCTTGATTACTCCGCGCTGATCGTCTCGGGCGCGCTGGCTAGAGAAGAATCCCGCGGGGCGCACTACCGCGAGGATTTTGCGATAAGAGACGACGAAAAGTTTTTGCGACACGCCTTTGGTTACCTTGACGGCGGCAAAACGCGGCTGGAGTACGCTCCCGTAGCGATCGGCGATTATAAGCCGGAGCCAAGAAGGTATTAGATGAGCGCGCGGATTGTGGTCAAGGAAACCAAAATCGCTCCCGATGACGCGAGGCGAGAGATCGTTTTGCGGGTTTTTCGTTTCAACGCGGAATTTGACGTTCTGCCCGCATATAACGATTTTGCCTTGAAAGTCGCGCAAAGCGAGACCCTGCTTGACGCGCTGAATCGAATCAAGGCGGAAACGGACGCGACTCTATCGTACCGCCGAAGTTGTCGGCACGGCATATGCGGTAGCTGCGCCGTCGTCGTGGAGAATCAAGCGGCGTTGGCGTGCAAAGCCAATCTGTTTGATTTCGCGGATCGTTACGGCGAGATTTTGACGATCGATCCGCTGGACAAATCGCTCGCGATCAAGGATCTGATCGTCGATAAAACGCGCTTCTGGGAGAGTTACCGCGCCGTTTCGCCTTGGCTGGAAACGCCCGCGGACGACGCGCCGACACAAGAAAATCTGATCGCGCCGGAAACGGCGGATCGCTTAAACGGCGCGGACGCTTGTATAGAGTGCGGAATATGCTTTTACGGCTGTCCGGTCGTCGCCGCGAACGAATGTTTTTTGGGACCGGCGGCGCTTACGAAAACCTATCGGTTTGTCGCCGATATTCGCGATCAAGCCGCCAACGATCGTCTCCGTTTTGTCGATCGCGAAAAATCTGGCGTTTGGGATTGCGTAAAGTGTTACAAATGTCAAGAAAGTTGTCCAAAAGCGCTTAATCCGATCGAGAAAATTATGCGGCTGAGAGAGACGGGATTTGAACGGAAGACGATCGGAGATTCGATCGCCTCTCGCCATGCGAAGGCTTTTAAAACCTCGATCGTAAAGCTGGGACGTTTGGACGAGACGGCAAACGTTCTTGAAAGTCTAGGATTTTTCGCGGCCCTAAAGCATATTCGCGCCGCGTTTGCTATGTTGCGCAAAGGCAAAATCCCAATCGGTATAACAAAGATCGACAAATTAGACGAGGTAAAAAAACTTGTCAAGTCCGCTTCCAGATCGCAAGAATAAGGTTCGCCGATGAAATACGCGCTGTTTATGGGATGCACGCCCTACGGAGCTACGCCCGAAGTTAAAACTTCGCTTGAAGCTACGGCAACGGCGCTTGACATAGAGCTGATCGAGCTAACGGAGGCGAGTTGCTGCGGCGCTACGCATTTGCAGGATTACGATAGTTTTTTATCGCTGGTTTTGAACGCGCGCAATCTGGCGTACGCCGAACGGCTTGGGCTCGATCTTATAACCGTCTGCAACACTTGCCGACTGGTTTTAGGCAAAGCGGCGGCGGAGCTAAACGGCGATTTGCGTCTGCGAGAAAGAGTCAACGAAAAACTCGCCGAAGTCGGCTTGCGTTACGACGGCTCGGTCAGGGTACGTCATCTTTTGTACGTCTTGCGCGACGATTACGGCTTTGACAATCTGCCGATCAAAAAGCCGTTAACGGGCAAAAAAATCGCGCCGTTTTACGGCTGCCACAATATCCGTCCGTCCGAGGGCGACGACGATCCGTTTCGTCCGCGCGCGCTTCGCGATCTGATAACCGCGCTTGGCGGCGAAGCGGTCGATTACCCGCTGCAAAACGACTGTTGCGGTTTTCACGCTCAAATGCAGGCGAGCGAGACGACCTATCGTCTCGGCGGCAAAATTTTAGCTGAGGCTGGCGACTATGGCGCGGACTGGATCGTAACGCCTTGTCCGCTTTGTCAGCTTAGTCTCGACGCGCAAAACCTGAACGCGTTACGCGCCGTCAAACGCCCCTCAAGTCCTCCGACGCTTCATCTTACGCAGCTAATCGGCGTCGCGCTTGGCTTAAACGAAAAGCGGCTTGGACTTAATCGCAATATCGTATCCGTATCGATCTAGCGGCTATCGGCGCGCAAAACGGACAATAAACCTTGCTTGACGGCAAACTCTTAAGCTGACTGCGGTATGATTCGATCTTGCGTAAAGCGGCGCGGGCAAAGCCCGCCGTTATGCGACATAGGGGCTAAAATGGATGGGAATATATTGTATAAAAAATTTCCAAAAATATACAATAAGGGCTTGCATTTTAATTACAAATGGTGCAATATAATCAAAATGGCATAAGGAGGCATATTATATGGATCCGTTTCTTTTGGTTTGCGGAATAATAATTTTAGGGCTGGTTATTGCAATAATTATTGGTTCTTATCATCATGTTCATAAGGCTGTTTTTAAGCCTAAATTTGTGATTTTAAGTGATAATAGTATTCAAATGGAATTTTATAATTTTGGCGGCTTGCAAACAAAACGGACAGAACGTTTTTATGCTGAATATAAAGCAGGCATGGAAATTGTATATCAAAATAAAAAATATAAAATAGCCCAATTCAAGGAAATTAATGATTCATC
>JAIRWX010000069.1 GCA_031268655.1 Helicobacteraceae bacterium | reverse complement strand
CCGCCATACTTGAAGCCCGTTTCTATTGCCGGGATTAGTGAAAGATAATAGATTAAAGATTCCGCCGTTTTCGGGTCCGCAAAGTTTGATTCCAGGAATTTTATAAAAGCCACCGGCGGCGGGGCTTCCATGACATCCTTAACCGTATAGGGCAGTTTCTTACCATTTAATAAAAGCCGGTCTGCATCATAGGAGATAAAGTCTCCGCTAAGGTCAATGATTCCGTCCTGAAGGGCAATCAGGTTTTTAGACATACCGGGCCTCCTCATACAGGCCGGAAAGATCAGCAAGAACAAAACGCATCCCCGTCTTTGCTTCATAACGGAATCCATCATTTTCCCAGAAACATTTTTCCTTTTTTTCATTTTGCAAAACCCGCCCGGCCATCATGGCGGCGGCGGCTTCTTTCGGATCATACAGTTTTATGGGCGTACCATCTTTTAATGAGCAATAAAAACAATCGGGATTAGCGCATTCCCCGCAGGGGTCCCTGACCGCCGGGGGATCATCGGGGGATTTATTGGCGTTTATGGTGTCTAGGACCGATTCTACTCTATCGATGGCCTCTGATTCTGCCTCTTTCCTTATTCGGGCTTCTTCGGCTTTTTGTCTATCACACGAGGATTTCACTGTTTCGGTTTCCATTGGGGCATTGAACCGTATACCTGAAAATATAAGGGCTATTTTCCCATCTGGCTTATGCGTCCCCCGAATCTTGCATTCGGGAAAATATTTTTTTACAATTCGCATGAACTTTTTCCGACCTACGCAAAAATTGCCTTCATCCACAGTTTGTATGTAAGCCTGATATAAGCCTGACACGTCTTCGCAAGCAGAATTATCAAAGATGATGTAGTTTTCAATAAAATCGATCACCGCCTCATTTTCAATATGCGGAAAATGTACCCGCAAGGACACGGGAATCACCCTGCCATCTACCATCGCCCAGGTTTCAATGCCGGAAACGCTAATACCGGCGGCCTCAAGGGCATCGGCTATTCGCTGAAGGATTGTCCGGCCTTTCATGCCTGGGCCTCCATAGCCGGACCGGGACCGGATATGGCATAGGCGGGGCTTTTAAGGACCCCCGTTCCGTTAAAAAGGGGCGCATCAGGCCCCACAAGCCCGTAATCCGCTTTAAGGGCTTCCTGCGCCCGGACCATAGCCTCGGTTTGGTAGATAACATCGTCCTGGGTTTTTTCGTTTTCTAGTTTGTGAAAAGCCCCTAAAAGCCTCTTTTCCCTGTCCGTCATTTTCATGGCTTGCCTCCTGATTTGTAAACTATCTACATAATACTTTAGATTATTTACATAGTCAAGGGTCTTTTGTAAGTAATTTACATTTTTCTTGATTTTTTTGTAGATTAAGAGGATAATGAAGTTATGGAAGCAATCAATAGCCGGATTACGGCACTTCGAAGGCATTTAGGGCTAAATCAGACTAAATTTGCCCAAAAAATAGGGGTTACAAGCCAACATGTTTCTATGTTTGAAGCAGGAAAGGCAAATTTTTCAGAGACTACAATCAATCTCATTTGCTTAACCTTTGGGGTAAACGAGGAATGGCTCCGTGAGGGTAAGGGTGAAATGATGGATGATGAGGCTCTGCTGTCTGAAAGGGAAAGGCGGCTCCTTGGGTTTTTCAGGCGGCTTTCCCCTAAAGCCCAGATGATGATTATTGAATATACGGAAAAGCTCTTGTCCGATGAACAAACCCTGCGGGGGGAAGTACCGGAAGATGAAAAAAGGCGGAAAACGGAAGAACGGGCATAATCAGGCCGCCTCCCTGGGTATGGGGCCGGGTAGAACTATAAGGAGGTTTGCATGAATGATCTGGTAAATTTCACCTATGAAGGCCGGGAAGTTCGTACCGTGATAAAGGATGGAGAACCCTGGTGGGTAGGAAAGGACGTGGCCGGGGTTTTGGGGTATCCCAAGACAAGCAATCCGGCCCGGCTTTTTGCCCATGTTCCCGATGAATGGAAGGGTCGGTATCCGATACCGACCCCTATATCTGAGGTGAATCCGATTCACCCCTCATCCAGGGCAAGAAAAAGCCAAAGTATGCTTTGCCTATCAGAGCCGGGCCTTTACTTCTTCCTGGCCCGGTCCGATAAGGATGCCGCCTTGCCCTTCCAAAAATGGATAGCTGGGGAGGTTATACCTTCAATCCGCAAGACCGGGACCTATACCCTGCTGGGACAGGAAGCCTGGAAAGAACCATCTACTGTCCGAATCCATGAATTACGGATGATTCTTAACGAAGGGCGTATATCCGTCCGGGAATTCCGCCGCCTAGCCTTCAATTTTGATACCCCGGATGTACCGGATAACCCCATTAAGGGTGCCTTGTCATTCAAAACCCATGATGATTTTATGGAATACGCCGAAACCCATAAAAAGGCGAACCCCACCATATACAATTTTGCCAAAATGGCTCTGAAAATAACCGGAAACCCCGATGATTATGTCCTGGTCCGGGATTTATACCGGCTTTACCAGGATCATATGAACACTTGGAAGGCTGAAACCCGTAATATATTTGTCAGGCGGATCAAAGAGTTGTATCCGGCCCTGGAATATAAGCAAAAGAAGGTATATGGAAAGCCGGAACTGGTTTTTATGGGCTGTGCCCTTGCGGATTGCCTTAATGGAGCCCTTGCCACCGGCTAAGCCGGGATGTTAAACTTTAACCTTCTGGGGGTGATTATGCGGTTTAGAAAATCAACAAAGATAGCGCCTGGGGTCAAGATCAATCTGTCGAAATCGGGGGTATCTACTACTATCGGAGGAAAAGGTCTATCCACAAATATTGGTAGTCGAGGAGCCTATTTGAATACCGGGATTCCAGGGACCGGTGTTTCCACCAGGCATAAAATAGTTGGTGCAGATAATTCCACCAAAGAATCCCCCAATCCGGAAATTATTCCAGTAGGAAAAACCGGAGGCCGGATTCTTTTGATAATCGGGATCATTTTTATCATTTCCGCCCTTGTCTTACTTATATCTGGCCATCCGGTATGGGCTTTTCTTTCGGTGTCAATGGGGGTTGGTCTTTTTATTGCAATGATTTTGGGCCGGGCCGCCGCCCAAGAAGCGGAATCTACTCGGTAGTGGGCCGATCATTTCCCCTGGCTGTTTTGCGGAAAAATTGCAAAAAACAATTAGTGAAAAATCAGAATCATTATTTTAGTATTGTTCCCATTGTGATATTTCATTATCAATCTTCCACAATCTATCAATATATCATCCGTAATTAAGCAGTTTCCGGTCAGGTGTCTTGACAGGAAATGTCAAGTAATTTGTCAAGTACAGGAAAATTCTGTAGTGAGCCTTGATTAAGTTTCTTCTATAAATTACTATCATATATAGGCATAGTAAGGCATAGTTAAAAGCCGTTTAACGCTTCGCCGCCAGTAGGCGGCTCGGGGTTATAGCGGCGCGGGCTGTCCGATATAGTATCCCTGCCAATAGTCCACGCCCGCCTCTTTTGCTTTTTGCGCGATCGATTCGCTTGAGATAAACTCCGCTATCGTCTCCAGTCCGAGCCGCTTGGCAAAATCCACAATCGCCGCCATGGTCTGATACGCCTTCTCGTTTTTGTCGACCTCGCGCACTATAGAGCCGTCGATCTTGATGTAGTCGGCTTGAAATTTGATCAGGTAAGCAAAATTGCTGTACCCGCTTCCGAAATCGTCGATGGCGATCGCCGCGCCCCATTTTTTCATTTTGCTAATCGCCTCGATAGTCGTTTCGTAGTCCTCGATCATTTCCGATTCGGTTACCTCCAACGTTATGCGTTCCGGCTCGCCAAATTCGGCGATCAGCGAACCTATATAGGACATTGTTTCATTATTTTGGATATCCTCCGGCGCTAGGTTGATCGCGACGGCTTCGCGCCTGTCTTTGAAAAGTTTAAGCGCGCCGGTAAAGATATGTTTGGTCAATTCCTGATAGTAACGCGATCGTTTGGCGAGTTCCAAAAACGCGGCGGGTTGATAGATGCGTCCGTTGGCGTCTCGTAATCGCATTAACGCCTCGTATTTTACGATTTGCCCGTCGCTTACCCTCGCGATCGGCTGATAATTGGCTAGCGTCCACCACGGCTGCATTGCCGCCTGTCTAACCACGTTGAGCATTTTAAGATTCTCTTGCGCTGTGTTATTGTCGCCGTCGGGCGCGATCACGATCGACGTTCGCTTGCGCTTGGCGCTTCTCAAAGCGTCCTCGGCGCGCGAGAGCGTCTGTTTGATACCATACGCCACGCCCGCTCGCAGACGGATATTGGACGCGGCAAGCGTCTCTTCTAAAAAGATCGTCGCGCCTACGATCGATTGCGCCGAATTGATTTTACATAAGAATCGTTCCTCGGCGTAACCATCGGCTAAAACGGCGAACAGATCGCCCCCAATCCTAAACAGCGGCACATTTTCGCCAAGCGAGGCGACAAGCAGCGCGGCAAGCTCTTTGATAATATGATTGCCCGCGTCGTAGCCGTATAGATCGTTTATGTCCCGAAAACGTTCAATATTAAAAATAGCCGCCGACGGACTTTTCGCCATCGAAAGCGCCTCGATAAAGCTGTCGCGCCCGGGCAGACCTGTAAGCGAATCTCTGCGCGCCGAAGCCGTTAAGTTTTGTGACGAGAACTTTAGCGCGTTTTGTCGAGTCTGCTCGACTAGATCTTCGCTTAAACCGCTCAACAGACGGATCATAGAGTCTTCTTCGCGCGCAAAGTTATTGGCGAAAGTCTCGCGCATCGCCTTGAACTCGTCCTCCGTTTCGTCGCTCCATATCAAAAGCTCGTCAACTTGTTCCAATAACGACTCTCGCGCCAAAAAAACGCTCTCGGCGACGCAACCGGAAGCCCGAACCCGCTTAAAGCTGCGCGTCGAAAACTGCCACAGCGCCCTGTCGCGCGTTAGCTCCTCGTATCCGCCGTAATCAAACGCGGTTTTTGGCAGTATCCCAAGTCGCAAGGCTTCGCCCTCCTCGCAATTCATGAAGAGCGAGCCGTTGATCTTGGCGGCTATGCGGTTATCGGCGGCTTTAAGATAGGCGAAAGCGTCGGATTGCGGATTAGCGCCGAGATAAAATTTTGTAACCTCCTCGACGCGCTTGCGATCAAGTTCCAAAATGCGGTTTTTGTCAATTTTTGTGATCGTTAACTCTTTGCCCATCGCAATGGGCGCGACGCTCTTTTTGATTCTGAACGCAAAGTCGGCGCCGTCGAAGGCGACGACGATCGCGCCGCCGTGGCTTTGGACGCCGTCGCGTATCAGCGAGGCGGCGATAGAATTTACGCAAACGATCGTATCTAGCCTCTTGCCCAGCGATCGCAAAAACGGTTTGAATTCGCATTGGCTTTGCGAGCAAAACACCAGCGCGTTATTCGCGTTTGACGCTTTCAACTCCAAAATCGCCTTCTTGGCGTTGGCTTCGCTCGCTTCGTTAAAGGAAAACACAATTGGTTTCACGTTTTCAAAATCGGTAAATACAATCGTGGTTTCGTTGTCGTAAAAATCGTCGTCGCATAGCGCCAAGCAAACGTTAAGCCCCGCTATGGAAGCCTTTGGCAACAACGTCTCTAGCGTCTGCCCGATTGCAAAAAGAGCGTTTGGCGTCGCGCAAAAAACGGTAGCCAGCAAATTAGGCGCTAGGCGCAAACCGTTTTTCTCCGCCAAATCCTCGATCTGCCGTTGCGATTCGTATTTGACTGCGTAAGTTCTCATAACATTATCCGCGTCGCATTATATATTATCCGCGTCAAATTTAGCGGCGGCGCTTTTGTTAGCGAATAATCTCCATCAGATCGAGATCAAATTTAGCTCGTATGTACTGCGAGAGATTTCCAAGCAGCTCGCCTTCGCTTAAGCCGTCTTCCGGCCAAGTGGCGTTTACGTCCACGACGTTATGCCCGAAGCGCTCTTCCAGCACTCTCGCCACATGCATAGACCCCTCTTTGTCGGTGGCGGGCATAACTACGAAAAATTCGTCGTTTTTACGAAAAATAACGTCGCAGCTTCTGAGCGATTCCTTAAGCGTCTTGAGCATGTGATCGGCGTCGTGGTAGCGCAGAAACATAACGGTGATTTTTCGTTGTTCCTCCTGAAAACGCCGCATTTCGCCAATCTCGTGGCGAAGAAAAGGTCGAAAATCCGTAAATTCAAAAATCTGCCCCGCCATATTCGCTCCTCAAATTTTTGTGTAAGTCTAGCGCTTTGTCACGGCGCTATTCGCCAATCTTGTATATTGTGCGTGAAACCTACGATGGTAGGCTCGATCGGCTCTATCCTGCGCGAAACGGCGTTGATCGCGCTTGGAACGTACAGAAATATATAGGGATTATCCCTAACGATAATCTCGCTTAGTTCGCTGAATATCCGCGCGACCTCGTTGCGATCGGCGGTACTTTTGGCGCGTTCTATCAATCTGTCCGCCTCGTCGTTTTTGTATCCCGCGAAATTAAAACCGCCCGGACGATCGGCGCTCGAATGCCATATAGGAAACAGATCAGGCGTAAGCGGCACAGTCCAGCCCATAAGCATTACCTCGAAGTTTCTCGCGTGAACGACTCTGCTCAAAAACGCCTGCCACTCCATTGCGCGCAAACGTACCGTTACGCCGACGTCCATCAGTTGTCGTTGAATAATCTGCGCCGCGTACATTCTGGTTGGATTGTTAGAATTGGTCGATATCTCGATTATCAGCGGATTGTTTTTATCGTAGCCCGCCTCCGCGAGCAGTCGTTTCGCCCTGTTCGCGTCTTTTTCGGGCGATCTAACGTTTGGGTCGTATCCAAGCGCGCCCTCCAGAATGGGACCGTTGCAAACCTTGCCGTGCCCAAGGTACAGAATATCGATCAGTTCCCCGCGATCGATCGCGTAGCTAAACGCCTCGCGCACTTTCGGATTTTGAAACTTAGGATTGTTCAGGTTAAAGCCCAGATAGGTGTAGCTAAACGAGGAGTTTTCCACGATTTGGTAGTCGTCCCTGAACCGATCGTCAAGCTGACGCTCAAGTTGCGCCGCCTCAAGCGATCCGATATCCAGCGATCGGGACTTTAATTTCAAAAACTCTACGCTCGGTTCTTGGATATATTCAAACGCGACTTTGTCGATCAGCGGCGGACGCGGTTTGTAATCTCTGAACGCCAGCAGCTCCACGTTTTTTGACGGCGAGATCTTTTCAGGCAACAGGTAGTAACTATTGCCGATCGGTTTTGAGTTAAACGGGCTGGTCATCAAATCGGGATCGTTTTCCAAAATATGTTTTGGGATCAACCCCATCATCCACGTTTCAAGCGCTTTGAAATATGGCGTTTTGTAGCGCACTCTTAATGTGAAATCGTCGATCGCCTCTATAGATTCGATCGACTCGAAATTGGAGTTGTAGGGCGTGGAGATTTTGTCGCTCGTCGCCGTTTCGTAGGTAAAGATCGCGTCCTTCGCCGTAACCCGTTTGCCGTCGTGCCAAAAGCGATCTCGCCTCAGCGTAAAGACTATGGTGCGCGGATCGCTAAAGCGCCAGCTTAGGGCAATATCGCCCACGATATTGGCGTTTTTGTCGTATTTGACGAGTCCGTTAAACAGCCAGCCGCTCAGTTCGCCGCTAACCGTGTCGGTCGCCAAAAGAGGGTTCAGCCTCGCGGGGAAACCCGACAGCGAAAGTCTTAACGCGCTTTCAGCCCAAAGCGCCGCGCACAGAAGAAGCCAAATAACCGACTTTTTCAACTACTCTTCGCCCGCGTCAACGCCCTGTTCGCGGAAGAAACGTTTGATATTTTTCGCCGCCTGACGGATGCGATTTTCGTTTTCGATCATAGCGATACGAACATATTCGTCGCCGGCGGGACCAAAGCCCACGCCCGGACTAACCGCTACGTTAGCGCTGATCAGTAGTCGTTTGGCAAACTCTAAGCTGCCTAAAGGACGCAAAGGTTCGGGGATACGCGCCCAGACGAACATACTCGCTTTTGGCGAGGGAATTTTCCAGCCCGCCGCGGCAAAAGATTTGATCAGCGCGTCGCGCCGTCCGACGTAGTTTTCGCGTATCTCCTCCACGCAGGCTTGATCGCCGTTCAGCGCGATCGTCGCGGCAACCTGTATCGGCGTGAACATTCCGTAGTCGAGCCAACTTTTTATCTTAGCCAGCGCGCCGACTAGTTTTTGATTGCCGACGATAAAGCCGACGCGCCAGCCCGCCATATTGTAGGATTTGGAGAGCGTGTAGCTCTCGATCGCCACGTCTTTAGCGCCCGCGACGGACATAATCGACGGCGTTTGATAACCGTCGAAGGCTAGTTCCGCGTAGGCTATATCGCTTAAAATATAAAAGCGCTCCTCCCTCGCCAGCGCGACGATCTTCTCGTAAAATCGCGGCGTAACGATCGCCGTCGTAGGGTTGTTTGGAAAATTTACCGCCAGATATTTCGGTCTGGGACTCGTCTCTACAAGACACTTTTTAACGTCGTCTATAAACGCCTCTTCGTCCAGCGAAAAATCGTCGTTCAGCTTCATAGGAAACCGCGCCACATTGCCGCCCGCGAGGATAAACGCCTGCGAGTGAATCGGATAACAAGGATCGGGAATAATCGCCGTGTCGCCGATATTTGTAATCGCCTGAACGAGATGCGCGTAACCCTCCTTGCTGCCCATAGACGCGACAACCTCCGCGTTTGGATCAAGCTCCGCGTCGTATTTGCGCTTGTACCAGTCGGCGGCGGCGAGACGAAGTTTGTATATGCCTTTGCTCGCGGAGTAGCCGTGAACTTTTGGTTTTTGCGCGCTTTCGATCAGCTTATCGATAATATGGCGCGGAGCGGGACCGTCGGGATTGCCCATCGAAAGATCGATCACGTCCGCGCCCGCGCGTCTTTGCTCCATTTTCAGTTCGCCGACGGCGGCAAACACATACTTTGGCAGTCGTTTTATCTTATCAAATTCTATTTCGTCAAACATGTAAACTATCTTTGCGTCTGAGTTCCGACGACCTCAAACCAAAATTGCAAGCCGTGTTGGAGCGTAACGGCTATGTCGTTGTCGGTGATTTTCATATACGCCGCGTTCTCCGGAAAGGGCGAAATAAACGCTCTGACCGCGTTTGCGGAAACGGCGGTTTGAATCGGCTGCAAAGCGTCGTCGTAAAACACCGCGTAAACCACCCACGAGCCGCCGGTTTTTTTGCGAATACCGATTCGACTCGACTTGGAATACGGCGGCAGTTTGATCCAGTATTCGCCCGACATATTCTGCGCCGAAAGCGGCTCTTCCGTCGTGTGCTTAGATTCCAGCGCGATCGCTTCGGGCAGGCTCGGATTTTTCGCCGTCAGAGAGTAGCGCCAATCGTCTCCCTGTTTGGAAATATCGTCAATCTTTACGCGAAACGCGGCGAGTCTTTTGGATAGCTGCGCGGGGTCGATCGCGTGATCGCTGCGGTAACTGATCGTCCACTCAAAAAAGAGCGAGTCCGATCGCATCGCGCTTATGCGCGTGAAGTTGTAGCCCAGATCGCTTAGGCTGTCGCTCGCCGCTTTCAGAAAAAACATCGGGCTTTTCGCAGAGCGGAAGGTGGCGCTTAGGTTGCGGGGTCCGTCTCTGTAGAATATGTCCAGCAATCCGTTGTCCTTAAGCGTCGCGGCTACCTTAACGCTGTCGGCGCGATCCGGCTCGGCTAAAAACTCTTTTTTATTTTTGAATATGATCTCTATTAGTCTCTGATGCGTAACGTAGCTTTGCGGATCGACCAGCGCGCGCACCTTGTCGTTAATAGCGTCGCCAGATAACGCGCCGACCAGAGATAAGAGTATGAGTAGTTTACGCATATATTTCAGTTTACCTCGCTTTGCGCCTCGGCCGCCTCTTGCGGCCGGCTTCTCGGCGGAGCCGGAACGCGGGCTAGAACGCCGTTGCTGAAGCGCAATCTCTGCCTCAGATTCGTTTGCGGCTCGACTACCTCCGAGCCGTACGTAAGCCTGAATCGTCCGTGTCCGAAAAGAAAATCCGCGTCTCTTGTAGGATCAAAATCGTAGCGAGCCGAAACTGTCCTCTGTTCGCGCTGCCCCGTGTCAAGGTATGTAATCTGAATCCACAGATCGCCTTCGGGCAGCACGTAAAACTGCGCGATCGGCGCGCTTGCCACGCTCTGCTCCTCCGCGGTTGGCTCGATAACGATTGGCGCTAACGTTTCGGCTGACCGCGGCTCCGCGATCGTCTGCCGCGCCGCCTCCACCAGCGAGCTGGGGGAGGGCGCAACCGTCGGCGTAGGCGTAACGATCGGTTGTGTCGGCGCGATCGGCGCGCTTTGCGGGCTTTGCGCGTTCTCTCCTAGTTGCGCAAAAGTCCAGCCAAGCGCTACCACGATCAGCGCGAGTACGACAATCAGGTATTTTCCGGCGCGGCTTTTCTCCTCTTTGGCGACTACAAAGATCTGTTCGTCTTCGTTTTTCGCGCCGTAAAACGCCTCGTATTCGGCGACGAGATCGCTCAGGTCCAGATTGTATTCCCGCTCTAAAATCTTGAAAAAACCGAGCGCTTTGGCGCGGTTGAAGTTTTCAAAGCGTTTTGCCAGCAACGCTTTCAACTCGGCTACAGAAATGCGCGTTTGGCGATACATATCGCCAAGATCCATCGTTTTTAAGGTTTCGAATCCACTCACCGTCTTATCCTATCGATCAAAATTGCCGCGGCGACGGAAACGTTCAACGAGTCAAACTCCCGCTCCATTGCAATCGCGATTTTGCGATCCAGCTTTTTGAGCGTTCGCTCGCTCAAACCGCGCTCCTCCGCGCCCAACACGAGAAGCCTTTTTTGCGCGTCGCACCTGAAAACTCTCGCGTCCTCGCCCTTTGGATCCGCGCCGATCGTCAAAAATTCCTTCTGCCTAAAACATTCGATCGCCTCAAGCGTGTTTGGCGTCAAAAAAAGCGGCATAGATAGAGCCGCGCCGCTACTTGCGCGGATTAACGTTTCCAAATTGACGCTTTTAACGCCGCTAAAGACGAGCGCGTCCACGCCCAGCGCGTAAACGGTGCGCGCAATCGCGCCCAAATTGCCCGCGTCCGTAATCCCCGCGCACATCACGGCGAAACGCGAATTATACGCCTCGTCGTTTTCGCGAAACAAAAGCGGTCTGATTTTAGCCAGCATTCCCTGATGATTCTGTCCGCGAGCCATCGCTTGGGATTTTTTGAAGTCCAAAACCTCTATAGGCTTTTTCACGCTTTTTAGTCTGGCGAAGAGTTTTTTGTCCAGCTCTTTAGCGACAAAAAGCGTTTCGATCATATCGTCATGCCGCTCGATCGCGTAAAGCACGGGCTGTCTGCCGAAAATCACCATATAGGCAATTGTAGCAAGTTAGCGTTGCGCGCCTACTTTTTGGAGCAGTCTTTCGTACCAAACGCCGGATTTTTCGCCGCTAAGTTTCGCCAGAATTTTCGCCAGCGGTCTGATCGGCGCGCTTAACTTTCTCAGCTCGGCGATCAGCCATTCGTTTTGGTTTGCGATCGGACTATTTTGAGGCGCGATCGCGATTGTCCATTCGCCTTTGACGCTTATTGTTTCAAGCGCTTTGGCAAATCCGCCCGCCAAACCGATATAACGCTTTTCGTGCAGCTTGGTCATCTCTTTGAAGGCCGCGATCTCTCGATCCGGCGCGAGATCGGCTAACAGCGCGGCAAAACCTTCAATCCTGCGCGGCGATTCATGAAAAATAACCGCGAAAGGCAGTTTCAGCGCCGCTTCAAGCTCGCCTTTTCTCGCGTTCGCCTTACGCGCCTCCAAAAAGCCGTAAAAAACAAATCTGCTCTCCGAAAATCCGCTCCCCGCGAAAGCGGTTACCGCCGCGTTCGCGCCGGGCAGAACCTCGTAGGCGATCTCGTTTTTTATCGCGTAATCGACCAGCGCCGCGCCTGGATCGCTCGCGCATGGCATACCCGCGTCGCTCACATAGACGCAGGGGCGATCAAACAAGGCGCGATCAAGGGCTTGCAAGGCGAATTTTTCGTTGCGCTTGTGAAGCGATATAAAACTAGGGCGAGACCGAAACGAAACGCCGCGCCGATCGCCTAGCAGACGCAACAGCTTTTTTGTTACGCGGACGTCTTCGCAAAAGAAGACCTCTGCGCTCGCCAGTCGATCAATGGCGCGAAAGCTGACGTCGTCAAGGTTGCCAATCGGCGTGGGAACTAGACTTAACACCGGCTTGGCTTACGATTACGCCAAGCCGTATTTCTTGTTAAATTTCTCAACGCGCCCGGTAGCGTCCACCGACTTTTCGCTGCCCGTATAGAAAGGGTGACACTTGTCGCAGATGTCCAGACGGATAGATTCTTTCGTCGATTGAATCGTGAAAGTGTTGCCACAGGCGCAACTGACCGTGCACTCGATAAGTTGCGGATGAAGTTCTTTTTTCATAAACGTTAATCCTCCAGAAAAACAAAACTGAATGCTATGTTAATTTTGCTTAACCTTGCTACGATCTCGGTTAAAATTCGCCTAGGATCGCGCCGTGATCGGAATCGTTGATTACAAAATGGGTAATCTGGCAAGTCTGCTGAACTCGCTGAATAAAATCGGCGCGGAGGCGAAAATCGTAAAAGAGCCAAGCGAATTAGCGCTTTGCGATCGCGCCGCGCTGCCCGGCGTGGGAGCGTTTGGCGACGCGGCGGATCACCTTAAACAAAGCGGTATGGACAAGGCGATCAAAGAGTTTGCGCAATCGGGCAAGCCGCTTTTGGGCGTGTGTTTGGGGCTGCAACTGCTGTTTGAACGTAGCGAAGAGTCGCCAAACGCGCTGGGTCTTGGGTTGTTAAAAGGGACGATCAGGCGCTTCGATCCTTTGAAAGCGGCGCATTCGATCAAAATTCCGCATATGGGCTGGAACAAGACGCTGTTTACTCGTCCGTCGCCGCTGTTTAGCGGACTCGAAAGCGGCGTCCGCCTTTATTTTGTCCACGGCTACCACGTCGTTTGCGACGAGAGCGTCGTAATCGCGCGCGCCTTTTACGGCTACGAATTTGTCTGCGCGATTGAAAGCGGCAATATCTTCGCGATCCAGCCGCACCCCGAAAAAAGCCACGACGCGGGCTTGCGGGTTTTAACCAACTTCGCGGCGACGTAACGCAAACGTCGTCGCTCGCGCAAGATTCGCTCGCCATCTTTTTCGTTCGCCAAGACGGCTTTTGCGATTCAAAATTCTCAAAGAGCGCGGATTTTCGCGATTTCGTCGCGCAGACGCGCGGCTTCCTCAAATTCCAACAGCTTTGCGGCCGCCTGCATCTTCTTGCTTAACTCCTTGACCAGTTTTTGTTTTTCCGAAGAGGGCATTTTCATCAGCCGTTCTTTTTTGAGATCGAGAAGTTTCTGACGATCTTCAAGACGCAAGGTTTCGTCGAGCTTTCTGGCTACGCCGCGGGGCGTTATGCCATGCGCCTCGTTGAAGGCGATCTGCTTTTCGCGCCGCGTTTTTGTCGTGGCGATCGCCGCCTTCATCGCCTCGCTCTCCTTCTTGCAAAACATCAACGCCTTGCCGTTCAGGTTGCGCGCCGCCCGCCCCATCGTTTGTATCAGCGCGGTTTCGCTACGCAAAAACCCCTCCTTATCCGCGTCAAAGATCGCCACAAGACTCACCTCGGGCAGATCCAGCCCTTCGCGCAGCAGGTTGATGCCAATCAGCATATCAAACTCGCCGGCGCGAAACGATCTAATAATCTCGTTGCGCTCGATCGCGTCTATGTCGCTGTGCAGGTATCTGGCGCGCAAACCAAGCTCCAGATAACGTTTTTGCAACTCCTCCGCCATCTTTTTCGTCAAAGTGGTAACGAGTATCCTTTCGCCCCGCGCGATCGCCTTTTTCGCCTCGTCGTAGAGGGTCGCCGCCTGATTGTCGCTGTCGCTCAACTCAACCGCGGGATCTAATAAACCCGTCGGACGGACGACCTGCTCGGCGATTGTCGCGCTATGCTCCATCTCCCACGCGGCGGGCGTGGCGCTGACAAACAGATAGCAAGGCGCTTTTTCGATAAATTCGTCGAATTTCAGCGGACGGTTGTCCAGCGCGCTGGGCAGACGAAAGCCGTATTCGACCAAAACCTCCTTGCGGCTGCGATCGCCCGCAAACATTCCGCGAAACTGCGGCAGACTGACGTGGCTTTCATCGACGATCACAAGATAGGGCTTGCCCTTGATCGCAAAATAGTCCATCATCGTATATGGCGCTTCGCCCGCTTGTTTGAGCGTGAAATGGCGCGAGTAGTTTTCTATTCCTTTGCAGCCTCCCGTAGCTTTAAGCATCTCCAGATCAAACTCGACGCGCTGTTTAAGTCGCTGACGCTCTACCGCCTTGCCCGCGCCGTCCAGCTCTATAAGCCGCGATTCAAGCTCCGTCTCGATTGTGGCGATCGCAGTTTTGAGTCTGTCGGCGGTTACGGCGAAAGCGCTCGCGGCAAATATGTCGATCCGATCGACGCTTTCGCCCATCTCGCCCGTGTAGGGATTGAAATAACGGATGCGTTCCGTCTCGTCGCCAAAAAACTCGACGCGAATCGCCTCCGCCTCCAAGTAGGTCGGAAAAATATCGACGCTTTCGCCCTGCACGCGCAAACAGCCGCGATCAAAATAGGCGTCGTTGCGTCGGTAACCCATTTCGACAAGCTCCAGCAACCATTCGCGTCGGTTTGCCTCTTGTCCTATCCTGACTCGGCTGACCATTTGCTTATATTCTTCGGGATTGCCCAAGCCGTAGTTTGCCGAGACGGAAGCGACTACGATCACGTCGTCCGCGCCCATCAGACTCGCCGTGGCGCTTAACCGCAGACGCTCCAATTCGTCGTTGATCGCCGAATCTTTTTCTATAAACAGATCTTGACGCGGCAGATAGGCTTCGGGCTGGTAGTAGTCGTAATAACTGATGAAATACTCAACGTTGTTACTTGGAAAAAAACTTTTGAACTCGTGATAGAGTTGCGCGGCGAGCGTTTTGTTGTGTGTCATGATCAAAGTCGGCATCTGAAGCCGCTCGATCACGCTCGCCATCGTAAAGGTTTTGCCGCTGCCCGTAACGCCAAGAAGCGTCTGATAGCGTTTGCCGCTCGCAATCGAGTTTGTCAGCTTTTCAATCGCCTCCGGCTGATCGCCCGCCGCGTCGTAATCGCTGTGCAGTTTGAACATATTCGCTCCAAAGCGACGATTATTCCATAGCTTGGTTAAAATGCGCTTTGGAGGTCGCCGCGTGCCGATGATAACCTTGTTGACTCCCGAGCGCAAACACCGCCTGCGCTGCATAGGCGAAGCGATTCTTTTGGGGTTGATGTTTATTGTTTTTGGAATGTCGCTTCTGTCGCGGGAGAACGAGAGAAACCGCTCCGATCAAGATCGACTGCTTATGGTCTATACGGTTTACACCGAGCTGATGTTTGCGGATATAGACGATATGATTTATCGCGCATCCCGCGCATATTTTAACCTGCCGACCAAAGAGACTCGCGTCTTAGAAGATATATGGCGCGAGAGGCAGCAAGAAGATCCTCTGATAAAAAACGGAATTTTGCTTGATCAAAATAAAACGCCTGTTTTTATCGTGAAAAAGGAGAATATCTTAGATCAGGCGACAATCAATAAGCTGATCGCCGCGCCCCCCGCGCCAAGCGGCTTTCGCATCAGCGAGCCTGTCATGCGTCCCGACGGCGAGCGGTCCGTGTTTTTTACCCGCGTTTTTTACAAAGAAAACGGCGACGAGGCTGGATACGCCATCGCCGAATTCAGCCTGAAAACGATAGCGCAGCGATACGAGCGGTTAACCGGCGTCGGAAAAAACGCGATCGGGTTGTTTTCTCAAAGCGGCGCGATTTTGGCGCGCGCGCCGGAATCAAAGAACGCTTACGAAGAGCGCGTCCTTCCCGATCATTTGCTTAAGTCGCTCAAACGGGGCTTGCAAATCGCCTCCGTAAACTTCGACGGCGAAAAGCGGATATTCAGCTTTGCCGCGATCGACGCGTACAATATGTTTATGGTTTGTTCCGCGTCGTATTTTGAAACCTATCGGCGGCTTGCGCCGATCTTTGGCGGGCTTATCGCCGTCTGGCTGATTTTAAGTTACGTTAATTGGAAAATCTCCCGCATTATACTGCGCGAGGAGAACGCGGCATTAAGCAAAGGGCGAAAAACGATCTTGGAATTAGAAAGCAAAGCCGAAGAGGCGCTGATCGGGCGGCTAAAGGCGGAAAAGAGCAAAAGCGAACACGAAAAGATTCTTCTGCAGCAGTCGAAAATGGCGGCTATGGGCGAGATGATAGGCGCGATCGCCCATCAGTGGCGGCAGCCGCTCAATGCGATCGGGCTGTATGTGCAGGATGTTTTAGACGCGCATAAGTTCAACCAGCTAAACGAGGAGTATATTAAAGATTCGGTCGATAAAACTATGTGGCAGTTGCGGTTTATGAGCGCCACAATCAACGACTTTCGCAACTTTTTCAAACCGGACAAGGAGAAGGCGGCGTTTGATCTCTCCAAAGTCGTACAGACCTCGATCGGACTGATTGCAATACAGCTAAAAAGCCACGATATAGATTTCAGCTTCGAGATCCCCGGCGAGCCTTTGTGGTGCTACGGCTACGAAAACGAGCTGGGACAGGCGGTGTTGAATTTAATCAACAACGCAAAGGACGCGATTTTGACGCGGCGCGCGCGCGGCAAAAAACGAATCGTCGTCGTAAGATTGACGCGCGACGATCAAATGGCGCGGCTGGAGGTGGAGGATAACGGCGGCGGCGTGCCGGCGGAGCTGATGGATCGCGTTTTTGAGCCTTATTTCACCACAAAAGAGAACGGAAAAGGCACGGGCGTAGGACTCTATATGTGCAAAATGATCGTAGAGGACAATATGGACGGCAAAATCGGCGTTTACAACGCGCAAAAGGGGGCGTGTTTTTACATTATCCTGCCGCTTGCCAAAGAGGGGCTTTTATGACCGCGCAAAACTATCTTGCGGCGCTGGATATTCTAGCGCGCGAGTATCCCAAATGGAACGCGCCAATCGTTACCTTGATCGCTACGCAATCGAGCGATCCGTTTCTGGTGTTAATCGGCACGATCCTCAGTCTTCGCACCAAAGACGAAACGACCGCTAAAGCGAGCGGCAGGCTGTTTGCTTTAGCCAAAACGCCTTATGCGATGGTCAAACTTTCGGAGAAAACGATCGCCGAAACGATCTATCCCGTAGGCTTTTACCGCGACAAGACAAAGCGAATCTTAGAAATTTGCGCCCGCCTGATCGACGAATTCGACGGGCGCGTCCCAAACGACATAGATACCTTGACGAGTTTTAAGGGCGTGGGACGCAAAACGGCTAATCTGGTACTCTCGCTGGGATTTGGCGCGCCCGCGGTCTGCGTGGATACTCACGTGCATCGCATCAGCAACATTTTGGGGTTTGCGCGGACGAAAACGCCCGAAGAGACGGAAAAGACAATCCGCGCAAGAGTCCCGATCGATCGCTGGAGCGGCGTAAACGATCTGCTCGTGGCGTTTGGACAGACCATCTGCAAAAGCGTTTCGCCCATCTGTTCGCGCTGTCCGATCGCCGCTTTGTGCGAAAGGCGGGGCGTAACGAAAAGCCGTTAAAGCGGCGCGTCGGCGGATATGTTTGCGGTTTATTTGCGAAACACGGTTTTTCTGATATGATCTTAAACAACGTTTTTTTTGCAAACCAAAGGATTGCTATGCGCTTTGACGATTTTGACGAGTTCGCGCCGCCTCGCGGCGTCGATCAGTTTATTTTGCCCGTCGCGCTCGCTATGACGCTTGGTCTTGCGATCTTCGCCCCAAAGATATATATAGCCAACGAGATATACGTAATCAGCCTGAAGCTGGAGCGCAACAAAACCGCTCTGGAGGCGTTAAGCGACGGCAACAGCCGTTTGAAGCGACAGATTGAATCTAAAATTATCGCTTTGGAAAATCCCTATGCAGAGTAACGACGCGCTTGAAGAGGAGATCGCGCGACTGCGGCTGGAGCTGGCGCAGAAAGACCGCGAGGCGGCGCGGCTGAGAGAAACGGATCGGTTGACCGGACTGCGCAATAAACATCTGCTAAATGAAAAACTGAACAAGTTTGGGCAGAAGGCGTTGCTGGTGGCGGATCTAAGCCGTTTCGGAACGATCAACGCCGTTTACGGAACAAAAGTAGCGGATTACACGCTTCGTCAGGTCGCGGCGATTTTGCTTTACAATCTGCCGTCCAACGCGACGCTCTATCGTTTCGCGGGCGACGAGTTTGTCTATCTGTTCGACAATCCAGAGCCAAAACAGGTCGAGCGGTTCGCCAAGCAGCTTCTGGGGTTTGTCGCGCAAAGCGCCATTATTTACGAAGAGATAGAGATCCGAATCGCATTCGCCATCGGCATAGCTTACGGCGAAGGCAGCGATCTGCTGCTTGGTTACGCGATGATCGCGCTGCAAGAGGCGAAAGCTATGGGACCAAATCAACTGGCGGTTTACACGCCCGAAATGGATACCTTCAAGCGACAAAAAAGCAATCTCTACTGGATTCCGCGAGTCAGACAGGCGATTGAAAACGAGGCGATCGAATCGTGGTATCAGCCGATCGTCGATAACGTAAACGGCGTCGCGGAACGTTGCGAGTGTCTTGCCAGAATGCGCGACGAGTTCGGAGCGGTAATCGATCCCTATCTGTTTTTGGAAGCCGCCGAGATTTCAGGCATTCTTACCGCGATCACGAAATCCATCATTATGCAGTCTTTTGCGTATTTTGAGAATAAAAAGTCTCATTTTTCTATCAATATAACCGATAGTGATTTCCAGGAGGGCTATTTAGAAGATATGCTCTCCTTTAGGCTTAAAAAACACGGCTTGTCGGCTTCGCAGATTACGCTCGAGATCGTGGAGAGCGTCCGAAGTATGACGATAGGTTCGCATATCAGTCAGCTTACAAGGCTCAAAGAGATGGGATTTTTGATCGCGGCGGACGATTTTGGCGTGGAGCATTCAAATTTTGCGAGGCTGCTCGCCATCGATCTGGATTTTATCAAGATCGACAAAGCCTTTATCTGCAATCTGACAAGCGATTTACGATCGGAGATGATCGTGCGAAATCTGGTTAAATTCGCGCAAAGCATCGGAGCGAAAACGATCGCCGAATACGTTTCCACGAAAGAGATATATGAAAAGGTGCGCGATCTTGGCGTGGATTACTCGCAAGGATTTTTCTTTGGCAAGCCGCACCGATTGATCTATAACGGAGAGTAGATGCGTTTTTTATTTTGCGCGTTGTTTGCGCCGCTTGTTGTCTGCCTAAGCGCCGAAGACGTCGATCTGCGCGGTCGGCTGTTTGACTCCTTCGCCTCGATGTTGGAGCGCGCGTCAAAAAACGCGGTCTATATTATGAGCGCGAACGACGATCAGACGGGCGTTGGAACTCCCTTTGCCGACGATCCGTGGTTTAGACCCTATTTTCAATATCCTCAACTTGAACTTAGCGCTCAGAAATTGCGCGCGTCGCTTGGAAGCGGCGCGATTATTTCAGGCGACGGACTGATCGTAACGAGCGCGAAGATCGCGCGAGATCGCGCTACGCTGAAAGTGATGATCGCCGATCGCCCCGAACCGCTTGTCGCTAAAGTGTTAGGTACGGATCAATCTCTTGATATAGCGGTGTTGAAAGTGGCTGTCGACAATCTGCCCGAACCCGTTTTTGCCGATATATCGTCAATTCGGACGGGCGATCTGGTTTTTTCGATAGGCAATCCGTTTGGCATCGAACCGATCGTATCTATGGGCGTGATTTCGGCGCTGGGCAGACAGATGGAAGACGATCGTCTGATCCAGAGCGATCTGCGTATTCACGGCGGCTTCATTGGCGGCGTGATCGTAAACGCGCGCGGCGAGATCGCGGGCGTGCCAACCTATCCGTTCGGCGCGCAATCGCGCGAGCCGCTAGGCGGATTTTTCCTGCCGATCGAACGGGTTAAAGCCGTCGCCGAGCGAATAGAGCGTTCGGGCAATATAAAAGACGCTTGGTTAGGTGTGGCGGTATCCGATCTCACGCGGGAGATGAAAAGTTACTTCGGGAGAGACGACGGCGTTGTGATTACGGCGGTCGAAGCGCATTCGCCGGCGGCGGACGTAGGTTTGAAAAAGGGCGATTTGCTTCTGCTTGCCGACAATGCGATGATAGCGAACGTAGCCGATTTTGAGCGGATTTTATCCGCCGTCGTCGCCGATCGAGACATAACTTTTCTCTTTTTGCGCGACAGACGCTTGCGCGAGGCGGTTTTGCGCGTGGGCAGGCTCGAAATGACGGGCAGAAATACCGTTTCTCGAACGCTCTATTACGAAGGCGCCACCTTTGAAACCTTAACGCCGCTATGGAGAGAGAGGCTGGGAATGGCGGAGACCTCGCTCGGCGTGGTAACGCTTGACGTGGACGCGGTTAGTCTCGCGGCTAAAAGCGGCTTTGAGGCGGGAGACGTGATCGTGCAGATCGACGGACGCGAGATAGATTCTCTGCCGCAGTTGCAAGAGGCGGTCGCCGCGGGCAAGCCTAGCAGTTTTATGGTGATGCGCGGCGGCGTCGCCGTAGCTCTCACGCTCGAGCGGGAGACGACCGCGAACGAACGTTAACAATCATTCTCGCGGCGGCCGCTCTAAAACGCGGCGGGCAAGTCCGCGTTGGCTAAAATACCAGCTTATTTTGCGCGCCGAATTGGGCGCGAATAGAGGTTTGCCAATGCTTGCGGACAGAGAGTCGCTACTGAAAGCGCATAAAATTTCAAACGAAGAGTACGAACGGGCGCTACGCATTTTAGGACGCGAACCCAATTTTACGGAGCTGGGCGTTATCGGGGCGATGTGGAGCGAACACTGCAGCTATAAATCAAGCAAAAAATATCTCCGCGCCTTTCCGACCGAGGCCGAATGGGTGGCGCAGGGACCGGGCGAAAACGCGGGCGCGATCGATATTGGCGGCGGCTACGCGGCGGTATTCAAAATGGAGAGCCATAACCATCCGAGTTTTATCGAGCCTTATCAGGGCGCGGCGACGGGCGTGGGCGGGATTTTGCGCGATATTTTCACTATGGGCGCCAGACCCGTTGCAAATCTCAACTCGCTTCGCTTCGGCGATATTACGGACAAGGGCGCGATCGGCGAACTGCATCGCCGATTGCTGCGCGGCGTGTCGGCTGGCATAGGCGGCTACGGCAACTGCGTCGGCGTGGCAATGCTGGGCGGCGAAACCATATTCGACGAGTCGTACAACGGCAACATACTGGTCAACGCTTTTACCCTTGGCATAGTCAAAAAAGATCGCATCTTCTACGGACGCTCCGAGGGCGTAGGCAATCTGGCGATCTACGTTGGAAGCAAAACGGGGCGCGACGGGCTCGGCGGCGCGGTGATGGCTTCAGACGGCTTTGAAGACAACGCTAAAACGAAACGCCCGACGGTGCAGGTTGGCGATCCGTTTACCGAAAAGCTGTTGATGGAAGCCTGCTTGGAGCTATTTGAAACCGACTATATAGTAGGCATTCAGGATATGGGCGCGGCGGGTCTGGCAAGCTCCAGTTTTGAGATGGCTTCTCGAGGCGGCGGCGGAATGCGGCTCTATTTGGACAAGGTGCCGACGCGTGAAACCAAAATGACTCCCTACGAGCTGATGCTTTCAGAATCGCAAGAACGAATGCTAATCTGCGCGAAAAAGGGGCGCGAAGAGGAGGTCGTCAAGTTGTTTGGCAAATACGAACTTGACGCGGCGGTGATTGGCGAGGTTACGGATACGGGGCGAATGGAGCTGTTCTGGCGCGGCGAGCTTGCGGGCGATCTGCCCGTAGGGCTTGTCGTAGACTCCGCGCCCGTTTTGGATCGCCCGGTCAAGCGCCCCGCCTATCTTGACGAGATCGCCGCTTTTGACGACGCGGAGGGCGCGAGTCTGCCCTCTTCCACCGACGCGCTTACAACTCTGTTAAGCTGCCCCGAAATAGCCGATAAACGTTTTATTTACGAGCAGTACGATTCGACGATCGGCGCAAGCTCGATTACCAAAATCGGCGAGAGCGACGCCGGGCTAATTTACGTCCGCGAAAATAACAAAGCGCTGGCGTTGAGCGTCGATTGCAATCCGCGTTTTTGTTATATCGATCCGAGGCTGGGCGCGGCGGCGGCGGTAGCCGAAGCGGGACGCAACGTGGCTATGAGCGGAGCGACGCCGCTTGCTATCACCGACTGTCTTAATTTTGGCAATCCGGAGAATCCAGAAGTGATGTGGCAATTCAAAGAGGCGTGCGAAGGGATCAAAGAGGCGTGCGCGAAACTGAAAACGCCCGTAGTCAGCGGCAATGTGTCGCTATACAACGAAAGCGCGGGGAAAAGCATATTTCCAACGCCCGCGATCGCGGCGGTAGGCGTGTTGGACGATCCCAAAAAGGCGCTTACGGCGGCGTTCAAAAAGATTGGAAGTCCGGTCTATCTGCTTGGCGAAACGCGCGGCGAGTTCGGCGGATCGCTGTATATGAAGATATTCGCCAAAAAAACGGCGGGCAAAGCGCCAAAACTCGATCTCGGCGCGGAACGTCTGTTATGGGACGGCGTTATCAACGCAAATCAACAGGGCTTGCTGCTGGCGGCGCACGACGTAAGCGTCGGCGGAATCGCCGCCGCGACGGCGATAATGGCGTTGCGCGGCGAGCTTGGTTTCGAGGGCATGGTTACGTTGAGCGACGAGCGCGATCTGTTTTGCGAAAGTTTTTCGCGCGCGATTGTCGAGGTAGCCGTCGAGAAGAAGGAGGCGTTTGAGGGCCTGATCGCGCAGTCTGGATTAAATTACGAGCAGATCGGAAAGGTAACCGAAGACAACCTGATAATTAACGGCGTAAGTTTATCGGGTTCAAAGATGAGATCGCTCTATTTCGATTCGTTTGCCGCGTTGATGGAGCAATAGCGGGACGCGCAAGAGCGCCGCGAGTAAAGCAAGAACAATTAACGCATAACTAAATAAATCTGATACAATTACCCGATTTTTGAGACAAGCAAGGAGAAGAAAGTGTTAGTAAAGCACAAGCTGTTAATAGTGCTGATTCTGAGCGTTGTCAGTCTGATCGCGGTTGGGGGCATTGGCATACAAATCGCTTTTAGCAATTTAGCCACTATGGACAATATGCGAAGCGTCAGACTGAAGAAGGTTATTCATATTATGGAGTTTGAGAAGAGAGTTATCGATTTGACGAGA
Organism: Helicobacteraceae bacterium; assembly: GCA_031268655.1. GTDB lineage: Bacteria > Campylobacterota > Campylobacteria > Campylobacterales > SZUA-545 > JAIRNH01. The sequence continues at coordinate 9,241 of JAIRWX010000069.1, read as the reverse complement.
CGCTCGTATCAAGTCGCGAGTCTCTCTCGCTTGCCTTACAGAGAGCAGCTTGAAGAGTTAAGAACGATCAACGCCTTACTGGGCAAGCTGATCGAGAGCGCCGATAATGCGCTGGTTGATTACGTAACCGTCGAGCCGGTTTCGGAATATCTGAAAGGCGATTGGGGCGTTCTTGGCGACTCGTTTAAGAAATGGTCTGCGCAGGATCGAGACGTTGTACGGCAAATCGACTCCGCGCTTAGACAGCCTAGCGAGGCGGCTTTGCAGGCGATATACGGCGAGGTTACCGAAGGCAATCTGGCGCGCAGAAACACTACGCAAGCTATTATGGAGCTGACGGGAAAGTTCGTAAAGGCAAACGAAGAGATTACCAATAACGTGGTCGCCGCCGCCGAGAGCAGAAACAGCTCGGCGATTGTATTTCTTGGCGTCTTAACCTTGGCGATCATCGTGGTAGTCGTCGTATTCGTCTACTCCCTTTACTCTTCAGTCGTCAAACCGATCGGGCGCGCTAGAGATACGCTTGTTCAGGTCGCCACCGATCAGGATCTGAAACTTCGCGTTAATTATAAATCAAAAGACGAGATAGGCGAAATGGTCGCCGCGTTTGATCGTATGATGGAAAAGATTCAGCGTTCGGTCGTAACCGTTCAAGAGAAAGTCGATCTGGTCAATAAAGAGGTAACAAGTTTTTCGCAGGTCGCGGAGAGCGTCGCGCAAGGCTCGCAAGCGCAAAGCTCCGCCACAAGCTCGATGGCGGCGAGCGTCGAGCAGATGAGCGTAAGCATCAGTTCCGTCGCGGGCAACGCCAACGACGCTCAAAAGCTGGCGCGAAACGCGGGCGAGGTCTCCGAACAGGGCAGACAGGTTATCGAAAAAACCGCCGGCGAAATGAGCGCCACGGTAGAGGTGGTTACGCAAACCTCCGGCGTTATTCAGGCGCTCGGCGAAGAATCAAGACAGATCAGCGCGGTCGTTCAGGTAATCAAAGACGTAGCCGATCAGACCAATCTGCTGGCGCTAAACGCCGCTATCGAAGCGGCTAGAGCGGGCGATCAGGGCAGAGGCTTTGCCGTCGTCGCCGACGAGGTGCGCAAATTAGCCGAACGCACGGCTAAATCAGTCGACGATATTACCGCCATGATCAGCAAAATTCAAGCCTCCGCAAACGAAGCGGTGGAGGTGATGGACAAAGTGGTAAGACAGGTGGAACAGGGCAAAAACCTTACGCGAGAGGCCGGCGATAAAATGCAGACTATCAAAAATAGCGCCAATAAGGTAAGCGACGCGATAGACGAAATATCCAACGCGCTCAAGGAACAAAGCCTTGCAAGCCAAGATATAGCCAAAAACGTTGAAAACATAGCGCAGATGACCGATCGCAACAACGAATCCGCCTCAAACGCCTCCGACGGAGTTAAAAAAGTGAGAGCGCTTTCAGACGAGGTCAACGCGACTCTGGCGCAGTTTAAGGCATAATAAGGCGGCAAACCGTTTTGGTTTCGCCGCCTTGGCGTTCAAGCGGGGATCGCGCGCGTCCTGCGCGATAAAAGTTTGTTTGCTTCGGCTTCGGCGCGCCGCCGACGCAACGTTAAACGCGATCAAGCCGCTCGCGCCGCGAGTAGGCAAACCGTTTTGGTTTAGCGGCTGGATAGCGTTTCAAGGCGAGTCGTCCCCGCTATGCGGCGCGGTTTCCTTTAGCGCGGAAAACAGGCGCGACGCTTTGAAGCGGGGCGGATCGCGGCAAGTTTAAGCTCTGCGACGAAAAATAAACGACGCGAGATCGTCTCTAAGCGGGTGATTTAGCAGTATCCGCTTTAGTTTTCTAAGCGCCTGCGCCTCGATCTGCTTGACCTGCTCTCTGGTAACGCCTAAAATTTTAGCGATTTCGTCTATCGTCTTGCCTTCGCCAAAGCCTCTATATTCGCTCATGTTAATACTCCTTGTTGGGCAAGTAATGGTAATAGAGGATCAATTATTATAGCAAAATTTTTCCAGCGCAAAGAGCCGTTATCAAAAGAGGTTAAGATTCGTTTAAGCCGAATGCCGACGCGCCCGTTTAGCGATATTCCCGCCAAGCGCGTTATTGATATTTAATCTTATAGCGTGTATGATTTCGCTTTCAAAACATTCCGGATTAGCTCAGCGGTAGAGTAGGCGACTGTTAATCGCTTGGTCGCTGGTTCGAATCCAGCATCCGGAGCCATAAGTGCCCTTTGGCGCGTTTGGTAACATATCAGAGGGCTTTTTAAGCGTTAAAGTAAGTTTTTGCCTTCTAATGTTAGGTTCGCAAGCGCCAAACCGACGTTTGTTTCTTTCCGTCAATTTCAGCGGCTTCAAACAGCCATTCGGCGCGTTCAAGTTACAGACAACAAGTAGCCAGCCGTAACATAAAACTTTTGATCGGCGTTGCGCGCTATGATCGCCCATAGTTATTTGATTATACTCAAATATTTCGTCGTTATCAAGCGTTTCGTATTGCGGGCGTATAGGTTGCGTCTTTTAAAAAATGGGCAGAGTTTAAGATTGGCGATTTATTTACAATACAAATAATGGCGCGTTTTGTTTTATGATATAATCTAGGAAATGGCAACATCATCGTTACAAACGGCAAAAAATGCGAAGAACGACGAGTTTTATACGCAACTCGCCGATATTGAAAACGAATTGCGACACTATAAAGACCAGCTTAAAGATAAGGCGGTTTTTTGTAATTGCGACGACCCTTTTGAAAGCAACTTTTTCAAGTATTTTGCGATGAACTTTAACCAGTTGGGCTTAAAGAAACTGATAGCGACCTGCTACGACCCCAGCCCTATCGCCAATACGCAATTATCGCTATTTGGCGACGACATGCCGATAAAGCATAAAGGTATGAAAAATATGCAAATCACACCTATAAAATCGAACTCGACCAAATTGCAGATGTGGACGGTAACGGAAGTATTGATATAACCGATGTTGAAAAAATGTTGGAGCAGGAAAAGGCTACGCTTAAAAGTGGCGGTAATTCTAAAATCCTAACTTATCTTGACGGCGATGGCGACTTCCGAAGCGACGAGTGCGTAGAACTTCTTAAACAGTCTGACGTGGTTACCACTAATCCGCCTTTTTCGTTATTTCGTGAATATATTGCGCAATTAATGGAATACGATAAAAAGTTCGTAATAATCGCCCCAGATACGGCGCTTCATTATAAGGAAGTTTTTAAGTTAATCAAGGACAATAAGTTATGGCTTGGCTATGGACGAGCAAAACAATTTATGCAACCCGACAACACTATGAAGAAATTCGGAAACATTGGTTGGGTTACAAATCTTGATACCACAAAACGCCACGAGTTTTTGACATTATATAAAAAATATTCGCCTGAAGAATACCCACGCTACGATAATTTTAATGGCATTGATGTTAAAAAGACTGCTGAAATACCATATGACTATGATGGCTGCATGGGCGTTCCTGACGCATTCCTAGACAAGTTTAATCCCGACCAGTTTGAAATCGTGGGCATACCATTTGGTGATTTAGGTAAAACATTGGGTGTAACGCGAAACTATCGTGGACGAACTGATGTTTCGATAACAAAGAATGGCAAAACGAATTGCCCGTATTCGCGAATAGTAATTAAACGAAAGGGCTTAAAGTGAAAATTGAACTAAAACAGATAACAGTACGCGAAGTGGTTAATGGTTATATCGATAACGCCGAAGCGGGCGTAGTAGGTTATGGCGGTAAACTTGATATTCGCCCCGCCTATCAACGGGAGTTCGTCTATAAGGACGAGCAACGCAACGAGGTGGTGCGGACTATTCGCAAGGGTTTTCCGCTGAATGTGATGTATTGGGTGGCGCGTGATGACGGCGGTTACGAGGTAATGGACGGGCAACAACGCACGATTTCTTTTTGCCAATATATCAAGGGCGATTTTTCGGTGGAATTTGACGGCAATCCTTACGCTTTTCATAATTTGACGGGCGAGGAACAAGAACAAATCTTAAACTACCCGCTACAAATCTACTTTTGCGATGGCACGGACAAGGAAAAGTTGGATTGGTTTAAGATTATTAACATTGCGGGCGAGAAACTGACTGCACAAGAACTTCGCAATGCAATTTATACGGGTCCTTGGCTTTCGGACGCAAAGTTGAAGTTTTCAAAATCGAACGCCCCAGCGAAAGGCTTGGCGGAAAAATATGTGGTTGGTAGTCCGATACGACAAGACTAGTTAGAAAGAGCGTTGGACTGGTTAAGCCGTGGCAAGATTGAAGAGTATATGAGCCAGCGCCAGCACGATCAGAGTTGCGGCTGTATTTCAGGGCGGTTATTGAATGGGTGGAACATACTTTCAAGAATTACCGCAAAGAAATGAAAGGCGTGAATTGGGGTAAGTTGTATAACGGCTATGGTGCGCCGACCACATCACGCCGTGGAGCAAGGGCGGTAAAACTGTCGCTGGAAATTGTCAAATGTTGTGCAAGGAGGACAACAGACGTAAAAGCGGCGCGTAAGCTATAATGTAATTGATGGATATGTATCCGCTGTAATTTGACGTTGATTATATGAAGTTGCGCGAATAATATGATAATTCGATCGCGTAGGCGAAAAAGCGCCCAAACAAGCAAAAACCAATCCATTACTTAAAGTATTCAGCGGCTAGAATCCCATTTAAGGGAGGCGCGAATGCGGATCGATCTGTTTTTAAGCGTCGTTAATCTTGTAAAAAGACGCGCTATCGCGCAGGATATGATAACGCACAACGCCGTTTTGATTAACGGCGCGCCGATCAAGCCGAGCCGCGTAGTGAAAGTCGGCGACGTGATCGAGCTGAGGTTTTTCGAGCGCGCGAAACGTTATGAAACGCTCGCCGTGCCGACTGCGCGCAATATCCCAAAAGCGGCTCAAAACGACTATATTAAGGAAATCGCTTGACCTATCAAGAGACCAAAGCGCAGTTTGACAAACTCTTCAGAAACGAGCTGGCTTTCGAGGAAGCGCAGATAATGTTGCGCGAATTGTTTGAGCGCGGCGAAACCGCCGACGAGATCGCCGCCGCCGCGGAAGTGATGCGATCGCACGCGATACGATTAGACTTTGATCCGTCGCTACTTGGCAAACTTATGGACGTGGTAGGCACCGGCGGCGATAAAAGTTACTCGTTTAACATCTCCACCACGTCGAGCCTCGTCGTATGCGCGGCGGGCGGCTATGTGGCGAAACACGGCAACCGCTCGATTACCAGCAAATCCGGCAGCGCCGACGCGCTGGAAGCGCTTGGCGTCTCGCTGAACCTCAAACCCGATCAGCAGGTCAAACTGCTCGAGGCGACAGGTTTTGTCTTTATGTTCGCGCAAAACCACCACCCCGCGTTGAAACATATTATGCCGATCAGGAAGAGTCTGGATCATCGCACAATTTTCAACATTTTAGGACCGCTGACCAATCCGGCGGGCGTGAATAAGCAGTGTATCGGCGTTTACGATCGCTCGCTCGCGCCAATCTTAGCCGAAACGCTTAAAAAGATGGGATCAACGTCGGCGGCGGTTATATGCGGCGACGGCGGCGTGGACGAATTGACGCTTTCTGGACCCTCTTGCGCGGCGCGACTGATCGGAAACGCGATCCATCTTTACGAGATCGATCCGAGCCATTTTGGATTGATCCGCGCTCCTCTGGAGGCTTTACGCGGATCGGACGCTCAATTCAACGCTCAGATTACGCGCGACATATTCAAAGGCGAGTCCAGCGAAGCGCAACGCGACGTTATATACCTAAACGCGGCGATCGCTTTAGAGGTGGTCGGTATGGCGCGGGATATCAAAGAGGGAATCGAGATAGCCAAAGAGACGATCGAATCGGGCAAGGCGCGCGCGAAACTAGAGCAGATCGTGGAGGTTAGTTCAAAACTATGACGCGAACGATTGCGGAAAACCCCGAAGATTTTGATCCGATCTGCCGTTGGTTGCTTGCAAGCCGTAAAGAGGGCATAGCGTTGTTAAGCGGCGTTCTGGGCGCGGGCAAAACAACTTTTGTCAAGCGGTTTGCCCTGCAACTTGGTTTAACCGAAGCCGCCTCGCCTAGTTTTGGGATCATGCACGAATACGCGCCGAATCTGCGCCATTTCGATCTCTACCGCGTAGGCGGCGAAGCCTTTTTCGCCAGAGGGCTGCAAGATACGCTCGAGAGCGGCTGGAACTTTATCGAGTGGGCGGACAAAGCGGTCGAGGACTATCTGCAAAAAGGCGGCGCGTCGTATATCAAAATCCATATCGATCTCGACGGCGATAAGCGCGTGGCGAACCTATATGACGAATGAAACGCACGCGCTTAAAGGCTTTAATCTGGCGAAACGCTACAAATCCTCCGAGATTTTGCGTAGCGTAACGATCGAGGTGCAAAGCTCGCAGATAGTCGGATTGCTAGGACCTAACGGCGCGGGCAAAACGACCACCTTTTACATTATTTGCGGGCTTGTTCCCGCGACGAGCGGCGAGGTGTGGCTGGACGATCGGGAAATATCCAAACTCTCTTTGCATAAACGGGCTAAGCTTGGAATCGGCTATCTGCCGCAAGAGAGCAGCATTTTCAAGGAGTTAAGCGCCGAGGATAATTTATATCTTGCGGCGGAGCTGGCTTTTATCGGCGCTAAAGAGGAGCGGGCAAAGCGCGTCGAGACGCTGTTGGAACAGTTTAATATCGAACATATACGCGCCAGAAAGGGCGTTAATCTCTCGGGAGGCGAGCGGCGGCGCGTTGAGATAGCGCGCGCTTTGGTGGCGAAGCCAAAGTTTATTTTGCTGGACGAGCCGTTCGCGGGGGTCGATCCGATCGCGGTGGCGGATCTTCAGAAAATGATTCGTTTTCTCAGCTCTCAAAACATCGGCGTTTTGATCACCGATCACAACGTGCGCGAAACGCTGGGCGTATGCGATACCGCTTACGTGCTTCACGAGGGCGGCGTTATAGCCAGCGGCAAAGCGGAGGCGGTCGGGCGCGATCCGAGGGTAATTCGCCACTATTTAGGAGAAGACTACAAGCTATGAGCTTGAGGGTCAAATCGCGGCAAGACCAGCAAACAAAATGCCGTTTGAGCGCGACCATGAGAAACTGGCTGCCGCTGCTGCAATGTCCCGTAACGGATTTAGAATCCCGTCTTAGAACGGAAGCCGAAGCCAATCCTTTTTTGCGCGTAGCGCCAAATCAGGAGATCTCATACGACGAACACGACCCCGAAGCGAGCGATCGTATCGAGGACGAAGATTTTTTAGGCGCCGACGACAACTACTACAAAAAAGACGCGCAAAAAAAATCGATCTCCGACGTGATCGAAGCCACCGCCCTTTATCAGAAATCGCTCTATGACGCGCTATTCGAGCAGATTACCGATCGCCTTTTTCCAACGCCGCAGAGCAAGGCGATTGCCGTCTCCATTGTCAACGCGATCGACGAGGAAGGTTTTTTTGACGGCGATATGGAGCAGATCGCGGCGCGGCACGACGTAAGCGCGGAGTTTGCGGAGAAGATCCGCCTGCGATTCGAGCGGTTTTCGCCGTCTGGCGCGGGAGCGAAGGATATTTGCGAATGCTTTATGTGGCAGCTGCGAGACTACGATCCGGACGAAAAAACCTATCAGATGGTCAAGACCTTAATCTACAACAAGGAGCGTTTGGCCTCTTTTTGTAAAGAGGAGGGCTTTAGCGAAGCTATGGCGATCTTTAAGCGGCTGAAAAGTCCGCCCGCGATCGACTTTCTGGAGGATTCCAGACAGATTATCCCCGATATTTTCATCTTTACAAACGGCGGCGAGTTGGAGGTCGAGCTAAATGACCCTTACTATCCAAAACTTGCGATCGACGCGCCGAACGACGCGAAAAAGGAGGAGTTTATTCGCGCCAAGCTCAAAGAGGCGCGCGATCTGATCGACGCGGTTGATATGCGACGTAAAACGTTGAAAAAAATCGGGCTGATGATTGTCGAGCGCCAATATGATTTTTTCAAAAACGGCGCAGACGTCGCGCCGATGAAGTTGGCGAATATCTCCGAGGATCTAGGGCGCAACCCCAGCACCGTCAGCCGCGCCATAAGCGGCAAATATCTCGCCTGCGATCGCGGCGTATTCGCGCTGAAAAGTTTCTTTAGCATAGCGATCGACGAGGCGAACGAAACCTCGACGCGCGCCATTAAGGACTATCTGACGAGGCTTGTCAAAGAGGAACCTAGAGAGAAGCCTCTGAGCGATCAGAAGTTGCTAAAGCTAATCGAATCAAAGTTTTCCGTCAAGATGGTCAGACGCACCGTTACAAAATACCGCGAGCAGCTTGGCGTCGCCACCAGCGGCGAGCGCAAACGGCTCTATCTGATCAACGAGCGGCGTTAAGCCGTTTTCAAGTAGCATAACGTCGCTAACCGCCTTGTAGGGATACGCAAGCCGAACGGGGTTAAGCGATATGTAGGAGGTCTTGAATATGAAAAAGGTTTTTGTCGTTTTCGCCGTCTTGGCGTGCTCGGCGTTTGGCGCGGTAGAGGGTAACGCGGGCGAAACTTTCGCCGCTTACTCCGTTTTGGCGGCGGTCGTCGGTCTTGGTTTGGCGGCGCTTGGCGGCGCTATCGGTATGGGCAATACCGCGGCGGCTACGATCGCGGGCACGGCGCGCAACCCTGGAATGGGCGGCAAACTGCTGGTAACGATGTTTATCGCGCTTGCGATGATCGAAGCGCAGGTTATCTATACGCTTGTTTTCGCAATTATCGCGCTGTATGCCAATCCGTTTGCGGCCTTTTTCCCCGCGCTTCAATAGCGCCTTTCGCGCAAGCCGCCCGCCGCTTGGCGGGACGGGTCGTCGCAACCTAAATTAAGCGCGTCTTACATATAATCGCGCCTTTTATCGCGGTCGTGGTGAAACTGGTAGACACACCATCTTGAGGGGGTGGCGGGGCGACCCGTGCGAGTTCGACTCTCGCCGACCGCACCAAAGTCTGAGAACGTTCAATTTTTCCGTTCTTGTAAAAAGGAGATAATGAAAATGTTTAAAATAACGAGACTTTGGGACATTGATGATTTTGATTTAACACCTTGTTTGGAAATATTGTATAAACGGCCTCGTATTGATTATAAAATTAGCGAATACGTTTTTGAATATATTAATAAAAATACATTAGTACCAAATAAAATCATGCAAACTGAAGATTATAACATTTGTTTATCGTTTGCTTTTTATTATAAAGATGAGCAAAAATATTT
>JAIRWX010000003.1 GCA_031268655.1 Helicobacteraceae bacterium | reverse complement strand
TCAAGCGCCGCTTCGCCGATGATACTGCGATCGACGATCGTGGGAAAGTAGGGCGTTGCCGGGGGTCTTATATTATCTTTTTTAATCTGGGATTCTTCAAGCGTTCCGCCTAAAAATCTTGCGATACAATTTGGCATTCGTAAAAATCTGATCTGCTTCTCTTTCATTCTTGTTTAAGCGACGTTTATTTGTTCAGTTTAGCCCCCCCCTGCCGCGTTCGCGGGGAATGACGAAAGGACGCTAGTTAGCTTAGCCGCAATTATGGCAAACAATCGAGCTTAAAACTTAAAGCCGATCGTGAGCAACGCCGATTGGATAACGTCTGATTTTGACAGATCGAGATTAAATCCCTTAATCTGCTTTGTGGCTAAATGCCTATATTTCGCGCCGATATAAAAATGCGAAAGCTCGATCTGCCCGCCAATCGCTATGGAAACTCCCGTGCCGCTCGCGTCGCAACTGCCGCTCCGCTTGTCGGTATAACGCACCCCATACAACCCAAACTCGGCGAAAGCCTTAAGATAAGAAGGCAACTCGCCAATCCCTTCCGCGATAAGTCCGATCGTCCCGCCCGCGTAGGTCAACGATTCGCAGTCGCCGCCGCAATCCAACCCTCCCGCGACCGCGCTGAATTGATAGTGCGGAATACGATAGCCCGCGCCGATCTCCATCTGGGTAATACCATGATCCGTGTATGGAATATGATCGCCCGATCTGACGTAAGCGCTGCCGATAGAACCGAATACTACCGCGTCGGAGCCGCTTGTTCTGCTTGGATACGGTTCGTCCAAGTCGGAGATCGCATCGCCAAACGCCGCGCCGCTAAAGCCGATTAACGCAACAATAAAAGCTCTCAACACCTAAAATCCTTTGCAAAGATTTGTCGATCGCGCAAACGCGCTTACGGCGCCCCCGTCTGCCAATATAAAACGGGATAGTTGTAGCCGCCAATCCATTTCCACGGGGCGCTTTCGCCGTTTCCAAAAGACCAGCCCAAACCGCCGCTTCCGTTAGCCGCCGCCGCGCCCGCGTAGTTTAAGGTAGCGGCGTCTTTTGACCAGCCGAATTCATTATCGCCCTGATCGGAAGAATCGCCGTAATCTGTTATGGCGTCAGAGACAAAGTTATTGGTTAAGTTTACGTCGCTAACCTCTTTGTGTCCGACCGTGCGGTTTGTATCCGTAACGCCGTCGATCGCATAGTTAAGCGCCGCGCCGTTTATAACGCTAGTGTTAGAATCGGCGTCTCCGACAAGACCGCCTACCTTATCGGGCGCCTTTACGCTTCCCGTAGCGTAACACTTACTTATTACGGCGTGTTCGCCCGGAGTCTCGATCGACAACATCCCAACTATGCCGCCCGCCGTGGCAGTCTCGGCGCCCGCGTTTCCTATTGAATAGCTGTTTTCTATAGAGCCGCTCATTACATATCCCGCGATCCCGCCTACGTAATCCGAGCCGTTAACGTCGCTTGCGGAATAGCTGTTTATAATACTCGTTCTAACCGATGTTCCGAAAATCCCGCCGACATTTTCCGAGCCGTTAACGTCGCCCTTACTACTGCTATTGTATATATAAGAAGCTTCGTTATATCCAGCGATCCCGCCGACGTAATCCGATCCGTTAACGTCGCCTATTAAATGAACGTTTCTTAACGTCGTGTCGTAGATATATCCCGCGACGCCGCCCGTATACTCTTTTCCTACTATACCGCCTTTAGAGTCGTCTAACTCGATAGTCAAATTTCTAATAGTTACGCCTTGTTCGACATGTCCGAAAAAACCGACGTAATCCGTATTGGGACGCTTGATCCATAAGTTAGTTATTTTGTGTCCCTGTCCGTTAAAAATTCCTTCAAAATAGACAAACGCATTGTCGGCGATCGGATACCAGCCTTCGGACGAGCTAACGTATATATCGATTAAATTCGTTAAATTCATATCGCTAAAAAGAATATAGGGATAGCCTAGGCTCGCGCTGGTTTGATTAATATCCAACAGCTGTTCTTCGCGGAAAATTTCTACCACGTTTGCATAAGGGTAAAGGCGAACGTCGGCGCTTAAATTAAGATCCGCGTTTATAGACGCGCTTTTGTTTGCCTCATACCAATCGCCGGTAGGAGACGTTTTAAGCGTAGTTGGATCAAACGCGGGATTTTCCTCCGCGCTTAACGTTGTTATAAAGTCTAAATAGTCGTCGTAAAACGATATAGAATGAAACGTCTTGGTTGAGCCGCCGCGGCAATCGTTGTCGCAGCCGCCGCAGCCGCTTAAGAAAAACGCTAAGAGCGCCAAACACAAAATTGCGATCGCTAACCGCGGTCTTCCTCCGCGTATTTGACGAGAGAGAGAGAGAGAGAAGCTACCCATCACGATTTCCTTGACGTATAGCGTTAGCCAAACGAACCCGCGTCGATACCTTTTGGTTTCAATCCCATAGCGCTCGGGGCTGAACGTAACGGCGTTGTCCGATCAACGTAACGCGCGATCAATTTATAGCGCTTGAAGCTTAAAATAAACTTTAGCGCGTTATAACTGGAAAAAAACGCTTTACCAAGCCGCTTTTTTCGCCTCTTTCGGCGCAAAACGAACGCAACCGCTTTCGATCAAATAATTTGTTACAATATAAAACCTTAAACCAAAACGGAAGCGGCAATGTATGACGCGCTTGTAAAGTTTATGCGGGCGATGAACTCCGCCGATCGCTCGTGGCAGCTCTCTTTGGCGTTGACGCTCAGTCTATTCGTAGGGCTTTCGCCCATATTCGCGCCGCACCTGATAATTATCTGTCTGCTGGCTTTTTTTCTTAATATCAATCTGGGAATTTTTATCGTTGGCTGCGGCGTCTTCACGGCGATCGGATATGTAGCCGATCCATGGATCGAAAGTCTTGGCTACTACCTTTTGACATTGCCCGCGCTGGAGACCTTGTGGACTACGATCTACAACAATCCGTGGCTAAACCTTACAAATTTCAACCATACGATGATCATGGGATCGTTCGCCGCCGCGCTGGTTATCGCCATTCCCGCCTTTATCGTTTTTCAGCTTACGGCGAAACATTATCGCTTTATCCTCTCTAAAATTCCGCTGCTTAACGCTATGCTGGACGAGCCGAAGCCGAAAAAACCCTCTCTGATCCGCTGGCTTGGGCTGATCATTTTTGTCGTTTTGTTTGGCGGCGCGGCTTGTTTTTGCGTTTTCTTTCTCGACGCAATCCTGAAAAACTATCTTGAATCCGCTTTGAGCGAGCCGATCGGCAAACAGGTTACGATCGATCGGCTGCAAACTTCGTTCAGCCCGCTCGCTATTACGATCGAGGGAACGCAAATCCCCGATCGCAAAAACGAGATGAAAAACGCCGTTTCAATCGATCGTCTCGCGTTCAATCTTGACTTGGCGCGGGTTTTTCACAAAAAGATTCTTATCGACGAGCTTTCCGCGCAAGGCGCGGTTTTGAACTCCGATCGCAAAAGCCCGTCCAAAACCTTAGCAAAAACGATTGCGACCGACGCGGATCGGCAAGCGTCCAAAGTCGAAAGCGGCGCGGGATCGCTGTTTGACGATCTTGCCAAGGAGCTGCCCGACCCCAAGACAATCCTGAAAAATGAAAACCTGCTGACGCTAACGGAAAGCAAGAAGATCGAGGCGCGCCTGAACGAGATCAAAAGCTATTGGAACGACGCGATCAAGACCAAATTTGACAAAAAGGCGTTTAACGATCTGAAAAAACAGAGTGACGATCTGATCGCTAACGCTAAAAAAATTAAAAACGAAAAAGACGCGGCGGCTCTGTTAAACGAGGCGAAGGCGTTACAAAAAGCGTTAAAAGAACGCAAAGAACAATACGCCGATCTGCTCAAACGATTTGAAGCCGACCGCGACGAGGCGAAAGTCCTGATCAAACGGCTTGCCTCGCTTCCGCAGGATGATTTTAAGGTTTTACGCGACAAATACAGCTTTAACATAGACGGCTCGATCAATCTCGCCGAAGCGCTGTTAGGAACCGAGATCGGCGACTATATCGACGAGGCGCGGGAGTGGTACGAATTAGCGCGCCCGTATATTGAAGACGCGCTGGAAGCCAAAACGCAGGTTAAAGGCAAGTCGCCAAAGCCGGCGCGCGGAAAAAGCCGCGTGATCGCCTTTAGCGAACTAGATCCCAAACCCGACTATCTGATCAAAAAAGCCGCGTTTGATCTAACGACAAAAGAGGGCAATTTGTATCTAGCCTCGCTGACGGGCGCGACGGACAATCAGCGGCTTACGCGCGCGCCGATGGAGGCGACGATCAAAAGCGAGCGGGTAAAAGATTTTGATTCGCTTTCGATCAACTGGATTCGCGATCGTTACAAGGCAAACGACGATCGTTTTGCGCTTCAATGGATTGGAGCGTATCAGCGCGGCTTCAGCAAAGGCAAGTTTTTTATGAAAAGCGCGAAAATGGACTGGAGCTATATTGGCTCGATCAAGGACGGGCGGCTGGAATCCAAACTTGAGGCGCTGTTCAGAGATACCGCGCTGGGAGTCGAAGAGCCTAAAACGGAGCTTGAAAAACTGCTCGCCGATACGTTGGCGGGATTAAACAGATTCAAAGTTTCGGTAAGGCTGTGGGGCGAACCGCTCGCTCCCGACAGCTCGCTTTCAAGCGATCTTGACGATCAGCTTAAAAAACGTTTCAAAGCCGCTCTGGAAAAACGGCTCAAAGCGTACGAAGCGGAGCTAAAGGCGCAAATCGAAGCGCTCGCCAAAAAAGAGCTTGCCAGACTCGGCGCGAGCGAATCCGATATAGCGGCGATCGAAAAGGTCGTCAAAGGCGAAGCGAGCCTATTGAACGCGCTGGAGGAACGAACGGGCAAAAGCCTCTCCGAAGATGCGCTGAAAAAAGAGCTTAAAAAGGCGATCGAAGAGCAGGCGAAAGCGGAAAAGAAAAAACTTGAAGAATCGCTTAAGCAAAAACTAAAAGACGCGCTGAAAAAATAGGCGGGCGCAAACGGCAAGCCGAATATCGCGCCGTTTGCGCGAAGAGAGATCGCGGCGATAGCGAGCGCGGCAGGAATGGTTGATTTGGCGCGGGCAAGCCAAATCGCGCCAGCCTCAAAACGCTTTTAAGTTAAGATGACGAGGGGCTGTTTTACCGCCCGCACAAGGAGTCGATATGAGCAAAATCCCGTTTATCGTCAAAAGCGAAAGCGCGCAATTTTACGAAACAGGTTTCAGTTGCGATAACGCGATCGCGTTGATATTTGACGGGCAAAAACATTTTATTACCGACGGGCGATATACGATCGAAGCGCGCGAAAACGTCAAAAGCGGCGTAGAGGTTATTGAAAGCGAAGATCTGATCGCCGACGCGAGAAAAGCGCTGCGCCTAAGCAAAGAGAAGCGGTGCGCGATCGACCCCGTCGAGTGGAACGTCAAAGACTATGTTAATTTAAGAAACAAACTCGCGGATTTTACCTTCCGCGAGCGGGCGGGCTTTCATCAAAAACTTCGCGCCGTAAAAAGCGAAAAAGAGATCGCGCTGATAACGGGCGCGGCGAAGGATAACAAAGAGGCGTTTGCGGCTTTCGCCAAGTTTTTAACCGAGCGCGGCGAAGGAATGAGCGAGCGCGAACTCAGTTTTGAATCAAAGCGGTTTTTATCGGACGCGGGCAAACGCGATCTAAGTTTCGATCCGATTTTCGCGCTTGATTCCAACGCCGCGAAACCGCACGCCCTGCCCTCTGGCGATAGACTGCGCGTAACCTCGACGATTCTGTTCGACGCCGGGACGAAATGCGATCGATACTGTTCGGATCGGACGCGAACGGCGATATTTGACAAAAGCGGCGTTCATTTTGAAATCGCGCAAAAATTTGACGATCCAAACAAACAAAAAATCTACGATCTGGTTTTAAGAGCGCATGACGCGGCGATTGCCGCGGCAAAGATCGGAATGAAAGCCAAAGAGCTGGATTTCGTAGCCCGCAAAACGATAACGGGCGCCGGTTACGGCGAGACCTTTAACCACTCTTTGGGACACGGCGTGGGGCTTGATATTCACGAACAACCTTTTATCAACAAGCGCGGCGATACGGTTTTGGAGGAGGGAATGGTTTTTACGATCGAGCCGGGCATATATATCGCGGGCGAATTTGGCGTGCGAATCGAGGATATCGTCGTTCTTGAAAAGGACGGCGCGAGAGTTCTATGAGGCGCGCGCTCGATTTGCGAAACGCGGTTGTCTGGACGGCGCGTTTTCCGTCGAAAGCCGCCCGATCAAATAAGCGCAGTCAGGCGTTGCTAGGCGTTGGCGGCAATGTCGGCAATGTGAAACGCGCCTTTGATCGCCTGTTCTTTCGCCTGTTAAACGACGGCGCGATCGATATAGTCAAAACTTCGCCTATGCTGTTTAACCCCGATTTTGCCGCGCAAGATACGCCGCTCTATCTCAACGCGGTCATACTGATCAGGACAAACCTAAGTCCGATCGCGCTGCTAACGCGCTTGTTAAGCATCGAGAACCGCTTTGGCAGAACGCGCCCGTACAGAAACGCGCCGCGAACGCTCGATCTCGACGTGATCTTCTTTGAAACCAAACGAAGCTATAATCCTAAATTATTATTGCCGCACCCGCAATGGCGCCTAAGAGCGAGCGTAGCGGCGCCGATGCTGTTATTGCAAGGGGCTATATGAAGCTATTTACCTACGCGGGCGAAACGCCTTCCGAAGCTCTCAAACAGGTTGAGTCCGATTGGGGCGGCGACGCGCTTGTCGTTAGCAACAAGCAGATTCGTAAGAAAACGTTGGGACAGAACGCGCAATACGAGATTGTCGTGGGGGTGGAAGACGAAATCGTCGCCAAAAAGGTGGAATCAAAAAGCGCCAAGCCGAGCGAAAACGACGTGGTTCGCATACAAATATCGGACACCGCGAAAGAGATCGAAAAAATTATAAAAATGGCGGAGCTAACCGACGAGTTGAAAACAAAAACGGCAAAGCAAGTCGCGCCGATCGAGCCGCCTACGCCGATCGCATACAAACCAAAAGATCGATCGACCGCGATCGCGCCTTTCAAGGAGCAGGCAGCCGATCTGGATAAGCTAAACAGAGAGATAGTCAAACTCGCGGATCGCGTGAAGCTGATACAAAACGCCTTATGGGAGAGAACGATCGATCCGAAAAATCTCGCTATTCCGCCCGAATTTGCGGAGATTTACCGCGTAAGCCGTCAAAGCGGTATGAATGCGGAGCATCTTGACGCGATTATGCGCCTCACTCTTGAAAATATGCCGCTGGGAATGCGCCAAAACAGCGAAACGGTGCGAAGGTTTTTCAACGTGTTGTTACGCAAGATGATCCCCGTGCGAATTGAAAGCAGACTTAGCCGCCCGAATAAAAAAGTGGCGATGCTCGTGGGTCCCACCGGCGTGGGCAAAACGACGAGTCTGGCAAAGCTAGCCGCCCGTTACGCCTATCAGCTTCAGGACAAATACAAAGTCGGCATTATGACGGTGGACACCTACCGCATCGGCGCGGTGGAACAGTTAAGTTACTACGCGAAAATGATGCGGCTTGGCATTGAAACAGTGCGCGATCCGATGGATTTCGGCGCGGCGCTCTCGTCGCTTAGGCATTGCGATATTATTTTGATCGACACCGCGGGATCGAGCCAGCACGATCGGGAAAAGATAGCGCGGATTCAGCAGTTTCTCGACGCGGAAAAACAGACAAGCATAGACGTTTCGCTCACGCTATCCGCCACGAGCAAGCTAGAGGATCTGCGCGATATTTACAAAAACTACAGCCCGCTTGGAATCGACACCATAATCGTTACCAAACTAGACGAAACCGGCGCGCTGGGAGCGCTGTTCAGTTTTATCTACGAAAGCCAAAAGCCCGTCTCGTATCTCTCGATCGGACAAGAGGTGCCGGACGATCTGATCGCCGCTAACGCGGACTATTTCATCGCCTGCCTGCTTGACGGCTTTGACAGAACGCGAACGAGCGTCCAATGACAAACCAGGCGCAAAAACTTGCAAAGATCGTAGGCTTGCAAAACGATCGCGCCGCCGTAAAAACAAAGTTCATCGCCGTAACCAGTGGCAAGGGCGGCGTGGGCAAAACCACGATCAGCGCCAATCTTGGCTGGCTGCTGGCGCAAAAAGGCCATCGGGTCGGACTGCTGGACGCGGACATTGGGCTGGCAAATCTTGACGTAATGCTGGGCGTTAAACCCGAAAAAACGATTTTGAATCTGATGCGCGGCGAGTGCGGCGTGGAAGATATTTTGATGCAGATCGACAAAACGCTCTGGTTAATCCCGGGCGAAAGCGGCGGCGACATATTGAAATTTGGCGATCAGTTCGCGCTGGAGAGGTTTTACGAGGAGATTAAAAAACTCGACTATCTCGACTATCTGGTGATCGATACGGGCGCGGGGATTGGCGAAAGCGTGCAAACCTTTCTAGCCGCCGCCGACGAAACCCTGATCGTTACCACGCCCGATCCCGCGGCGATCACCGACGCTTACGCGATGCTCAAAGTGCTGTCCGCGTCGCGCAAGCGGCTTTTGATGATTATGAATCAAACGCAAAGCGAAAAAGAGAGCGAACAGGTTTTTGGAAAGATTGTCAAGGTCGCGGCGAAAAATATTCCTAGCGTCGAGCTGCGGCTGCTGGGACAGTTGCCGCGCGATAACGACGTGGCGAGAAGCGTCCGCGGGCGATATCTATTTTCAAAAACAAGCGGCGGCTCCGGCGCGAGACTAAGCGCGATCGCGGATAAGCTATTAGAATTTATGGAACGCGGCGTGCTTGAAACTAAAGAAGGAAGCGGTTTTAGCGGATTTTTCAAACGGCTCCTCACCCAGTTTTAAGAGGACGATTATGCGACCCGAAAATTTTATCTGCTTTTTAACGGTAAGCGGTTTTTTTGTAGGGTTGATTTTCGCGCTGCTTGCCGATCTCGAGGCGCTCTCGCTTGTCTATGCCTGCGTGGCGATAACCTTTGTTTTCTATATGATCGCGCTGGCGGCAAGCGGTTTTTTCGTTCGGTTTACCGACCTGAAAGCCGCCTATAAACTTGGCTCGGATTACTACGAAACGCAACTTGACAAAGCCAGATCGCAGATTGAAAAGCGCGAAATGTACATCCGCGACTCCATCGGCTTTATCAGAACGCTTGAAAAAGAGAACGTCGCCGTACCGATCGGAGGGGACGCGTGAGCAAGCAAAGCGCGAGCAACGGCTACGACGCGCAGAACCGAGAGGCGCTAAACAATCTCGCGGTGCAATATCTGCCGGCCGTAAAAGCGATGGCGCACAGACTCAAAGAGCGATTGCCCGCCAGCGTGGACTCGGGCGATCTGATCTCGGTTGGCGCGGAAGAGCTTATCAAACTCGCGCGCCGCTACGACGCGGAGATCAACGACAGCTTCTGGGGCTACGCCAAAAAGCGCGTTCACGGCGCAATGCTGGATTTTTTACGAAGCCTCGATACCGTCAGTCGCGGCGATCGCAAGCTGATCAAAGACGTAGAAAAACTAATTATCGCCTATTTCGGCGAACACGACGAAGAGCCAAGCGACGAATATCTGGCGCAAGAACTAAACGAGGATATATCCAAAATACAGAAAGCGCGCGCCGCGGGCGACGTTGGATCGCTTATGTCGCTTGACGATCAATTGCATTTTTTTGGCGACGACAACATCGAAAAGAAGATTTTGCGCGACGAAACGATCGAGCATGTTACGATCGTGCTGTCGCAGATGAACGAGAGAGAGCAGATGATTATCCAGCTCTATTTTTACGAGGAATTGAATTTGAAGGAGATCAGCGGCGTTTTGAACATAACAGAATCGCGCATCTCGCAAATTATCAAAAACGTTACGCGCAAAATACGCGAGAGGGTGGCGTAAGTGGCGGATATTCTTAGCCAAGAGGAGATTGACGCTCTGCTCGAGGCGGTTGACGACGAAGATACAAATCCGGAACAGCTGCTAAAAAAAGAGAGAAAAGTCGAGCAGCGGCAGGTTACGCTCTACGATTTCAAGCGTCCCAATCGCGTCAGCAAAGAGCAGCTTCGCGCTTTCAGATCGATCCACGACAAAATGGTACGGGCGCTTTCGGCGCAGATCTCGTCGGTAATGCGATCGATCGTGGAGATTCAACTGCATTCGGTAGATCAGATGACTTACGGCGAGTTTTTGATGAGCCTGCCGTCGCCAACCAGCTTCAACGTCTTTTCCATGAAGCCGCTGGAGGGCAGCGGCGTTTTGGAGATCAACTCTACAATCGCTTTTCCGATGGTGGATCGACTGCTTGGCGGCAAAGGCGAGGCGTATGACGCAAACCGCGACTTCACGGATATAGAACTCAATCTGCTGGACACGATTTTGCGCGTGATTATGCAAAACCTCAAAGACGCTTGGTCGCCCGTAACCGAACTATATCCCGTCGTGGAGGCGAAAGAATCCAGCCCCAACGTGATACAGATCGTCGCCCAAAACGAGATTGTGGTAATGGTCGTTATGGAGATCATCATCGGGCATACGAGCGGCATGATGAATATCTGCTATCCCGTGATCGCGTTAGAACCGATCCTGCCCAAACTCGCCGCGCGGGATATTATGATCAGCGACACAAGCTCTAAAAAGTCGCGCAACAAGGAGCTGAAAACCCTGCTTGGCGGCGCTCAGGTAAGCGTGGAGGCAATTATAGGCGACGCTAAGCTAACATTACGCGAATTATTTGATCTGCAAAGAGGCGATATTTTGATCTTAAATCGTCCCGCCAACGACACCGCTATACTATGCGTGGACGGCGAAGATAAATTTGTCGCCAAGCTCGGTCTGAGCAGGTTTCGCAAAACCGTCGAAGTCGAGGAGATTATACGCACCGAACACGACGAGGTTAAAGAGATTTTAACCCGTCTTGAAGAAGAGCGGCGCAAAAAAATACAAGCGTTCAAAGGCGAAACGTGATGAACTTTATAGAGTTGCTGCAACAAGAGACGATCGCCACCATCGGGGGCTTGATCGGCGCTACGCCGACGGTCTCGCTTAAGGACGAAAGCGCGCTTGGCGGAGATTCGACAATCGTGCCGCCCGTAGCGACGATCGATCTGGTTTTTTCCGGACCCGCGCAAGGCAAAGGGCGCGTAATTTTGCAACCGCGACTTGCCACCGCGCTATCGGATATGATGCTCGGCGGTTCCGGCGAGAGCAAAGATACGATGGAAAGCGACGATCTCGACGCGGCGAAAGAGATAGTCTCGCAAATTGCCGGCGCTCTCTCAAGCTCGCTGGCGGCGCAAAACGAGATCGCCAAACTCTCCATAAAAATCGGCGAGGTTAAATTTATCGAAACCGGCGACTTGGCGGAGATTGGACGCTTTGCCAAAATGTTCGCGTTTGACTTCAAACTGAACGCGATCGAAAGCGTCATTGTATTTGCCGTCGATCAGACCATCGCAACCGCGATAACTCAAAAAGCCGCGCACGCGATTGACAAGCCAGCCGCGCAGACGACGCCCTCGCCTCGCGCCAGCGCGCCCGAACGCGCCGCGTTTACGCCCGAAGAGCAGAAAAACATTCAGCTTTTGATGGATGTGCGTCTGATTGTGCGAGTGAGAATAGGCAAAAAGCAGATGTTATTGCGCGACGTGATCAATATGGACATCGGCTCTATTGTGGAGCTTGATCAGCTCGCCAACGAGCCGCTGGATATTTTGGTGGACAACAAAAAAATCGCCGAAGGCGAAGTGGTGATTGTCGATGGCAACTTTGGCGTGCAGATCACCGCGATCGGCACCAAGCGCGAGCGCCTAGAGCAGCTAAAATC
>JAIRWX010000047.1 GCA_031268655.1 Helicobacteraceae bacterium | reverse complement strand
AAAACGAGCTTAGAGTTATATTAAACGAGGATCATTTTTAGCGCTAGAGAGTCGGCTTATCGGGCGAGACGCATCGCAAGACGGCTGGGCTGGCGCTAAACGGCAGGTTTGGCGCGGCGCCAAGCGTCAAGATTGAATATTCGCTAATATCATGCATTTGTTTCGCGATGGAGATCTATTGCGTATCTTATTTGCATTGTTTGCGCTTTTCGTCGCGGCGTTTGGCGCCGTCGAGAAAATTTGGTCGGATAGCGAGCTAAACGCAAGCGAGTCGGGCGAGTTTTTGCGTTTTAGCCTGTATAAACTAGAGGGCAACGCGACGGGCAACACGCTTCTTGTCGTCGGCGGCGTGCATGGCGACGAGCCCGGCGGCTACTTCGCGCCGTCGGTTTTAGCTTCGCGTTACAAGATCAAAAAAGGCGCGGTTTGGGTCGTCCCCAACTTAAACGCCGAGAGCATAGCCCACTCGAGACGCGGAATATACGGCGATATGAATCGCAAATTTGCAAAGATCGCCGAAAAGGATCGCGATTTTGATATGGTGCGCGAAATTAAAAAAATCGCGCTCGATCCCAAAGTCGATCTGATACTAAATCTTCACGACGGACACGGATTTTACCGCGAACGATGGGAGAGCACCATATTCAACCCCAGAGCTTGGGGGCAGACGCTGGTTATAGATCAGAAAACGCTCGCGGACGTGAAATTTGGCGCTATGGACGAGATAGCAAAACGCGTTACGGACAATATGAGCGCGTCGCTCAAAGAGGAACACCACTTTTTCCGCGTCAAAAACACCGAAACCCGCTACAAAGACGAGGAGATGCAAAAGTCTCTGACCTACTTCGCCGTTACCAATCTCAAGCCGGCGTTTGGACAGGAGACCAGCAAAAACATCGACGCTCTCGCCTTGAAAGTCGAATATCACCTCCGATCGATAGAGGAGTTTATGAAGGTGATGGGTATCGAGTACGAGCGCGATTTTGAGTTATCCGCCAAAGGGGTACAGGCGGTTTTGGACAATAGCGGAACTCTCAAAATCAACGATAAAATCTCGCTTGAATTAACGGAGCTAAGAAGCGTTATGCGTTACGTGCCGTTACGCGGGGGCGGCGCGGATCGCTTCGTTTTCTCGCACCCGCTTGGCGCAGCAAAGCCAATCGACAATCGTTACGATATTTATATAGGCAATAAGCGCGTCAGTTCGTTTTATCCGCAATTTTTCAGCGACAAGTGTAAACTCGGCAAAGCGACGATAGCGATCGACGGCGTAAACAACGAAATAGCGATCGGCGATACTTTCGAGGTCGAAAACGGGTTTAACGTCGCGCCGATTGAAAACATTCGCGTAAACGTGATCGGCTTCAGCGCCAAAGGCGCGCGAAACGAAAGCGGCATAACGATCGAGAAAAAGGATACCGCGCCGCGCTTTAGCGAAGACGTGCGCGGGCTGATCTACCGCGTTGAGTTTTATCGGGGCCAAGAGTTTTGCGGAATGATTAACGCAAAATTCGCTAAGTAGATTTCGCGTAGGTTAGCGCGTCGTATCCGTATTTGGATCGCGCCTCGCGCAATGCGTCGGCGACGGCGCGGTTTTTGCGATCTATTTGCCATAGAAGCAGATCGGGCGAAACTTTATCCGCGAAATCGCTCGCGCAGATCGCCAGATAGTTAATCGCGTCCGACGGATTTTTATCGACTTCGCCAAACGCCTCTTTCGCGATCTCTCTTAGCAGTTTTTCGCTAAAGAGCCGCTCGGTTTTAACGCGAATATGCTCGCTTGGAAAAATCTTGTATCCGACGACAAGCGAAAATCCGCGCGGCTCTTTTTTGGCTCTCGCGATACTATAAGAGAGATGTCCGCACAGAATCAAAAGTCTTCTTAGCGCTTCGGCGCGATCAAAGATCGGATCGAAAACGCGCGATATGCCTATCTGTTTGCGTTCGCGTTCGCCGATCGCTAATTTGATCGTTTCTCCGTTTAACTCGCGGAGCAGGTCGCGTCCAGATTTGCCAAGCGAAGCCAGCAAACTTGGCGATCGCGTTATGTCGCCCAGAGTCTTTATGCCGTATCGCTCCAAATACGCTCCGATCTTGCGTCCTATCCCCGCGAGCGCTCTGATCGGCTTGTCGTTTATAAAGTTTTTAACGTCGTCGTTTGCGACAAACAAAACGCCGAAGGGTTTAGCGCTTTTTGCCGCGAGCTTGGCTATCGATCTGTTCGCGCCCGCGCCGATCGAGGCGGGCAGGCGCAGCTCTTTGTAGAGATCGGCTTGCAGATTTCGCAAATATCGATCGAGATCGCTCTCTTTCACAAACCCGTCGAGCGAGCCGAAAAACTCGTCTATGCCGTACTGCTCCAAGATCGGAAGCCGCGCCTCCAGAAAATCGGACGCGGCGCGAGATAGCGACATATAAAACGACATATCGACGGGCAAAATCTTTAACTTCGGACAAAGTTTCAAAGCTTCGCAAAGCGTTGTTCCCGTCTTAACGCCGTGGCTTCGCGCCTCATAACTTGCCGAGACGACGAGTCCGCGCACGCGAGCGCCCTCCATAAAATGCGATCGCCAGTCTTTGCCGTCAAACTTATCGTAGTACTGCGCGCCGCTGAAAACGCCTACGGGATCGTAAGCCTTCGCGTCCGCTTTTATCCCGCCGCCGCCAAATATCGCCGAATCCTTCCCGTTTGCCACCGCCGCCGCCGCGCCGCGAAACGGCGCGCAGCGCGTCCTTTCGGCGCTAACGAAAAAACAATCGAAATCGATATGAACAGTCATCGTAAATCGACGCTGAAAACGCCCGCGACCGCGCCGATCAGCCGCGTTTCGTCCGACGAGACGCTTGTCGGAGGATACGCGGCGTTATCCGATATAAGCGTCAAAGCGCCGTTAGGCTCCCTGCGAACGCGCTTGACAAACAATCCGCCGATCGCGGCAATCGCGTAGATAGCGCCGTCTTTAATTCGCGTCGCGGCGCGATCGATAAAGATCAGATCGCCGTTTTTCAGCGTCGGCTCCATAGAGTCGCCTTCGACTTTAACTATATCAATCGCGCAGCCGCGCAGCGCGTCGGCAAGGTAGGACGGCAGCGCCGCCGCTTCGTAATCGTCGCTCAGATCAAACGCGCCGCCGCCCGCGGATAATCTGATTTCGCCGAAATATCTAGCGAGCGAGCTTTGCTCCGCGTTGTTTGCCAGCAAAGCGGCGCCTTGATTAAACAAAACCCAATTGACGCTAACGCGCCGCTTGGCGCAAAAAGCGGCGATCTCCTCGATCGGCAAACGATTGCGGTTTTTCAGCGTCGCCAAAGCGCCCGCGCTAACGCCGAGCGCGCGCGCCGCGTCCGCGTCTTTTACCCTGCCGCCGATCTCGTTTGCGAGTATCCGTTTGACGCGCTCCAAAACCTCCGCGAAACGATCCATAGCTTGTTCCTTACGCAAAAACATAACATATTGTAATTTTAGCCGCAATACAATTACAAAACGCAATTTT
This sequence comes from Helicobacteraceae bacterium, assembly GCA_031268655.1. Lineage (GTDB taxonomy): Bacteria > Campylobacterota > Campylobacteria > Campylobacterales > SZUA-545 > JAIRNH01. The sequence goes on along the minus strand of JAIRWX010000047.1, from coordinate 18,693 downwards.
ATCGCGGTACAAACGGCGGATCGTAAACGCATAAATAGATCGCCCAGAGCGCGGTTTATGGACGGCTTTTTGCTTGCCAAAGCCAAAATTATAAAGAGGCGTTATGCAAATAAACGACATAGCCGCGCAAAGCGGGCGCTATCAGACCGCCGCGCAAAACGGCTCGCGCTACCAAGCCGCCGCGCCCGCGGGCAAAGAGGCGATCTATGGAACTGATACGACAGAGAAAAAGATTTCGAGCGCGACGGATTTCGACGCGCAAGAGCTAAAAACGAACGCGGCGCGATTAAGCGCGAACGAATTTTACGCGCAAGCCAAAGCCTCGCGTCCGACACAATCGCAAAGCGACGAGAACGCGGGCGCAGCGCAAACGGCGGAGAGATTGGCGCTGTTTGCCGCGAACGCGGCGGAGGACGATGAAAATCTGCTCAGATCCGCGAAAGAGGGGCTTGCGGAGGGCTATGAAACGGCGGAGCAAAATTGGGGCGGCGCGTTGCCTCAAACGGCTAGAGAGACGCTTGAGCGCGCTGTCGAAACGATCGATTTGCGGCTGCATTCGCTTGGTTTCGCGCTGCTAAGAACGATCGCTTAAACATAACGAGACGGGATTTTCCGCCGCTAAATGTTGATCGCGCAATATCTTTCGGCGCAAAATTTGGTTACTATTAAAAGGATTTTTCGCGCACAATAAAGGACGGCTCAATGGCTGAAGCTACCACCATACAAGATACCCGCTACAAACAGGTTGATAGGGCGATGCGCAAACTCGGCTACCAAAAAAGCGCGTTGATAGAGGCTCTGCACGTCGCGCAAGAGGTGTTTGGGTATCTGGAGAACGAGGTTTTAAGTTTCATTGCGGCGGGGTTGAGACTGCCGCAAAGCAAAGTGTTTGGCGTTGCCACCTTTTACAAGTACTTTCAGTTAAAGCCGAAAGGCAGGCATGCCTGCGTAGTCTGTACTGGCACGGCTTGTTATATCAAAGGCGCGAGCAAACTGATCGGGGCGATGGAGAAAAAATATGGAATCAAACCCGGCGAAACGACGGAAAACGGCGAAATCTCGCTGCTGACCGCCCGCTGTTTTGGCTCCTGTTCGCTGGCGGCGGTCGCCGTGTTTGACAAACGAACGGTCGGCTATCTTAACGAGGAGAGCGTGATCGTAGAAAGCGAAAAGATGTTAAGCGCCGTAAGCGCTTAAAGAGCTTGCTAAAACGCTCCAAAAAAAGCTCGCCAAAATTAACTTGACGCAAACTGCCCCGTGTCGGTATCGGGTTGCGGCTTAGATGATTACGCGGAAGACGGCGCGCAATATAGCGTATGCATGGCGCTTGCGGTACAAAAGCTCTTACTCTTTTGTGAAATCCTCGACGTCTATTATCCATAAGCCGTTTTGACCAGCCACAAACGCTTTTGTATTATCCGACGATAGAGCGACGTCATAAGTGCTTCCCGTAGCGACCTGACCGATAAGAGCGGGATTAGCGGGATCGCTTACGTCTATTATCTGTAAGCCGTTATAATAATCAGCCACAAACGCTTTTGTATTATCCGACGATAGAGCGACGTCTCGAGAGTCTAACGTAACGATCTGACCGATAAGAGCGGTATTGGCGGGATCGCTTATGTCAACTACCTCTATGCCGTAACTAGCTGCAAACGCCTTTGTATTATCCGACGATAGAGCGACGCCCATAGCGGAACCGCCCATAGCGATCTGACCGATAAGAGCGGGATTAGCGGGATCGCTTATGTCTATTATCTGTAAGCCGTTAGAAGAATAATAATTAGCCACAAACGCTTTTGTATTATCCGACGATAGAGCGACGTCTTGAGCGCGTTCTGTAGCGATCTGACCGATAAGAGAGGGACTAAACGGATCGCTTACGTTTACTATCTGTAAGCCGTTACCAGCCACAAACGCTTTTGTATTATCCGATGATAGCGCGACGCCATAAGCATAGCCCGTAGCGATCTGACCGATAAGAGCGGGATTGGCGGGATCGCTTACGTCTACTATCCGTAAGCCGTTATTATAATCAGCCACAAACGCTTTTGTATTATCCGACGATAGAGCGACGCCCATAGCGGAACCGCCCATAGCGATCTGACCGATAATATAGCTTTGCGTATCTATCGTTAAACTAACGGTATTGCTATCGCCGCATACGCTTTTGGCATAGACGCTTATATCGTAATCGCCGCCTTCCGTTACGCCCGTTTTTGTATAAACCTCGCCGTTGTCCCTAACGCCGAATATCGAATCGCCGCTCGATACGTACTCCGTTATATCGCAGTGTATGGTTGTACCTAGCTTGATAGTTCCCAGCGTTTTATTTGCCGGGGTTCTTTTATGGACGCTAAAATGGGTATTTTGTAAAACGGGCGGAGTGTCCTTTAGATTATTTAGGTAGATATAGACGTACGCCGTATTACTCTCGCCAAATATATTTACGGCTTTAGCGGATAGCGAATACCGGTTTACGCTCTCATAATCCAGATTCGCCCCTTCGGCGACGACTATCGTGCCGTCGTTATTAACGCTGAAGCGTTCGGCGCCCGTTCCGCTTAAAACCACAGACGTTACGGGCGAATCGGCGCTATTGATAGTTAGCCGCCCTACAAACGTTCCGGCGGGAGAGTTTTCATCGACATAAAAAGACGCCCTAGACACGACGGGCGGCAGATCGGGCATATTATTGACGTTGATTGTCAGATCGACAAGCGCGCTGCTGCCATAATCGCTTATAGCCTGCGCTTTCAGGCTGAAAACCTTTTTGCTCTCGTAGTCCAGTTTCGCGTTTTCGCTAAGCGTTACGCGCCCGTTTTTATCTACGTCAAACCAATCCGCGTTTACGCCCGTTATCGCAAACGAAGTTATCGCGCTGAACCCTTGCGCAAATATCTCTATGTCTCCCGCGATAGTTCCCGCGGGAGAATTTTCATCGACGTATAACGTTGTCGGCTTCAACACAGGCTCTTGATCGGGCGCGTTTATAACGTTTATCGTTACGCTTACTTCAGAGCTTGTATCGTGATCGTTTGCGGCCGCCGCTTTGAGATTATACGCGATCTTTGTCTCGTAGTCGATTACCGATCCCTCCGCCGTTTTGATATTTCCGCTTTTGTCTATATCAAAGAGTTCCGCCCCTTCGCCGCTTAAACTAAACGAGGTTATAACGCTTCTGCCGTTTGATACTATTGAAACGCGCCCCACATACTCTCCGCCGTAAGAGTTTTCCATAACGCTGAAAACGCCGCCGCTTATAGTCGGCGCGTCGCTTATAACTCTTACCGAACCCGCGCTTTGCGCCGTTTTGCCTATAGCGTTGGTAATCTTTATAGTAAAGGTATAGAGATTTTTAACGTCGTAATCTATAACCGTTCCCTCTTTTATCCGTATCGTTCCGTCGCCGTCTATCGTAAACTCGCCGCCTCCTATAATCTCAAACTTCGTTATCGGGCTTACGCCGTAGGAGTATCCAACTTTGCCTATGGCGGTTTTACCTTCCAAGCCTTCCACAATCGAAACGCTGAAATCATTTACGCGCGGCGTATCGTCTATAACCGTTATCCTTACTTGGGATTTGGCGCTTGAGACATATTCGTTTGAAGCGTTTGCCTCAAAATTAAATACCTCGCCCGCGTTTAGTCCGCTATTGTTTATTAACGTTATAACGCCGCTGGAACTTACGCTAAACCTTTCGCTTCCCGTTCCGCTTAAACTAAACGCCGTCGGCATAGCGTAAGCGTAGCCATAGGCTATTTTGCCCACAATGGTATTGGCGCTCGCGGTAACGTATATATTCGCGCTGAAGTCATAGAGCGACACGCTATAAACGGGTACGTTCTCGGGCGGCGGCGCGTCGTTATTAACGACAGGTATGACGTTAATAGTTACTAGTCTTGAAGCGCTTACGCCATGATCGTTTCGAGCGGATATGCTCAAACGATAGGGGGAAAATTCCGTAGATATATTTGCCTCTTGCGCGATCGTGATTGTCCCGTCCGCGCTAATATCAAAATTTTCCGCGCCCGATCCTTCAAGCTTGAACTCCTTCACGCTTGAAAGCCCTTGATAATACGACGGCTTAGCTATGACTCTGCCTTTTGCGGAGTCCTCTCTTATCGTCGCGTAAATATTGTCTAATATAACGGGCGCGTCGTCGTGTATGGTAAGTTTCACGCTCGACGGCGCGCTTTGTCCAACGGCGTTTGCCGCCGTCGCCTTCAGCGCGTATTCTTTATGGCTTACGTTTATCTTGTCGCCGCGCGCTACGGTTATCTTGCCCTGATTGTCTATATTAAAATACTCCGCGCCGAATCCTTCTAAACTCATACTCGTTACGGGATACCCCATATCATTTACGATTATTTGCCCCAAAAGCGATCCGTTTGGCATATTCTCAAACACATAGCTTGTAAAAGAGCTTGTCATAATAATAGGAGAGTTATCCGCCGTTACCGTGATATATACGTTGGCGGCGGGCGCCGCCCCGTAAGCGTTTATGCCTACGACGCTTAGGGTGTATATCCTTTTTTCCTCATATACAAGACGTTTTGCTATCTTAAGATTTCCAGCGCTATCTACCTGAAAATTCTCGGCGCCAGCGCCGCTTAATACAAACGAATGTACGGGACTCTCGCTAACGCAGTCCGTTTCTATCTTGCCGAAAATAGCGCCTACGGCGGCGGCTTCGTTTACGTCGAAATATCCGCCTTTTACCAGAGGTCTAGCGTATAGGCTAAAACTATCGCCGTATATATCCCCGCCCGCAAGGAGTTTACGTATGACGGGCATAAATTCGCCATAGTAATTGGCGTACAACTTGCCCTTATCCGAGTAAGGCGTAAAATAGAGCGCGTCTATGGTGTTGGTAACGCCGTCAAGATTGATATCGTCGTTCAAAAGGCACTTTACGACTTCATCGCTTTTGCTCGTAAGTTTTGAGATATCGGCGCTATCGTAACGTTTTCTGGAGATTTGATACGCCATCTCCGTCAAAATGTTTACCTTGAAGCCTATGTTTTTAAGTGCGCTTCCGCTTGCGAGCGCCCTTATCGATCCGAGATTGATAACGGGCGCGGCGTCGGCTATTTTATCGTCGTTCGCGTCTATGTCCATCCCGCCTTTTGCTTCGATTACATAGATTTTTTCGTCGTCCAAAGAGTCCATTATCTCTCTTGGTATATTGATAACGCCCGCCGTATATACGGACGAGCCGTAAGAGGAGGCGCCCGAATATACGGGGTATGAACCATTGTTTGCGTTCAAGTCGTAATTTTCAAGCGCGTAAACGCTGATATTCGCTCCCGCCAAAGGACCAAGCAGCGCCTGCGATATATGCCAGATAATAGAATAGATATAATCATTGGTTATAGGGGGCGGCGCGTATGAGTAACCCCAGCCCGCGCTTCCTCCGCCTCCGCCTCCGCCGTATCCTCCGCTGTAACCATAGCCGCCGCTTCCGCTTCCGCCGTTACTATCGCTGCTGCTATATCCGCTTTCGGGGCTATTGTATAAAACGACGCTGTTTGTTCTGAACTCGTCTCTCAAGACAAGCTCTATCTTTTTTGCCTCTACTTTGATATCGGCTATATGACCGCCCGTTGGCAATGAATCGATAGTTTTCAGATTTACCGTTCTCGCTTCCGTAGCGCCCGGAACTTTGATAGTTACCACGATATTTTGCAGCTCTTTTTGGCTTTGGTTTATATCTTTGCCCGCGCCGTATGAAATATATACGGGATAGAGACCGGGCGTTACCTCTTTATCGTTCAGGGCGTAAAAATGCTCCATAAGCTGGCACTCGTCCTGCACGTCGTGTACGCCGCCCGGAAATACTACGCGCAAATCCATATCGATATCCGCGTTCTCCCACGCGAGGCTTACCTCCACATAACCGCTTGTAGGCGCGGTGGGAACGTCTGGCGAATCGTCTATAAATTCAAGCGCGTCGTCGTTTTCGTTTTTGAGCGCGTAGCACGCCATATAGTCGTCTATCAAAGAGTGATCCGCGGCAATCTTATATCCTTCAAAACTGCCCGCTTTTACATACTCCGTATAGTTTGCCAAGCCTTTTACGGGATAAATCTTACTAGCGCCTAGATTTGCGAACGGATAAATAATCGACTGCATATAAACGTTCATATCGTCGTCAAATTTATGCTTAACATATTTTAATTTATTGGCGCAGCTAGGAGCGGCGGCGCAGCTGCCGTTCTGTTTGACCTTCCACTGAGAGGAGCCGTCTTTGGACGCTTGTATATATTTTTTCAAAGCCTCTATGATCAGCCCGTACGACGGATTATCTTTTGCCGCGCCGTTGGCGCTTATCGTAGGCGACATATAGTATTCAAAGGAGTGAAACTTCAGGCTGGTTATATCAATATCCGTCTCAAAGTCATGCTCGGCTAAACAAGAGGTAACCTTTTGAAGATCGTCGTTGAAATAGAATCCTGTTTCGCACCGCATAATCTCTTCGTCGTAGAATAGGCCGTCTATTATTTTAGGACCCGCGTATCTAAGCGGATTTTCTATAAGACCTTTTTCTTCTCCCCACACGTAACGAATCGGATCGTTGTCAAACATAACCGCCGTAGCTTTGCTCAAAACTTTGCTGGAGGGAGAGGCTACGGCTACGGTATTGATATAATCCGTCATCCATTTATCGTTGTTATACAGCGCGTTATATACTTCGTTGAAAAAGAGATTGCCCTGCGAATGCGCCACGACAAAGACGTGCCGCCCCGATCTGACGCTCTCTCTTAGCTGAGCGATCTGCTCGACAAATACCGCGTCGAGCGGAATATCTATGGCAAGCCCCGCCTCGCCAAACAATACGTCGCATACGTCCAACTTTACGATTCCAATTATTAAATCTACCAGATCGTCTAACATCGTAGTTTCAAGCAGACTTTGCAAAGGATCGACTAATAGGTCTGTGATCAATCCGACAATAATGTCTTTTATGAGCGATTTTAGCGAACCGCCCGACGCTAATTTGCAGATTGAGTTGGAAGCCGTGGATACCGCCGCCCAAAACCATCTATGATCTTGCTTTTTCAGTTCAAAGGCTTCTAGTATGTCGGGTATAAGACCATGCGATTCGTTATAGAGGAGTTTATAGTCGGTTTCTCTTAGCATAACGGATTCGTCGTTGGAGTAGATGTCTTTGAGGGCGACTGGTTTAATAATCTTATGTAATGAATCTTGTGCGTTATCTCTTGTATTCATTACCCCATTAGCAAAATAGATGTCAGTAACTCGCTCATCAATTATTATGTCTTGGGCATGAATAAAGATCGGAAACATAAACATTAGGCTAACTAGTAGCTTCTTCATACTCATTCTCCTAATAGCTTATCTGCGTTAAAAGCACAAGCAGCGCGATAATCTTTACTTGATTTTGGTCCGCTATAAACCCCGCCGCTCAATTTTTTGTCGTAAGCTAAATACGCTTCTATTCTCTCTTTGGTGTTAAATTGCATAGTTTTGAAAGCGGTGGAGGTTATGATCGTATGATCTAGTAAGATAGATTCATTATTATATTGTGCATATATTTCAAAGTAAAAATTACAAAACTGCGCCGCATCAAGTATATGATACGTTTCTTTAGCCTTACTTGGGTCTTGAATGATTATCTGCGCCGCTCTCGCCCCCTGAAACCCAATCTCCGTTACGATTTTATGATGGTCTTTGTATTTGAATATCAGCCAGCGTTCCACATCGTCTCTAACGCCGTTATTGTTTGAATCAATGCCAAGCAGAGTCGAATCGTTTAACGTCTGATCGGGATAAGGAGGCAGAACAAAGCCGTTTACGATCTCCCCGCCCTCTTTGGAGTAGCCAGACGAATACTCCTCCGTATAGTTTGAATTAGAATTAGATTTGGAGCTTGATCTGCTTTCGCATCCCGCAAAGCCTAAAGCCAGAAGCAGAGCGGCTGACAGAGCCGTCGAAAAGAAAAACGCTCGTTTCATCGTAAACCCCTTTTCTAAGTTTCGTCAAAAATGCGGCATTCTAACACAAGTTTACATGGTAAAGATCACATTTAGCCTGATTTCATCAAAAACTTTGCGTTCATCTCAAACGAGACGGATTTCAGAGAAGCGCCTAGCGCTAAGAGATCGCGTTCCGCGCCGCCGCCGTCTGTAAGGGAGCGTTCGCGTTGAGCGTTAAAAAGGAGATCGAAGATTATCTTGACGACTAGCTAAAAGACGTTTTAGAAGGCAAAAAAGAACGGCGAACCAAGCTTTCGCCCGACCCGCCGCATGGGGCATACGCCTCGAACACAATGCGGATATTACCTAATGCGCGCTTAAACGAACATTAAGCGCTTATAATGCGGTCAGCTAACCGACTGCTTGTAAAAATAATTGGCTACAGATAACATAAATTGATATTTATTGCGTATAAGACTATTGTTCCGATAGTAATCGCGGTTTCTCGCAAACCTGCCTCTCAACATTCTTTTCAGCTCGACGAAAGAGCGCCTTTTCATTTTAGCGCTTTTACACAGTTTGTCAAAAACCCACAACGAAGAGGTCAGATCGTTAGTCGCTCTGCATTTCAAGAATTCCTTTATTTTTCTGCCGTTACGACGTTGAAAGACTTCCAGATATAAAAAATCGAAAGCATTTTGCTGCATTGTCGCGTTGTTGCGATTTAACAATAAAACGCAATTATTATGAGCCGCCGCGTTTCTTAAGCATTTAACGTTGTAAAGAGCGTGCTTAACGCTAAAATATTGTTCTCTCGCTAATTTCAGAGAAACGCATATTGGGGATTCTTTGTTGCTTGACGTTTGAAGCCTATCGTAAAAATGATCGCAGAAAACAAGCAGATGTCCGAATTGAACGATTTCAACGAAATGCCATATCGGCAGATTTTTTAGATCTGACGGCAGTTTTGGAAGATAATCGGCGGATGACGATTGTCGCCCCTTAATGTATTTGAGCGCTTTTTCCCCTTGTTTGCAGTTAAGGAAACTATCGACTATATCATATCCGTCAAAAGGGCTTTCGTTAAAATCGGCTAACAGCTTAGTCTTTAGTATATGCTCGACGTTTAAGGTCAGCGTATTGACAAATCTGCGCAAGTGCATATCTATCGTGGACAAGTCGATTAAATACGCAAAATCGAGATCGACGTATCTGTCAGATTCGTCTTTAGCGTAATTAACGCAATACGATTTTAATTTATAAAAATATGTGTGTTTGGTCAAAAATTCGCAAGCTTTGTCCTTGTTAACAACGTCAAATTTAACGCCTCTTTCGGCTAAGAACGCTACCTGACGCTCGGCGCTCAACTTTGGTTTTCTTTCGCCGCCCAAACTTTCTCCTTTGTCAATGGACGGCGAAAATATACAATATGATTAGTCAAAAAGCCAACTTCGCGGATAAAACGATACTTTAATGTAGTAAGTTAAACGCTCGTTCGCTTGATAGAGACGATAAATTTGCGGGCGTTTTCGTTAGATTTCCCGATCTTAATCATAGCCTTGCAATAGCTTTCCCGCCAAAATTTGGCTACCATACGCATAAGTCCCCGACGCAAAAGGGGGGCTTGCTGCAAAGGCGACTGCCGCGTTAGATAAAGCGCGATCGCCGAAAGCGAAAGGATGTTAAATGCCGCAAACGCTTGAGGAACTTGAGGAGCTGGCTAAAACGCTCCAAGAGAAGCGCGCAGAAATAAAAAAAGAGATCAACGTCTGTCTTGGCACTAATTGCCTTGCGATCGGCAACGACAAAACCAAACAAAGCCTAGCGGAACTTCTTGCCAACAAAGCGAACGCGGAAGGGTACAAGGTCAAGCCCGTAGGCTGCCACGGCTTGTGCGCCCAGGGTCCGCTGGTTATGGTAAACGACGTAGCGGGCGAGAGCGAAGAGATCGTGTACGAAAAAGTCAAAAATTCAGACGCGCAAAGGTTGATCGACGCTATTACGGGCGATAAACCGGAGGAGAGCGTCGCCGATCTGCGCTGTAAAACCGATATTCCGTTTTTTACGAAGCAAAAAAAGGTGGTATTGGAAAACGCCGGCGTTATCAATCCGGACAGCCTTGACGACTACGTTCTCAACAAGGGATACCACGCGCTTTTTTACGCCCTGACTCATTTAAGCCCCGAAGAGACGATCGAGCAAGTTAAGATCAGCGCTCTTCGCGGGCGCGGCGGCGGCGGCTATCCTACGGGTTTGAAGTGGGAGAGCGTAGCCAAAGCGATCAGCGATAAAAAATATGTGATCTGCAACGGCGACGAGGGCGATCCGGGCGCTTTTATGGATCGCGCCGTGATGGAATCCGATCCGCATCGCGTGTTGGAAGGCATGGCTATATGCGGTTACGCTATCGGCGCGGATCAAGGCTTTATCTATGTGCGCGCCGAATATCCCGTGGCGGTCGATAGATTGCGCCGAGCTATTAAAGACGCGGAGCGCAACGGCTTGCTAGGGCAAAAGATCGCGGGTACGCCGTTTAGCTTCTCCGTCGAAATCCGTCTTGGCGGCGGCGCGTTCGTGTGCGGCGAAGCCACCGCGCTGATCACCTCGATCGAGGGCAACCGCGGAAACCCGCGCCAAAAACCGCCGCATCTAAGCGATCGCGGCTTCGACGGGCAGCCGACCGTACTGAACAACGTAGAAACCTTTGCCAATATCCCGCCGATTTTGCGAAACGGCGGCGAGTGGTACGCGGGCTTTGGCGTGGAGAAATCCAAAGGCACAAAAGTATTTGCGCTCACCGGACAGGTAAAACATACCGGTCTTGTAGAGGTGCCGATGGGCATGACTTTGCGAGAATTGATTTTTGAGATCGGGGGCGGTATCGACGGCGACAAAAAGTTCAAAGCGGTTCAAACGGGCGGTCCCAGCGGCGGCTGTATTCCAGAGTCGCTGCTTGATCAGTCGATCGATTACGAATCGCTGAAAGCGGTCGGTTCGATTATGGGCAGCGGCGGCGTGATCGTAATGGACGAATCCAGCTCTATGGTGGACGTGGCGAAGTTTTTCTTGGAGTTTTGTATGACCGAATCGTGCGGCAAATGCGTTCCGTGCCGCGTGGGGACGGCGCAACTGCACAACCTGCTGGACAAATTTACCAAAAAAGAGGCGAGCGAAAACGATTTGAAACTGCTTGAAGAGCTTTGCTATATGATCAAGGAGACAAGCCTTTGCGGACTTGGGCAAACCGCGCCTAATCCCGTGTTGTCCACGCTTAAATACTTCAAAGAGGAGTATATCGCGGGACTGAAAAAGGATAGCGAATGATAGACGCAAACGTTCAGCGCGCCCGCACCAAAACGCTGACAATCAACGGTCAGGCTTTCAGCGGGCGAAGCGATCAGACAATTTTGCAGGTCGCCAGAGAGAACAATATCGATATTCCTACGCTCTGCTCGATCGAAGGGCTTTCCGACGTAGGCGCCTGCCGTCTCTGTCTTGTAGAGATCGAAGGGCAAAGAGAGATGAAGCCGTCTTGCACCACGCGAATCAAGGATGGAATGGTCGTTTTAACCGACACCGAAAAATTGCGAAAGCGGCGCAAAACCGTTTTGAGCTTTCTGTTCGCGGAGCGAAATCACGTCTGTTCGGTGTGCGTCAGCAACGCGCATTGCGAGCTTCAAAAGATGGGCGCGAAAGTCGGCTTGACGCGCGCGGAGGTTCCGTACCTCTATCCAAAGCTGCGCGTGGACGCTTCGCATAGGCGGTTTATCAACGATCCCAACCGCTGTATTCTATGTACGCGTTGCGTTCGCGTCTGCGACGAGATCGAAGGCGCGCATATCCTTGACGTGTTCGCGCGCGGCTTGGAGGCGCGCATTATAGCCGAAATGGGGCAGCCATGGGGCGAAAGCGAAAACTGCACGGGCTGCGGCAAATGCGTTCAGGTTTGTCCTACGGGCGCGCTTAACGAAAAGGGGCTTTCCGTCGCCGAGCAACACAAACGGCGCGGCTTTCTGCCCTATTTAACCGCGATGAAGAGGGGGCGATAATGGCGAAGCTGCGTTTTGCGACGGTCTGGCTGGACGGCTGTTCGGGTTGTCATATGTCCTTTCTCGATATGGACGAGAGGCTTATAGATTTGGCAAGCAAAGTGGAGGTGGTATGCTCGCCCTACGTTGACGCGAAGGAGTTCCCGCAAAACGTCGATCTGACGATTGTCGAGGGCGCGGTTAGCAGCGAGGAGGACCTTGAAAAGCTTCGCAAAGTCCGCAAAAACAGCAAAATCGTGCTGGCGCTTGGCGATTGCGGCGTAACGGGCAACGTGTCGGCGATGCGAAATCTCGTCGGCGTGGAAGCCGCGCTTAAGTGCGCCTACGACGAATTAAGCGACGATAACAAAGGCGCGCGTCCAAACCGCGAAGTGCCAAAACAGCTGGAGCGGGTCAGCGCGTTGCACGAGTGGGAGACGATCGACTGTTTTCTGCCGGGCTGCCCGCCGCCGGCGGACGCGATCTATCATATTTTATCCAGCTTGATAGAGGGCAAAGAGTATGATATATTTAATTACACGCGATTTGGAAAATAAGCTATGAAAACAATAACTATCAATCCCGTAACCCGCATAGAGGGACACGCTAAAATCACGATCAGGTTAAACGACGACGGTTCGGTTGAAAAGGCAAATCTCCACGTTTTGCAATTTCGCGGTTTTGAAAAATTCTGTCAGGGTCGCCCCTATACCGAAATGCCCGGCTTGACGGCGAGGACTTGCGGCATTTGTCCCGTCAGCCATTTGATAAGCTCCAGCAAAGCCGCAGACGAACTATTAGCCGTATCCATACCAAGAACGGGCGCGAATCTAAGGCGGATTATCAATTTAGCGCAGATTGCCCAGTCGCATGCGTTGAACTTCTTTTATTTAAGCGCGCCCGATCTGCTTCTAGGCTTTGACGCCGATCCGTCAAAGCGAAATGTGTTTGGCGCGCTGGAAGCCTATCCAGAGATCGTAAAAACGGGCATAGGCATTCGCAGTTTTGGGCAGAGAATTATCGAACGTATAGGCGGCGGCAAACGCATTCATCCAATCGCGATCGTGCCGGGCGGCATGCGCAAACCTCTCGATCCGCAGGTCAGGCTGGATATTCTCGCGGAGCTGCCGACGCATCTTAAAGCCGCGATCAATACGTTGGACTGGTTCAAAAAATCGTTAGATAAATACCAAGAGGAAGCGCGGGTATTTTCAAACTATCCCACTTTGTTTATGGGCTTGATCGGCGAAAACGGCGAGATCGAGCATTACGACGGCAAAATCCGCGTTATCGATCATACGGGCAAAATAGTAGCCGATAAGCTGGAGCCGTCGGATTACCAGCAGTACATCGGCGAGTTTGTAGAGGAGGAGAGCTACTTAAAGTCGCCGTACTACAAACCGATCGGCTATCCGAAAGGGGTATATCGCGTGGGGCCGCTGGCGCGGCTGAATATCTCCGACAAGATGGGAACGCCCGTCGCCGACGAGGAGTTTGCGGAGTTTAGGCAGATTGAACGGGGACCCATTTTGAGCGGTTTTTATTATCACTACGCGAGGCTGATAGAGATTATCTACGCTTTTGAACGGATCGGCGCGCTGTTAAACGACGAGGAGATTCTAAGCCCGCATATCCGCGCGCGAGCCGAGCCGAACCGCTTCGAGGGCGTAGGCATGAGCGAAGCGCCGCGAGGCGTTCTTTTGCATCACTATAAGATCGATAAAAACGGTTTGATCGAATGGATCAATATGATTATCGCCTCCGGACATAACAATTTGGCGATGAATCGCGGCGTGGAGCAGGCGGCGAAACGTTTTGTCGATGGAAACCACATTTTAGAGGGCGCGCTGAACCGCGTCGAGGCGGTTATACGCGCCTTTGATCCCTGCCTATCCTGCTCTACTCACGCGCTAGGCAAAATGCCTATGCGAATCGAGCTATACGATCATAGCGGCGTTTTGATCGACGAAAAAAGCCGCGTCTAAAAGCTATCTGGCGCCGCCGCGTATGTTGCGAATATGAGAGCGGTAGTCGCTTGAAAAGTCGTGATCGCCGTCCGAACCGCGCACAAAGTACAGGTAGTCGCTTTCGGCGGGATTTAGCGCCGCTTTGATCGCCTCAAAACTCGCCATTGCGACTGGATAGGGCGGCAGACCGCGCTTCTTGTAGGTGTTAAACGCGCTGTTGTCGGCTTTGATTCGCTGCGGCGTTACCTTCAGGTGCGAAAAGTAGCCGTAGTTCAGCGTCCCGTCCATCTGCAAGCGCATATTCTTTGCGAGTCGATTGTAAATCACGCTCGCCACAAGCGGCATTTCCTCGACGCTCGCCGCCTCTTTTTGCACAATCGAGGCGATCGTAACGATTCTAAACCACTCTTTTTCGTCGTATTCGCCAAAATGGGCGGCGGCGCGCTCTTTGTGCAGACGCATAGAGCGATCTAACAGCAACCCGATCGTCTCTTTTTCCTTCGCGCCCTTGACGATCTGATAGGTGTCGGGAATCAAAACGCCTTCGGCATACGGCGCGTTTTCATCGTAGATTTTATGCAACAGATCGGCGTTAAGCTCAAGTTTTTCGGCGATCTGATCAAGCGCGATCGCGGTCGTCTCGCCCGGAATCAATGTGATTTTGTCAAAAGCCGCCTTGCCCGCTATCAACCCCAAGTAAAAATCAAGCCTTGTCGCGTTTTCCGCGCCAATGTCGATCAGCCCGTATTTAGGCGCGCCAATAGCGCGTATCAGCCACAGATCAAGATCGTTAAGATCAATGCCTTCAATCTTAAGCTGCGCTATAATCGGGCGCAAAGCTCCCGGCGCGATCTGCACAAAGCGCGAATGCTCGAGTCGCTGGGCTAGATAATACGAAAGAAATATGGTGATTAAAAGAGCGCTCGCCGCCAGCGCGAAAACCGCCGCGGCAATTTGCGTTTTGTTTGTTTTTATTTTGATCATCTGTTTGTGCGCGCTTTTCTTTGGCTTGAGTTTTGAAAAAATAAATTTTAGCCAATTCGAGTTTCAGGGCGTCAATCTCAGCGCAAACCCTAAGATCGTTTTATCGATCGACAGATTGATCGTAAACGACGAAAACAAGAGCGAAGACGAAAACGATCAAAAGAAAACGCTCAAAAATTTAAGGGCGGCTTTTCTGGCGCTGGCGTTAACCGATCGCATAGCGATTAAGCGTTTCGACGCGAATGGAACGCAGGCAAGCGTCCTATATGAAAACGGCGAGTTTAACGTATCCTCTCAATACGGCTACGCTCGATTTACGTTAGGCTGGCTGGAGGGCGCGGGCGCGGCGTTTGATCTGATCGAAGCGCGTTGGACTAAAGGCGAGCTTTCAATGCAGGCAAACGGCTTCATTAGTCCGATCACGGGTAGATTTTTTGTGGATGCGAGATACCAATCGCCCTATATTACCGGCAGTTTTAGCGCATGGGGAGACGACAGGCGCGCCTTGTTGCGCGTAAACGACGCTCGGTTTCAGATCGAGGAATACGAGGGGGAGCTTTCGGGGCTTGCCGAAGTCGATCTGATAAACAGGCAAGGCTCTTTCGAGGGAAACGCGCGCGCGCTGGGTATCAGCGGCGCGTTGCGGGCAAGCTACGCGGGGGATTTAGCTAGTTTTACGCTCTTGAACGCGGAGGCGGCGAGCCTAGAGCTATTAGCGCGCGCGCTGCCGGTCGATCCGATCGCCAAAAGCTGGATTCACGGCAAGATTGTCGCGGAGGGCTTCAAAGCCAATCGTTTTGCTATGGATTTGAACTTAACGACCTTAAGACCAAGCATAATCTCTCTGGCTCTTGACGCGACGGCGCGTAACGCCGACATTCGCTTCAATCCCGATCTGCCCCCCGCGTTTGCCGAAGAGGTAAAAGTCTCGATCGGCAAAGGCGTTTTGAAAATCGTCGCCGACAACGCCGATTACGAAGGGCAAAAGGCAAACGCCAAAGTCGTCATAGACCATCTCGAGGTCGAAAGCGGCAAAACATTGGAGTTGACAATCGACGCGAACGCGCTGTTTAACGAATCTATGCGCGATCTGATCGCCGCGTACGGCGCGAACTCGGCTATAACGCAGCTTAGCGGCGAGAACAGAGCGAGTTTCGCGCTTCAAACGTCGTTGAACGATCCAGACGATCTGCATTTTCAGGCGCGGCTCTTGACGCGAAACGGAGAGATCGATCTCGCAGGGCTAAAAATTAAATACGGCGACGCGGATATAGCAATCGAGGATTCCAATATAAAGATAAATCGATTCGAGCCAATTGCGCCCAACGTAAGTTTCATTTCGGTCGGCGGTTTAATAGAGGCGAAAGAGAAAAAATTCGCGCTCGATTTAGACCTTAGAAAGGCAAACGGCGTAGCCGCGCGTTTTAATCGTCTTAAAACCAAACTTACGGGCGAATGGGACGAGAAGGGAGCGCGAATGAGATTGGGCGATCTCGCCACCGAGTTTTCGTTCATAGGCGATCGCAAGGAGATTAAGGCGAGCGATCTGCAACGTTATAAGAACTATCTGCCGCTGTTCGAGCTTCTTGACCTGAAAAGCGGAACGCTTAACGGGGTCGAGGAAAACGGCGCCGCGATCGCCGACTTCGCGATCGATATAGGCGCGCCGATTCTCTACAAAGACGAAAAACCCGTAACAAAAATCGGCGGACGTTTTACGAGCGACAATAACGGAAGCTACTCGCTTAAGATGCTTGACAACGCTTTCGCGCTGGAGGCGAACGACGATTTTACCAGAGCGACGATCAGCGGTTTAGAGCTCGACGTGGAGGCGCTCGTAGATTTCGTCAAGCGCAAACAAGCCAAATTAAACGCGGACGGACCGAGCGAAAACGGCGGGCGCAAAGCGTTCGTGTTTGGCGATAAAAGCGGAGTGCGTTTCAAGGGTCGGCTACTTAAAAGCGATTGGTTTTCGTACTATCAGGAAGGCGAGCGCTTTGAGGGGCAGATCAAGAAAAACGAAGCGATGATTCGCGTTACGCGCGATAGAAGCGATTTTACTTTGCGCGGCGAGAAAATAGACTCCGAATGGGTAAAAGAGTTGAGCGGCGTTAAAATGAGCGGCGGCGAGTGGGATTTCAGCGCCTACGCCAGCCTTAACAGCAAAGACATATACGGGGTTATCCGCATAAAAAACGCGACAATCGAGGAGGCGAAGCTGTTTTCCAACGTTATAGCGTTGATTAACGCTTTGCCCTCTTTGGCGCAGTTCAGATCGCCCGGATTCACGTCCGACGGCTTTATGATCAACGAGGGCGTGATCGAGCTGTATTACGCAAACGACGTTTTGTATTTTAACGCGGCGCGGTTTTTGGGAACGCACACGGACGTTCTCGCGCAGGGCAGCGTCAATATCGACAGCGGAGAGGTTGACGTGTACGCCGCCGTCCAAAGCGTGAAATCGTTAAGCTCGCTTGTCTCTAAAGTGCCGATCATAGGCTATTTGCTGATAGGCGACGGCGAAAAGATTGAAAACATTATGCATATTACCGGCGCTCTGGAAAATCCCAGCGTTCAAACTACGTTGGCTAAAGATTTCGTTTTCTATCCGGTCGGGATATTTCGGCGCGCGCTGACTCTGCCCGTCAAACTGTTTGAGTAAATAGTCCGATCTTGGCGATCGTTGAATAGTTCGCGGCGCTCGCTTCCGATCTTTCTTGCCGCCAAAACGAATCGAGCGCCGATCGCGGTTTGGTCGTAAGAGCAAGGTGGCTATAATGCCGCCCGCGCTCCATGGCTGGAGGCTTAAGTCTTTTTGGGCGCGCTAAGACTCCGTAGCTCAGAGGATAGAGCAACGGCCTTCTAAGCCGTTGGTCGCAGGTTCGAATCCTGCCGGGGTCGCCACTTGTTATCGTTGCGGGAATGGCGAAATTGGCAGACGCACCAGACTTAGGATCTGGCGTTGAAAGACGTGGAGGTTCGAGTCCTCTTTCCCGCACCAAACATAAGACTAAAATGGACGGCGATTTACGACATGGATATTTTTGAACATATAGGAAAATCATTCAAGGAAAATCCGAAATATTTCAGTTTTTTCATTATATTGGTTGGTATATTCATGTTGTTATCTTCTATTCTTAATTGGGATTGGGTCTTCAAAGGACATGCTTTCAATAGACAAAAAATACAGGGAACGGCAAATTTTTGGGGCAGGGGTTTTGCCCGCATAAAATTTGGTGGTGGCGGATTGTTATGCATTATTTGGGGCATAATTTGGTTAATTGTCGGATAAAAAATGGAGGACTAAAATGAATAACAAAGAAATATTAGATGAATTATATAAAATTGGAAATTTACCATCGGATAGAGATGATATTGGTGATTATCCAGTAGATGAATTTGAAAAACTTATAAAACAAATACAATTACCGCTTGATTTTGAAACAGTAGTAAAATTAATAAATTTATCACCGCCAATAGATGTTGGTTGTTTTGGTATAGAAATGACGATGGTTCATTTAATCGAAAAATATGAAAATATAATAAATGATTTTGAAAAAATAGTGAAAAGTAGTAAAGAAGGTGAAATAAAGAATATATTAAAAGAAAGGATGAAGAATAAATTAAAAAAATAATGGAATACGCCCCTACGTCGTATAACAGGCCTGTTTACGCTTCGGGCGCAGTAGCGCCCTCGGGCTCCGTTTTGGCTAGGTCAATCGCTTCGCTCATTCCCACGCCAAAACTCCGCCACATTTTGCCAGCCCTGGTCTT
>JAIRWX010000042.1 GCA_031268655.1 Helicobacteraceae bacterium | reverse complement strand
TTTATTCCCATTTTGTATTCTATATTCCTGTCCGTTATAATTCCATTTTATGCCAATAGGCAATAATTCGTAAACAGATAAATGCAATGGATTATTTTCCCTGTCATAATTTTCAATTTTGTTAATAAATGTTAAATTTTCTATTATATTGTCCATAAATTATTGATTATTCCTTACTTCATTAAACCATTGTTTATATTATTTTGTCAATCATTTCCCAACCAAACCGCCGAAGGCGGGCGAAGCCCCGCAAGCGGGGCGCGATCTGCGGCTTGGTTTCAGCCCTAGCGCGTTATTTGCAATAACACCGACTGCAATCGTCGCATTCGTTGTCGTCATAGTATAACGGGCTTTGCCGCGTTTCTTGCGTTTGGGGCGGCGACGTTCGCGCGGCATTGTCGCTTTGGGTATCATTCCCGGTTTGCGCCGCCTCGACATCCTCGGTTTGCGGCTCGGCGTTGACGACTTCCTCTTCCGCGTCGGTTTCGGCGATCTCCTCGGTTACGGGCAAGGTTTCGCTGTCGTCGGTTTGGATCGCTTGTTCTTCGCTCCCGGCGTTTGTCGCGCTCGCGTCGCTCTCCTCGGCGGCGCTCGGCGCGGCTTGCGTCGTCGCGCCGCTAGACGCGCTTTTGCCGTAAAAAGAAAAGATGGCGTATTTGGTATAGCCCTCTAAACTTTCGCTTTCAACCAGCGCGTCGCCGGCGGATAAAATTTGGGCGACTATGCCAACGCACGCCATAACCTTCAAAATCAAACGCATTAAAACTCCCTTCCTATAGGCTTTGAGCCGAATTATTTCGCTTATACCCTTAAAAGAGCGCCGCAATTGTATTGCAAAACGCCGTTTGTTGCGCAAAGCGCAGGCGTTTAATTCGCGTAGCGCCTTTGCGATTGCGATCCAACAAGACGATCGCAACCAGCTCGCGCGATCAAGCGGTTTGCGGACATTTATTTTTGCGACTCTTCTTGTAAGGCGGCAAAAAGCGATCTTAGCGCAAAAACCTTTCTTTGGCGACTCCGATCGCAGCCCTTTTGCGTTTACGCGAATCTGACGTCGCCGTTAAGCCATGTGATCGAAAAGCGTTTTGACGCCAATGCCGATCAGGACTAGCCCGCCTAGTATTAACGACGATTTTTCAAATCTTTTGCCCAGCGCCTTGCCAAACTCGAAGCCGATAAGCGACACGCCAAAGGCGACGACGCCAAACATAGTCGCCGAGACTATCACGTCGCCGCCGACCACGCTGACGCTAACGCCTACCGCGAGCGCGTCTATGCTCGTCGCGATCGAGACGGCAAACAGCGCGCGCAGGCTTAATATATTCGTCGCCAGTCGCTCCTCGCCGCTCGCGCCGTCAGCGATCATCTTAGCGCCGATGACAAAGAGCAGCGCAAACGCCGCCCAGTGATCGAACGCCGATATATACGACGCAAACGACTCGCCAAGAAACCAGCCGATACAGGGCATAAAAAACTGAAAAAAGCCAAAAGATAACGAGGCGCGAAAGATATAAAAAGGTTTAAGGTCTTTTCCGCCGATACCCGCGCCTATAGCGACCGCGAGCGCGTCCATAGAAAGGCTGAACGCTATCAGCAAGGAGGCGAGCCACGCGTCTAGCAACAGGTTGAACCGAAGTCTGGTTTCAAGCGAAGCTCTCCGAGTAGTCGCAATTCATCGCTTTCTCTCGCGCCGCGTTTTTGAACGCCGCCGAGAGCATCAGCTTGATGCGGTTTAGTTGATTTATCTCCGACGAACCGGGGTCGTAGTCGATCGCGGCGATGTTCGCTTCGGGGTAACGTTCCTTAAGCGCTTTGATCACTCCTTTGCCCGCGATGTGGTTGGGTAGGCAGGCAAACGGCTGCATGCAGACGATATTTGGCGCGCCCGATTCGATCAGTTCGACCATTTCGCCCGTCAAAAACCACCCTTCGCCCGTCTGATTGCCGCGGGACAAAAACGGCGCCGCGCCAAAGGCGATTTTATCTATTGAGGAGGGAGGCGAAAACCGCTCGCTCTCTCTCAGCGCCTTTTTCATATCCTTGCGGTAGTACTCCATAATTTTGATGGCCGCGTTGCCTGCAAGCGCCGCGAGGCGACTACGCGAAAGGAAACGGCGGTTGAAGTCGTAATCGTAGGCGCAGTAGAGCAGAAAGTCCATCAGTCCGGGCATAACCGCCTCGCCGCCTTCGCGCTCCACGATTTTTACGACGTCGTTGTTCGCGCCGGGGTGAAACTTGACAAGTATTTCGCCCACCAGACCCACGCGCGGTTTGCGTTCTCCCGTCAGCTCCAGCGCGTCAAATTCGCGCACAATCCCGCAGACGTTTTTTCTGAAGGTTTTCATATTGCCGTCGTAAACGGATTCAATACATTTGGCTACCCATTTGTGATAGAGCGCCTCTGCCGAACCGACAATTTTTTCATACGGGCGAACGCGAAAGAGCGTATTTATAAATAGATCGCCGTACACCACGCCCATCATTACGCGGTGCAGCAAACGCCCGCCGATCTTAAAGCCGTCGTTTTTCTCCATGCCAACCGCGTTAAACGACAGCACGGGCACGTTAGGAAATCCGCTATCGACCAGCGCTTTTCTTAAATAGCCGATATAGTTGGTGGCGCGGCAGCCGCCGCCGGTTTGCGATATCAGTACCGCCGTTTTATTGGGATCATACGCGCCCGATTTCATCGCCTCGATCACCTGCCCTACCACCATAATGGACGGGTAGCAAGCGTCGTTGTTCACATACTGCAGACCATAGTCGATCGCGCTCGGAGCGATCTCTTCAAGTAACTTGAATCGATAGCCGCCGGCGCGAAACACGGAGTCTAAAAATTGAAAGTGTATCGGCGACATTTGCGGCGCGATAATTGTGTAATCCTTGCGCATCGCTTTGGTAAAGGGCGCGCGTTTGTATTTGGAAGCGTTAAGCCCCGCGAAGCGTTGCAGCCGATCGCCGCGATCGTTCAGCGCCGCTTTGAGCGACCGAATGCGAATGCGCGCAGCGCCTAAATTCGAGCCCTCGTCAATTTTGATCGCCGTATATATTTTGCCGCTTAACGAAAGTATCTCCTGCATCTGATCGGATACGATCGAATCCAGCCCGCAGCCAAAAGAGATAAGATGGATCGCGTCGATCGCGGCTTCGCCCGCCGTGAAAGCGGCGGCGCGATATAGTCTTGAGTGATACGTCCACTGATCGACCACGCGAAGAGGCGCGTCGAGTTTGCCAAGATGCGCGATCGAATCTTCGGTCAATACCGCCATGCCGAGCGAGACGATAATCTGTGGTATGCCGTGATGAATCTCAGGATCAATATGATAGGGTCGCCCGCACAGAACCACGCCGCGCTTGCCGCTTGATTTAAGAAATTCGACAACCTCCTCGCCCTTTTTCGCTATGTCGGCTCTCGTTCTTTCGCGTTCGTTCCACGCTAACGTAAGCGCGCGGCGGATTTCGAAGCCGGAAATGTCGGGAAAGGCGCGCGCGAGCTGTTTAGCCAGCTTTGCCTTATCGTCGAGCGACAAGAACGGCTGAATCAGCTCCACGCCATTTTGCTTCAGATAGTCGATGTTATTGCGAATAAGCTCCGGATAGGAGGTAACGACGGGGCAGTTGAAGTGGTTGCTCGCCTCTTTGAACTCTTTCTTTTCGTAGATTACGCACGGATAGAAGATGGTTTTTACGCCGCTGTTTATCAGATCGACGATGTGCCCGTGCACCAGTTTCGCAGGGTAGCAGACCGTGTCCGAAGGCAGAGTGTCCAAGCCCTGCTCCAACAACGCTTTGGAAGAGGGCGCGGAGAGCCTAACTTCAAAGCCAAGCTCGGTCAGAAAAACATGCCACAGCGGATAGTTTTCGTAGATATTAAGAGCGCGCGGAATGCCGATAACGCCAAGCGGCGCGTTCTTGCGCGGTTCGTAATCGAAGATCCGCTTGTATTTATAGGCGTACAGATCGGGCATATCATCCGCGCTTTTCGCTTTGCCCGCCCCGCGCTCGCAACGATTTCCAGATATAAATCTCCGCCCGTCCGAGAAACGATTGACCGTCAGAGAGCAGGCGTTGGCGCACGAGCCGCATCGCGCCATTGATCGCTTCACGTTGAAGTTTTGCAGCGCGTCGGCGGGCAGTATCGCGCTGATTTCAACTCCCCGCCAGCGCTCCTTGGCGATCAACGCCGATCCGAACGCGCCCATCAGCCCCGCGATGTCGGGGCGGATCGCCTCGCGTCCGGAGATAAGCTCGAAGGCGCGCAGCGCCGCGTCGTTGTAGAATGTGCCGCCCTGCGCGATGATCTTCTCGCCAAGCTCTTCGGGGTTTTTCAGCTTGATAACTTTGATCAGCGCGTTTTTGATTACCGAATAGGAGAGTCCTGCGGAGATGTCCGCTATCGACGCGCCCTCTTTTTGCGCCTGTTTCACGCTGGAATTCATAAACACCGTGCAGCGCGAACCCAGATCGGAGGGCGCGCGCGATTTCAGCGCCGCTTTCGCAAACTCTTCGATCGGCGTTTGAACCGATCGTGCAAAGGTTTCAAGAAATGATCCGCAACCCGAAGAGCACGCTTCGTTCAGCAGGATATTGTCTATCGCGCCTTCTTTTATGCGCAGGCACTTCATGTCCTGCCCGCCAATGTCGAGTATAAAATCCACGCCCGGCAAAAAATACTCGGCGGCTTTGTAATGCGCTATCGTCTCCACTTCTGAAAAGTCCAGCTTAAAGGCTTCTCGGATTAACGCCTCGCCGTAACCCGTAACGGAGGATGCGACGATCTTAACCGCTTCGGGCAGCGACGCGTACAGGCTTTCTAGGATCGCGCCGACCGCTTTGATCGGATCGCCCTCGTTGCCGCCGTAGCGCTCGAACAGCAGCTCGTTGTTTTCTCCGATCAAAACGGCTTTGGTGGTGGTGGATCCGCCGTCCACGCCCAAAAAAGCCGCGCCGCGATATTCGGATAGGTTTGCGCGTTTTACCTTCGCGCGGCTGTGGCGTTCGTCGAACGCCGCTTTTTCCGCTTCGTTTGCAAAGAGCGGCCTGAGCGCGCTTGTATTCGGAGCTTTGATAGTCGCAAGCCGCGCAAAGGCTTCGGAAACCTGCGAAAACGGGCGTATCTGCCCGAGGTCGCAGTACAACGCCGCGCCGATTGCCACAAAAAGCTCGCTGTCTTGCGTTACGACGATATTTTCCGGCTTTAACCGCAAGGTTTCAATAAATCGTTTTTTAAGTTCCGGCAGGAAGTTCAACGGACCGCCCAGAAAGGCGACGTTACCGCGAATCTTACGCCCGCATGCGAGTCCGCTGATGGTTTGATGCGCCACAGCCTGCAGAGTCGAGAGCGCTATATCCTCGCGCGGCGCGCCTTCGTTGAGAAGCGGCTGAATGTCGGTTTTGGCGAACACTCCGCAACGCGCCGCGATCGGGTAGATGTTACTTGCGCGGCTTGCCAGATCGTTTAAGCCTTCGGCGTCGGTTTGAAGCAGAGTCGCCATCTGATCGATAAACGCGCCCGTGCCGCCGGCGCACGAACCGTTCATTCTCTGCTCCGCGCCGTTGGTTAAAAAAGTGATCTTCGCGTCCTCGCCGCCAAGCTCTATAGCTACGTCGGTGCGCGGCGCAAAGGTTTCGATCGCTTTGGCGCAGGCGATCACCTCCTGCACAAACCCAAACCCCAAGAGTTCCGCTATGCCTACGCCGCCAGACCCCGTGATCGTTACCGCGACTTTTGCCTTCGGCGGCAGCGCGCCGCTTTCGGCAAGTTTGCTAACGCTTCGCGCCGCCGTTTCGCGCACCTCTGAATAGTGCCTGTCGTAGGATTTGAACAAGATCGCGTTTCTGTAATCGATCGCGATCGTTTTAATCGTGGTTGATCCTACGTCTATGCCGACGCGGTAAATTTCTTCTTCCATTTTCATTATTTTCATAACGCAAGAAGCCCAGGCGTTCAAATTTTGTCGTATAACTCTTGGATAATACAATAAACTCCGCTTAATGCCTAACCAAACAGACGTTAAGTCGCCGCGTTTTCGTCAAACTTTATGATCGCAAACGCGCCGCGTATCGCGTCGATCGGTTATCAAGCGCGAAAAAGGATAGCGCTCTTGCCGATCGCAAGGTAGTCGTCTAAGAGCGACGGATTCCTCTCTTCGTTGCGCGATAAAACGACCGAGAGCTTCGCAAAGCAAATTGCAGGCTTTGCAATTATCACGGCGCGATAAACTGCGTTTCGCCCGCTTTTACCTCGATAAAAACATTGCGGACAATCCCGTTAATTTCGATATAGATCGTCTCGCCGCTAAACGCGCCGTCGATCTGCGCCAAAAAACTTTCGCCGTCGGTGATCGCTATTGGCAGTTCTCCGCTTGCTCGCGCTTGATTGGCGACGTAGAGGCGCGCTTTTGATCCGCCCGCAACGGCGAAACTGCCCTCGCCAGCCAATTCGCCTACGGGAGTTTCGCTTTCGCGTTCGTTTAAACGCGCGTCCCCGCAGCCCGTAAGCGCCAAAATGACAATCGCATAGAGAGCTCTCATTTGGCGCGCACCAGCCGATAAAACTCGCCTGCTTGATAATTTTGCGCCTCAAAACCGCCAAAGTCTATGATGCGAAAACCTTCGGGCAGCGTTAGCGGCGCGTTTTCATTTTCGCTTACGCCGACATAGCGCGAGTTAGTAAGCCAGATCGGACTTTGCGGCGAAACGACAAGGTCGATCGCGCCCTCCCGCGCGGCGTAAAGCTGATACAATTGCCCCGCGCGCAACCGATGAAGGCGGTTTAGCGATCGGTTCAGGCGGCTGTCGTATTGCGCCCAAAGCGCGGCGCGATCCGTTTCGGCGGTTTCGATCGCTTTTGTAACGCCGACAAGCTGATCCAACGTTAGATCGCCGCTTGGAACAAACGGATTCCAGCCCGATCGCAGAAATATCGTAACTTTGCGCGATCTGATCGGCGACGCGACAAAACTTTCTCCGCCATACTCGACCGCCGCCTCGCCGCCCCATTTCGCGCGCAAAAGCGCCTCGTTTTCGTCGATGATCGTAAGGCGCGACAGCTCGCCCTCAGCGTCCTCGCCATAGATCCACCCAAAAGGCAAAAAGCGATCTTCGCTTAACAAAATCGCCTTTGCAAAAAAGCCCTCCGCGTTCAGGCGCGCCTCGCTGCCGTCGGGTAAAAACGGATAGGCTGCGTCGCCGTCGGCAAGACGAACGCCGTAGCGATCGGCGTATAGTAAGCCGCGTCCCGTCTTTGCTTCGATCGCGCCCCCGCTTAACATAGCGATAACGGAGGGCGACTCGATCAATATTCGGCTTTTGCCGACCTCGACGCGCGCGCTCGCGTTGTTCTCGACGAAGATTGCTATACCTTCGCCGATCGCCGCGTAGCCGCCCCCTTCGCTCCGCGTCAGTTTTGCCGAGGGCGGCGCAAAGAGAGCCAGCAAAAGCCTGCTTTGCGTATCTCGCAATTCGACGCTAAACCCGCCGCCCGCCAATGTGTTTATCGTCCTAAAAACGCCGTCGATCGTTTGCGATCGAGGCGCTTTCATAGTTTTGTCCGCCTCGATAAACTCAAACGATCGCTTAACGATCTTGACGGCGATCGTAATCGGCTCCGCGCCTTTGAACGGAATAAAAACAATCAGATCGTTTCCCTCCGCCTCTTCGTTTGCGATAAAGGTCAGCCCTTTATCGTCGATATAGGCTCTGCCTTTCGTCGGCGCGAGCGCGATTAGCGGATCAAACTTGAAAGCCGACGAGAAAGAGAGGCGCGTTCTTTCGCCCTCCCGCGTTTCTAGCGCCGCGTCCAGCGCGATCAGCCCGCGTTCGGTTACGGCTATCTGTTTTTTGACAAGCCTATTGTCTTTAGACGCGTACGCGGCGAAAAAAACGCCCTTCGGCTCGCCCGAATAGGCGACAAAGCCGTTTTCCGCCGTCAGCGTTCCATATGGCGGATCGCTCAACGCGGGCGGCGCGTCGGGCGCAATGTCCTCTATAATCCATCTAAACGCGTCGGGCTTTGTCCGATCGACTATCTCAAAGGATATATAGCGGCTGTCGCTTACGCCAAGCGGCGCGATCTCTACAAGTCCCTTGCCGCTTTTGCGCAGCGCGGCGACCTCGATATAGTTTTCGTCTTCGTTGATATTCAAGCCGACGACGGCGGGCGCGTGGTTTATGGCTATCCACTTTTCGCCGAGAAACAGCCGTATTCGCTCCGGTTTGCCGCTCGCGTCTAATACGCGATAGTCAAACTCTTCCGCAAACGCGAACGAGACGAGAAATAGCGCTATCAGCAATCTGCCCATTTAGGCGGCATTGTAACCGCGCGCGACTAAAAAGCACGCAAATAAAGAACTTTTCTGTCCCTAAGCAATGGTTAAAGCCCGCAATTTTAATATAAACCTTTCTAAACTACTCAAAACATTACAAGGAGGCGTTAATGATCGATTGGGCAAAAGAGCTGAAACTCGATTCGGCGGGGAAGGTTTATCGCAACCTCTCGTACAACGAGATTTACGAGCGCGAGCTTGCGAGCGACGAAGTCGTCGTAACCAAAAGCGGCGCGGCGGCGGTCGATACGGGTAAATTCACCGGCCGCAGTCCCAAGGATAAGTACTTTGTGAAAGCCGATCCGTCGCAAAAATATATCGCTTGGGGCAAGGTCAATCAGCCGACCTCCAAAGAGGCGTTCGACGATCTGTTCGCGATCGTCAAGAAACGTTTGAGCGGCAAGGATATTTATGTGTTCGACGGCTACGCGGGCGCAAACGCCAAAACCCGCAAAAGCGTGCGTTTTATCACGGAGCTGGCGTGGCAGCACCACTTCGTAACCAATATGTTTATCCGTCCCGATAAACAAGACCTGGAAAGCTACAAGCCCGATTTTGTCGTCTATAACGCCTGCAAAGCGGTTGACGACGACTATAAAAAACGCGGGCACAACTCTGAGGTGTTTATCGTGTTTAACATAGAGGAAAATATCGCTCTGATCGGCGGCACGTTTTATGGCGGCGAGATGAAAAAGGGCGTGTTCACCATGATGAACTACTGGTTGCCGCTGCAAAATATCCTCTCTATGCACTGCTCGGCGAACGTAGGCGAAAAGGGCGATACGGCGCTCTTTTTTGGACTCTCCGGCACGGGTAAAACGACGCTCTCAACCGATCCCGCGCGCAGATTGATCGGCGACGACGAGCACGGCTGGGACGACGACGGCGTATTCAACTTTGAGGGCGGCTGCTACGCCAAAACGATCAAACTCGATCCAAACAGCGAACCTGAAATCTACGCGGCGATCAGGCGCGACGCGTTGTTGGAAAACGTGGTAATACGCGCCGACAAGAGCGTGGATTACGACGACGGAAGCAAGACGGAAAATACCCGCGTAAGCTATCCTATCGAACACATAGCAAACCACGAAAAGACGCTTAAAGCGGGCCATCCAAGCAACATCATCTTTCTCTCGTACGACGCTTTTGGCGTGCTGCCGCCGGTGGCAAAGCTGACGAAAGAGCAGGCGATGTACTATTTTTTAAGCGGCTATACCGCGAAAGTCGCCGGCACGGAGCGGGGCGTTACCGAACCGCAAACGACCTTTAGCGCCTGCTTCGGCGAGGTGTTTATGACGCTTCATCCGACCGATTACGCCAAACTGCTGGGCGAAAAGATCGACAAGCATAAAGTCAACGTCTATCTGGTAAATACCGGACTTAGCGGCGGGGCGTACGGCGTGGGTAAACGAATGAGCATTAAAACGACGCGCGGCTGCATAAACGCGATCCTTAACGGCTCGATCGAGAGGTCTAGATTTAAGACGACTCCGATTTTCAATCTGGCGATACCTGAAAGCTTGGAGGGCGTGGACGGCGCTATTTTAGATCCCAAGAGCGCGTGGGCGGATAAAGCGGCGTACGACGCGACGGCGAAAAAGCTCGCTCTGGAGTTCGTGAAAAACTTCAAACGTTATCAGAGCGGCAACAGCGCGTTTGATTTCAGCGCCGCGGGACCGAAAGCGTAGCTTCAAAGTTTTGCGTTTGCGCGCCGAAGTTCGCCGTTCGGCGCGCCGCAAATTTGTCTTTTACGGGAAAGTTGGTTTGATATGTCTCTTGCTTGCCCTCTTTTGGCATGGTTTAGTTTCGCGTGAACGGCAGAGTCGTTTTTATCTCCGCGACAGGAACGGGGGTTGGTAAAACCTACGCCGCCTGCGCTTTGATCGCTTGCTACGCGAAGCTGGGACTAAAGGTCGCGCCGTTCAAACCGATCGAAACGGGCGTAATCGATTTGCCGTCGGACGCTAAGGCGCTGCAAGAAACGGCGCGCGCTTTTGCCGTCGAATTTGATCTCGAGACAATCTGCCCCGTTCGCTTCAGGCTTCCCGCCGCGCCCGCGGTGGCGCGAGGCGACAAGCCGATTGATTGGGACGCGATCGACGCGGCGTTTGAGCGGCTGAGAAAGGCGAGCGATCTCGTAATGATAGAGGGCGCCGGCGGCGCGCTCGCGCCGATCGACGACCGGTTGTTCAGCGTCGATCTGGCAAAAAGATACGACGCGAAGACGCTTTTGATCGCGCCCGATCGGCTGGGTATGATTCACGATCTCTTAACGACGCTCGAGGCGGTCGAAAAGCGTTTGGACATTTTGCCGTTGTGGGCGATCAACGCGCGCGATCTAGCCGAATTTGAACTGATCGCCGCCCCCTATTTAACGCGCAGATTTGCCAAGGTTTATCGATTGGACAGAGATGTAACGGCTCTGGCGGATCTGTTGATCGCATGAGACTGTTCGCTCTGTTTTTCTCTGTTTTTCTTTCGATCTTTGCTTTTGAAAAGGTCTATAAATACGCCTTTAACGACGCGGAGCTCGCAAACGACGCGGTTCAAGCGAGTGAAACGCTTAAAAAGAGCGGAGCGCATCTGGGAACGATCGCAAAGTCGGATATGTTTGAAGGCGAAGGCGGACTAGTCGCGCTGAAAATGGGCTATATCGAGATTTTAGCTACAAACGCGCAAACGCTTCAGAGCCTTGTTCCGAGCGTCTGGGTTAAGCTCGACGAGGCGAAAAACGGCGACGATCGGCAGTTAAGAGAGGATCTGGCGAAGCTGGGCTTCGCGCTTGTTAAAGTTCGTTTTTTCAAGAACAAGACGATTGTCGCGTTGGCAAACGCCTCCGCGTTTTCGCGCATGTCGAGCGAAACCAGAAAAATCCTGATCGAAAAGTTGTAGAGCGTCCGTTAATAGACAAACCGAAGCGCGATCTATTCGTCTTTATCAAAATCCGCGACCCGCGTCGCCCAAACTAGGCGTCGCCGCGGGCTTTGCGGATTTTGCCCGGCGGCTTTACGAGGCTAAAGCCCCTTGAGCGTTACGCCGAGCGCTAACAGCGCATAGGCGACGGCGAGAAACCAGAAGGCGTTTGACGTGAAATACGGAATCTGGATCGATACGCCGACAACGGCTAATAGCTGATTTGCGAGAGCCAAGATCGCTATAACAAGCGAAATCCAAAACACAAGCCTTGTGGGCGCGCTAAGTCTCATCGTTTTTCCTTGAAGTTATATTTTAAAAACGGAGCATATTACTCGCGCGCAACTTAAAATCGCGCTTATTCAACCGCATGCGAGCGGAACCGATCGCCGATTTGCGCGTTCGATCGGCTTGCATTGCGTAAAAACGGCGCTTTAACGATCGATAATGGTTTGGCCGGAGCAGTTGGGAAAGCAGAAGCGATAGCCGCGCCGTCTCACCGTTTCAATAGTATTGATGCCCAGCGGTTTGTCCATTTTCTGGCGGATCTGGTTGATCGCCACCTCGATCACGTTAGGCGTAACCAGCTCGGGCTCTTCCCAGATCGCGTCAAGCAGCTGCTCTTTGCTGATAATCTGATCGCGGTTTCTAGCCAGATGGGTTAGTACCTCAAACGGTTTGCCTTTTAACTCGATTTCTTTTTGCTTATAGTAAATTTTTTCCTCGTCGGGGTCGATAGTCAGCTCTCCGGCGTCGATCACGTTTGTCCCGCCAAAGCGCAGTCTAGCCTCTATTCTTGCCTCGAGCAGCTTAAATAACGATATGTCGAGTTTGTCGCCGTTAAACGGCGCTTGACAGTAGTCGTCCGCGCCCCTGTTAAGCGCGTCAACCAGCTCTTCTTTGCTTGGGTTTTCGGAGATAACGATCAGAGAAACCTGTTTTACGCCTTTTTTAAGCGAAAGCGCGAACGCGCCTATAACCGGCTCTACGATACGCCAATCGGCGACTATCAGATCGACCGATTCCGCTCTATGCGCGTTTGCCGCCTCCTCTATTGTTTGCGCGGCGTTAGCCGCGTAGCGCGCCCCGCTCAGTTTTTCGACGATAGCGTTACGCCGCGGTTCGGAAGAAGAGACGATAAGCAGAAATTTCACAAGTTGATCCCTACGCAAACATTAAAAATTTCTTATCATTATATAGATTTTTCAAAAATTATGCAAGGATTAAGGGCGCATAGCGTCGATTAAACCATATTTTTGATATAGTTGACAAAAACTTTAATTGCGAGGAACGGCGGTGGAGTCTTATTTTGGCGTTTTTATTCTCTTTGTCTTAACTTTCGGCGCGTTTGCCGCTACAGTGGCGCTGTCGGCTTGGCTCTTCAACGCCAGATCGGCGCGAAACGATCTGAAACTGAAGCTCTCGGTTTACGAGTGCGGACCAGAAACCTCGCTACAGCCAAATCGCATTGGTTTGCAGTTTTTTCTTTTCGCGTTGCTGTTTATCCTGTTTGACGTGGAGATTATCTTTATGTTTCCGTGGGCTGTGGCTTACGGAAGCCTGATTGAAAGCGGCTTTGGCGCGCTGGCTTTCGGCGGCATGCTGGTATTTTTAGGAATCTTGACGATTGGGTTTCTCTACGAGTGGAAACAAGGAGCGTTAAATTGGCAAAGCATCAAGTAAATTATCTATCCAGCGGCGGTCTGCCAATCGCGCTTACGACGGTCGATAAGCTGGTCAATTGGGGGCGAAGCAATTCGCTCTGGTTTTTAACCTACGGTTTGGCGTGTTGCGCGATCGAGATGATGGCTTCGGGCGGCGGGCGATTCGATTTCGACCGATTAGGAACCATATTTCGCGCCTCGCCGCGTCAGGCCGAGGTGATGTGTATCGCCGGCACGGTGAGCAAAAAGCACGCGCCGTTTGTACGCCGTTTGTACGATCAGATGGCGGAGCCAAAATGGGTGATCTCTATGGGCAGCTGCGCCAATACGGGCGGCATGTTTAACACATACGCGACGGTGCAGGGCGTGGATCGCATTATTCCGGTGGATATCTATCTGCCCGGCTGCGCGCCGCGTCCCGATACGCTTATCTACGCCGCGATGATGCTTCAGCGCAAAATAAGAAGCGAGCCGATGAACCGCAAAATCAGCGCCAAAAGGTTTGTGTGATGTTTAGACCATATACTCCAAAGGGAGATCGACAGAAAAAGCCCTATCACTCCGATCGTTTTTACGTACCCAAAGAGATAGCCAAAGAATCGATCGACGATCCGATCGTCGGAGAGGATCTTAAGAAACTTAAGGCGGCGATCGGCGAATGCGATAGTTTCTTCATGCGCAACGAGGCGATCGTTTACGTTCCAGCCGCCAAGAATAAGGATGCGCTAAAGTTCTTGCGATCGCGGGGTTACGCGCAGTTGATGGAGTTAAGCGCGGTTGATTATCTCGCCGTTCGCGGCGAGTTTGAGATCTTTTACGAGCTGTTAAGCGTCGAAAAGAACCGCCGCCTGCGTCTGAAAATCGTTATCAAGGAAAAAGAGGCGGTCGAAAGCGCGGCGGATTTGTGGCGATCGGCCAACTGGTCGGAGCGCGAGTGTTACGATATGTTCGGCGTTATATTCAACAACCACCCGCGCCTATGTCGTATTCTTATGCCAAACGACTGGTCTGGACACCCGCTTTTGCGTTCCTATCCGCTTCAGGGCGACGAGTTTGCGCAGTGGTACGAGATTGACGCGATTTACGGCAAGGAGTTCAGAGAAAAAATCGGCGCGGAGAACCGCGACGCGGCGCGAATCGATCGCAACGATACCAGACGGTTTGCGCGGCTTGGATACGAAGTCGCTTTCGGCGCGGAACCCAAAGACGAGATTACCCCTATCAAATATGTCGAAAAGCGCGTTCCTATTTTGTACGACGATTTCGATCCGCTCAAGCAAAAAGCGCTGGATAAGAGGAAGTAGCGATGACGCAACTGCCAAACCGATTACAGCCTTTCTATGAGAATATCGCCTTTGAACGAGACGACAATACGATGATATTGAATTTTGGTCCGCAGCACCCCTCGGCGCACGGACAGATGAATCTGATTCTGGAGCTAGAGGGCGAGCGCGTGAAAAAAGCGCGCCCAAATATCGGCTTTTTACACCGCGGCGTGGAGAAGATGGCGGAAAATATGATCTATAACGAATTTCTGCCTACCACCGATCGTATGGATTACATCAACGCGACCTCCAACAACTACGGCTTCGCTCTCGCGGTGGAAACCCTGCTTGGCATAGAGGCGCCGCGCCGCGCCCAGGCGATCAGGCTCGCGCTTATAGAGCTTAGTCGAATATGCAGCCATCTGTTTTTTCTCGCCACGCACGCGCTCGACGTAGGCGCGATGAGCATGATGCTCTATCCGTTCCGAGAACGCGAATACGCGCTTGATCTCTTCGAGGAGTACTGCGGAGCAAGGCTTACGCA
This sequence comes from Helicobacteraceae bacterium, assembly GCA_031268655.1. GTDB lineage: Bacteria > Campylobacterota > Campylobacteria > Campylobacterales > SZUA-545 > JAIRNH01. The sequence continues at coordinate 20,614 of JAIRWX010000042.1, read as the reverse complement.
CAATTCCATCAGAATCGGCGGCGTTCCGCTGGATATTACGCCCGAATGGATCGAGCAGTGCAAGGCGTTTTTGGATCATCTGCCCAAACAGATCGAGATGTACGACGCGCTGTTAAAAGATAACAGAATATGGCGAATGCGGCTTGAAAATATCGGCGTTATCAGCAGAGAGCTGGCTATGAGCTGGGGACTTAGCGGCGTTATGCTTCGAGGCAGCGGCGTGGCTTGGGACATTCGCAAAGAGCAGCCCTACGAGCTGTACGGCGAGGTAGAGTTCGACGTTCCCGTTTGCGACGCGGGCGACAGCTACGGACGCTACCGCCTTTATATTGAAGAAATTTGGCAGTCGATCAAGTTAATCCGTCAGGCGCTGGAAATATATAAGGACGCGCCGCCGGAATTGATGGCAAACGCGCCCGAATATATCAGCGCGCCCAAAGAACAGTTGATGACGCAGAACTACTCGCTTATGCAGCATTTCGCGCTGGTTACGCAGGGCATGCGTCCGCCCAAAGGCGAAATCTATAAAGCCACCGAATCGCCCAAAGGCGAACTCGGTTTTTATATCGTAAGCGACGGCGAGCCGTATCCGCGCCGCGTTAAAGTTAGAGGACCCAGCTTTTTTCACTGCGGACTGCTGGAGGATTTGCTTCTTGACGCTCAACTCGCCGACGTGGTGGCGATCATCGGCAACGCCAATGTGATCTTTGGCGAAATAGATAGGTAGAACATTATGAGACGATTTGATCTAAGAGAATTAAAAGAGAACGCGATTGAAGGTATGAAAACTATTATCGAAAACGATCTGATCGAAAACGAGGCGGCGATCTTCATTTTCGAGGCGATTGATTTTTCGCTGGTACAAAAAAGCGCGGACTTGGTCAAAGAGTTAAATTGCGAACTATTAAACTCGCTTAAATACAACGAGATCGACTGGACGATCTCTATGCGAAAGCGTTTGATAGATGGTCAAACCGTGGTTTAGCTCATGGCGCGGGGCAATTGTCGATAATCGCGGTAAGCCAAGCGAAGAGTACGCCGCGACCGCTTTGAAACTGCCGATCGCTTTCGACGAAAACCGAGCTATCCGCGCCTTTATCGGCTGGGACGGCGTGGCGATCTTTGACGAGAAGGTGGACGTAGCGCGGCTTGCCGCTCGATACGCCCTCCAGTATCAGAACTATTCGCAGGCGTGCGGGCGGTGCGCGCCCGGGCGCGCGGGCGGACGAATACTATACGATCTGCTGGATAAGATCGCAAGAGGCGAGGGCGAAACGGCGGATCTGGCGCGGCTTAAATCCGCGTGCGCCATTATGCGATCAAGCGCCAAATGCGAGATCGGACGCACCGCGCCAAAGGCGATCTCGCAGCTGATCGAGCATTTTCCTCAGCCGTTTCACGAGTGTATAGATTCGCGCAAACAAAGCGCGGAGTACGATCGCGATCTGTTTGTCGCGGCGAAGATCGCCGCGCCCTGTTCGGACGCATGCCCCGATCTCGTGGATATTCCCGCCTATATAGAGGCGCTTAAGGATCGCCAGCCGTTAAAGAGCGTCGAAGAGACCCGCAAAACGATGCCGCTCGCGCGCGTATGCGGTCGCGTCTGTCCGCGCCCGTGCGAAGATAGTTGCAGGCGAAGCCATTTTGACGAACCGATCGGCATTATGGAACTAAAGCGCGTCGGCGCGGATTACGAGGACAGGCGCGGAGCGCGTTGCGTTCATTTCGCCTCCAAGTCGCCGCCGATCGGCAAAAAAGTCGCTATCGTTGGCGCCGGTCCCGCGGGGCTTAGCGCCGCCTATTATCTGTCGTTAAGCGGCGTCGAGTGCGATATTTTCGAGGCTTTGCCCGTAGCCGGCGGCGAGGTGATGGTCGGCGTGCCGGAGTATCGTATGCCAAGCGAAAAATATCTGACCGACATACGTTTTATTGAATCAAGCGGCGCGAGGATACATTTGAACTCTTCGATCGACGCGGAAAAACTGCTGGAGCTTGAGAAAAACTACGACGCAATCCTGCTTAGTTTTGGCGCGAGACTCTCAAAAAAACTGCGCTGCGAGAATGAAAACGAATCGATCGACGGCTATTGGGGCGCGATCGGCTTTCTTGATCGCGTGAATCTCTGGGAGAAGTTCAAAATCGGCTCGCCCGTGGATTTCAGAGGCAAGACCGTCGTATGCGCGGGCGGCGGCTTTACCTCTATGGACGTGGTGCGCTGCGCCGTTCGCGCCGGAGCCAAGAAAGCGATTATGCTCTATCGCCGAAGCGAGCGGGTAATTATCCAAAATACCAGCGAAGAGGAGTACCAAGAGGCGAAAGAGGAGGGCGTGGAGTTTATCTTTCGCGCCGCGATCGCCAAAATTGTCGATGAAAACGGCGTCGTCAAAAAGGTGGTTTGCAACCGATTTGAGATGTTTGAGGATCCAAACGGCGGTCGTCCGCAACTGACCAAAATAGAGGGGCAAGATTTCGAGATCGAGTGCGACTATGTGATTCCCGCCGTCAGCCAAGAGCCTGATTTAACCATACTGCCCGCCGAATGGAATATAGAGCTTACAAGCTGGGGGACGATCAAAACCGACGGCAAAACCTTCGCCGCCAACAAGATTGGCGTGTTTTCGGCGGGCGATTGCGAATACGGACCGATGACGATCGTAAACGCCGTAGGACAGGCGCGTCGCGCCGCGAGCGTGATGCTGAACTATCTTAAAACGGGCGAGATCAAACGAAGCGACGACGAGATTATGGAGGATCTGCTACGCGGCTTTCGCGTATTCGACAAAAACGAGAAACCGACGGGCTACCTTGGAGGCTTTGCCAGAGAGCGATCTAAAAAGTTGAGCGCGGACATAAGAAAAACAAGCGTCGCCGAGGTGAATTTAGGTCTAACGCCCGAGGCGGCTTTCAAAGAGGCGAATCGTTGTATGCGCTGTTACTATATCGCTTTAGCGGAACTAAATGGTTAATCTGACAATCGACGGACGCTTGGTTAGCGCAAACGAAGGCGACACAATTTTGCAGGCGGCGCGAAAAGCGGGTGTTTATATACCGACGCTCTGCTTTCTGAGCAAAGTCTCCGCGGCTGGATCGTGCAGGCTGTGCGTCGTAGAGATCGAGGGTTTGAAGGGTTTCGCGCTCTCCTGTCAAACGCCCGTAAAAGAGGGAATTGCCGTAACAACCGACGGCGAGGCGCTGTTTGAAACGCGCGGGAATATTGTGCGTATGACGTGCGTAAATCATCCGCTCGCGTGCGGCGTCTGCGACAAGTCGGGCGAGTGCGAATTGCAAAACAAAGCGCTGGAGTTTGGTCTTAGCGATCAGATATTCGCCGCGAAAGAGCCCCGACGTCTAGTAGAGAATTGGCGGATATTGACCTACGATCCGTCGCTCTGCGTTCTGTGCGAGCGGTGCGCTAGAGTTTGCAACGAGATTGTCGGGAGCGCCGCGCTATCGATTGTCGCGGGCGGATACAAATCCAAGATTGAGTTTGACGGCGATCGCTGCTCGGACTGCGGCGAGTGCGCGGCGGTCTGTCCGGTCGGCGCGATCGTAACGAAAGACTTCAAATACCGCGCCAACGTTTGGGAGCTAAATAAAACGCCGTCGTCGTGTCTTTACTGCGCCGGCGGGTGCGATAACGCGATCGAGACAAAGCGAGGCGAGATCATGCGCGTAAGCTGCGACGTTGAAAACGACTCTCTATGCTCGCTAGGACGTTTTGGTTTCAGAAAAACCCGCGCCGCCGCGCCCTTTAACGAAAAGGCGAAAAGCGTTTGGATAAGCGGTCGCGAAACTAACGAGGAGATATATCTGCTTAACGAGCTTGGCTACAAAGCGGTCAATAACCAGATCGCCGCTTTTCAGGCGTTTTTGAGCGCGTACGCTTTGGCGAGCGGCGAACGTTTATGGAACGGCTCGGTTAGCGACGTAAAAAACGCCGATACTATTTTATTGTTCGCGCCGCTGATCGGCGAAGAGGCGCCGATCGTCAAGCAGGCGCTCGCCAAGGCGGCGCTGGAACATAACGCGCATATTTATTCTTTTGCTCCAATAGAGGACGATTCGCTAAGGGAGATCGCGATCCAGATTCGTTACGAAACCGCCGCCGAAGAGGGCGTTTTCGCGCTGCTGCTTAAAACGCTCGTTAAAAATCCAAGCGGCGATCTGAAACGATGGGCGGACGATCTTGACGACGGCGCCGTTAGCGCCGAGCGCGGCGTAGGCGAGGAGGAATTAAGCGCGATCGAGGTTGGCGAAAAAACCCTTATCGCGCTAGGCGGCGAAATATACGCCGCCGACGGAGCAAAGAATATAGCGACGATCGCGGGGATACTGCGATCGCGCGGCTTTGATATTTTGATGGTTCCTCCCGCTCCGAACGCGCTTGGAGCGGCTTTGACCTGCGACGTTTACGACGGCGAGGGCGAAACTCGTTTTCCTTATGCGCCCAACGAAGCCAAAGAGGGGACAATCGTTACGATCGATCGCGTGATAAAACCGCTGAACGCGGCGATCGCCTTTGACGACGCTCCGATCGCCGCGATCGCTAAAAAGCGCGGGCTACGGATCAAGCGGGCGATCGACGCGACCGCTCGGCTGCCGTTTAACGACGTCGCTTTTGACGATCTAACGCCCTACGAGATCAATAATCCAAAAACCAAAATATCCGTTTTTGCGCCCGAAGATATAGGACGCTTTAACGAATATGACGGCGCGATCGCGCGTTATTGCGCGGCTGATAAACCCTTTAAGAGCGAGGGGGAGCTGATCGGATCGGAACAGTTTGCGTCGGTAAATAACTTAAAAAATGGCGATAATGTTAAAATTGAAACAAAATTGGGTTCGATATCGAGAAAATTTATAGTTTCGCCGAAAATGAAGGGCGCTATCGCAAAATTGGAGGTCTTTGATTTGCCAAAAATCCAAGCGAGCCTTAAGTATTGTTATGAGACGGTCAATCCGCGAAAGGACGAGCTACATGGGAGGTGAATTAACGATTGCGCTGACAATCGACAATCGCCTGGTGCGCGCGAAAGAGGGCGACACCATTTTATCCGCCGCGCGCGCGAACGACATATACGTCCCCGCGATCTGCTGTCTTACTCGCTGCTCCGCGACGCTCGCCTGCAGGCTGTGCATGGTTGACGCGGACGGCAAGCGCGCCTACTCGTGTAACGCTAAAGTTAAGGAGGGCATGGTCGTAAACACCGATGGCGAGGATCTTCGCGCCGATCGCCGAGCCATTATGGAGATTTACGCGATCAACCATCCCCTTCAATGCGGCGTCTGCGACAAGTCGGGCGAGTGCGAATTGCAGGATAACGCGCTGTTTCAAAATGTCTCGTCGCAAAACTGCGCCATAAAAGATTCGGGGCGCAAGGCGGTTACGTGGGGCAAAACCCGCTACGATCCCGCTCTTTGCATCGTTTGCGAGAGGTGCGTTACCGTATGCAAGGATATAATCGGCGTAGCGGCGCTATCGACGACTCCGCGCGGCGGCGACGCTCTGCCCGAAAGCTACAAAGAGAGCCTGTCCAAAGACGTTTACGCGGTCTGGAACAAGATGAACAAATCGTTGATCGCCAGATCCGCTAAAGGCGACGGCTGCACCGGCTGCGGCGAGTGCGCGGCGGTCTGTCCGACGGGCGCGATGATCGCCGACGAGTTTCAGTATAAGAGCAACGCGTGGGAGCTTAGGCGCGTTCCTTCGTCGTGCGTTCACTGCCCGAGCGCGTGCCATTTGATCTACGAGACGAAACAGATCGGAGTCGATAACCCAAGCGAAACGATCTATCGCGTTACCAACGACTTTCACTTCCAAAGTCTCTGCGGCGCGGGTCGCTTCGGTTACGATTTCGCCAATAAAAACGCGAAAAAAGATACGGAGGCTTTTAATAGAGCGATAGCTGCGCTTAAACAAGCCAAGTCGATTAGCTTCGGCTCGTTTATCTCCAACGAGGAAATTTTAATTCTCAACAGAATCAAAAAGCGTTTGGGAGTTAAACTGATCAACCCTTCGGCGTACGCGCTCTCGCGGTTTCTCAAAACTTTTAGCGCCGTTAGCGGCAAAACGCTCTACGGCGGATCAAAAGAGACCATCGGCGACTTTACCCTCTCGATCGGAATTCGTCTGTCAAACGACAATCCGCAACTGCGTTACGCGATCAACAACGCGCTTGTCGCTAAAAAAGGCGCGGCGATTGATTTTCACCCGATCGGCGATTCAATCGTCGATACGATGCACAAAAATATGCTTGTTTTGCGCGGCGAGGTCGGCGGCGAGGAGATTGTTCTGGCGAAACTGCTAAACCGCTTCGCCGATCGACTGCCCGCAAAGCCGAGGGCGAAGATCGCCAAGTTTATATTCGACGAAGCCGAACTCGAGCGGATCGACAAATTGGCGGAGAATAAAAGCGAATTTACGATTATCGCGGGGAGCGATCTCTTTGATCACCCGCGATCGGAAAATCTGGCGCGCATGCTAGGACTGCTAGAGAAATACTCGCCGTTTAAGGTTATGCTTTCGCCGCGAAACGGCAACGATCTGGGCGCGGCGCTGTTTGCCGATCTTGACGAGAGCGCCGACGGCTATACGATAGGCTACAACGCTAAGGGCGATTTTGTTTTAAGCGCCTTTGGCGCGAAGGGCAAAAAAGAGCTGGATATGCCCTCTTTGATACAGCAGGAAGGCACGATTACAAGCGCGAACAAGCGAATTACGCCAATATATCCCGCGCTTGGCTACGACGGCTGGACGCTTGCCGATCTCTATAACGCCGTAGCCGACGGCGAGGAAATAGAGCGCGCGACGGATCTGAGCGCGGAGCTCGGCGCGCCGTTTGACGCGCTTGAAAACGAGTTTAGCGCCAGCGGCGTAGAGCGACGAGGTTTTGAGCTGGCTTCAAGCGCGATCGAATCGACGGACGCGATCGAGCCGCCAAATCCGCCTAAGATCGAGGGCGCGATCGTCTATCTGGCGCATCCGATCGACGAGTTTAACGCCTATCTTTCAAGCGGCGACAAGCTGTTGGCGAGCGAAGAGTTTTTGGCGAAATTTGGATTGAAAGAGGGCAAAAAGGCGAAGGTAGCGATCGACGGCGCAAATTTTACTTTGACGGCGCAAAAAGATAAATATATTCAGGGCGGGTTTGCCTTTGTAAGCGTTTACGACGAGACGCTTACGGGTTGGCGCTTCAAATCTATCGAGAGGAGATGACATGTACGATCTGTTTTCAATTGCGGCGACGGCAGTTAAAGCGATTCTGGTCGTGCTGATATTCTCCGCGCTGGCGGGTTACGGCACCTATTTTGAGCGGCGGCTTCTGGCGTTTATGCAGCGGCGTAAGGGTCCTATGCACGTGGGTCCGTTTGGTCTGTTGCAGATTGTCGCCGACGGAATCAAGATGTTTACCAAAGAAAATATCATTCCAAGCCGCGCGATCAAGCCGATCTTTTTTATCGCCCCGATTATCGGCGCGTCCACCGCGTTTATCGCTATGAGCGCCGTGCCGTTTCTGCCGCCTTTCGAGATGTTTGGACATACGATCAAGCCGATTGTCGCGGATATAAACGTAGGCGTTCTGTTTGTGATGGGCGTGATGGCGGCAGGTCTATACGGACCTTTGCTTGGCGGGATTGCGTCGGTCAATAAATACTCGCTGATCGGCGGCGCGCGGACGGCGATTCAACTGATTAGCTACGAGGCGGTTAGCGGGCTTGCGCTGTTGAGCCCAATTTTGCTGGTCGGCTCGCTTTCGCTGATCAGCCTGAACGATTATCAGGCGGGCGGTCTGCTAAGCTGGACGATCTTCAAACAGCCTCTCGCGTTCGCGCTCTTTATGATGGCGGGGTTTGCCGAGACAAACCGTACGCCGTTTGATCTGATGGAACACGAGGCGGAGATCGTCGTGGGTTACGCGACGGAGTATTCAGGCATTCACTGGGGCTTATTTGCGATCGGCGAATACGCCAATATGTTTACGATCAGCTTTTTGATCTCGTTGATTTTTCTTGGCGGCTACAACGACTTTTATATTATTCCCGGCGCGATCGCGATTCTGTTAAAAGTGGCGTTCTTCTTCTTCTTCTTTGTGCTGGTACGCGGCGCGTGGCCTCATATTCGTCCAGATCAGCTTATGTGGCTTTGCTGGAAAGTTCTGATGCCGCTCGCGGTTATAAATATATTGATCACCGCCGCGGTAATATTGTAGGAGCAACGATGAAACAGGGTTATTTTGATATTTCTCTAGCGCCTTATCCCGAAACGAGCTGGCAGAAGTTTAAGCGGGTCGTTCGGCGCAGTCTGGGTCTGGAGCTGCTTAAAGGTTTATGGGTGGTTTTCAAGGCGATGGCGAAAGATCCCACCCATACGACCATCTATCCTATGGAGCGCTTGCCTCTCTCTAAACGCTACCGCGCCATTCATAGGCTGCTTCGTCTGTCGGAAAGCGGAGCGGAGCGGTGCATAGGCTGCGGGCTGTGCGAAAAAATCTGCCCTTCGCATTGCATCAGAATGGATACGGGCTTAGGCGAGGACGGACGCAAAAAGGTCTTTGACTACGCGATCAACTTTGGGCGGTGCATCTATTGCGGATTGTGCGCGGAGGTCTGCCCGGAGCTTGCGATCGCGCACGGCGATCGCTTTGAGAACGCGAGCGAGCAGAGAGCGCATTTTTCGATCAAGAGCGATCTGCTTTCGCAAAAAGAGGCGATCAGGCTGCAAAAAGAGTTCGAGGGCTTCGGAGCGGTCAGTCCCGACGCCGATAAGAATCTCAAAAAAACGCCGTTAGCGTATTAGGAGGCTATATTGTTTGAAGCGATCGCGTTTTATTTTTTTGCCGCGCTGACAATCGTCTGCTTTACGATCGCGGTAACGGCAAAAGAGGCTATCTACGCCTTTGCGTCGCTGGCGGCGGGCATGATTTTTATCAGCGCGTTTTTCTTTATGTTGGGCGCGGATTTTATGGGCGTGGTTCAAATTGTCGTTTATACCGGCGCGATAATGGCGCTGTATGTGTTTGGTATGATGTTTTTCGACTCCACAAAGCCGCTTAACGAAAAGATCGGATCGCAAAAGTCGATAATTTTTCTAGCGTCCGCCTGCGCCGCGATTGTAGTGGCGATGATCGTCGCGCCAACCTTGTCGATCGCGCAAAACGGCGAGGCGCTTTTGGCGGGCGATAACGCCAAAGAGATTGGAATAAGCCTGTTTACGACCTATATTCTGCCCTTCGAGCTTTCGGGGCTGCTGCTGCTGACCGCTATGATCGCGGGCATTTTGCTGGCGAGCAAAAAGATGGAGTATTCGCAAGAGGAGGAGCGTAAGAAATGATCGCGCTAACTCACTACATGGTTCTCAGCGCGGCGCTATTTGCGATCGGGCTGTTCGGCGTTATGCGCAGACAGAATCTTTTGACGCTCTTTTTCGCTACGGAGATACTGCTAAACAGCGTTAATATCGGCTTTGTCGCGGCTTCGCGCTATCTTGGCTCTATAGAAGGGCAGATTTTCGCCTTTTTTATCGTGGCGATCGCCGCGGCGGAGATAGCGGTGGGGCTTGGGCTGTTAATTCTGCTCTACAAGCGCAAAGGCTCGCTCGATCTCAACGTTATTAAAAATATGAACGGATAGGAGCAATATGGAAGCGCTATCGCTAATCGCGTTATTTTCGCCGCTGCTCGGTTCGCTTTTTACCGGTCTGTTTTTCGGCGCGAAAGAAAAAAGATTGATCGCGGGACTGATACCAACCGCGTTGCTGATCGTCTCGCTATGCGCTTCGCTGATCTTGTTATATTTTATCTACGTCAACGAGACGAAAGTCGGCGCGGAGCTTTTTGAATGGATCGCCTCCGGGCGGCTGAATCTGAAATTCGGTTTTGTAGTCGATCAGATCAGCGTCGTTATGATGTGCGTCGTTACGATCGTATCGACGGCGGTGCATATCTATTCGATCGGTTATATGGCGAACGACAAGAGCTTCAATCGTTTCTTCAGCTACCTTAGCGCTTTCGTATTCTCGATGATGACGCTGGTAATGAGCGATAACTTTCTTGGACTCTTTATCGGCTGGGAGGGCGTGGGGCTTTGCTCATATCTGTTGATTGGCTTTTGGTATCAAAAGCCGTTCGCGTCATGGGCGGCAAACGAGGCGTTTATTATGAATCGCATCGCCGATCTGGGCATGCTGCTTGGTATTTTTCTGATCTATTGGCAGGTCGGATCGCTGAAGTACGACGAAGTTTTCGCCGCGTTTCGTTTTGTGGAACGCGGCGTTTTGGTCTGGATCGCGGCGCTGCTCTTTATCGGCGCAATGGGCAAGTCCGCGCAGTTTCCGCTGCACACTTGGCTCGCCAACGCTATGGAGGGACCCACGCCCGTTTCGGCGCTGATTCACGCGGCGACGATGGTTACGGCGGGCGTTTATCTGCTGGTGCGGGCAAATCCGCTCTATAGTATGGCAGGCGAGGCGGGCGCGTTCATCGCGTCGCTTGGCGCGTTTGTGGCGTTTTTCGCCGCTTCGATGGCGCTTGTCGCCACCGATCTAAAGCGGATTATCGCCTATTCGACGCTTTCGCAGCTCGGTTATATGTTTGTCGCGGCGGGGCTTGGCTACTATTGGGTGGCGCTCTTTCATCTGACGACGCACGCTTTTTTCAAAGCGCTGCTGTTTTTGGGCGCGGGCAACGTGATGCACGCTATGCGCGACGAGCTTAACATACGAAAAATGGGCAAACTGTGGTCGGCGATGAAGCCTACGGCGATCATGATGACCATCGCCTCGATCGCGCTCGCGGGGATATATCCTTTCGCGGGCTTTTTCTCCAAAGACAAAATACTAGAGGCGGCGTTTGGAAGCTCGCATTTTTTTATTTGGGCGATACTGCTGATCACGGCGGCTATGACCGCGTTTTACGGCTTTCGCGTCGTGATGACGGTCTTTTTTGGCAAAGAGGCTAACTATAAAGCGCTGCATATTCACCCGCACGAAGCGCCAAAACTGATGTTACTCGCTATGTCGCCTCTCGCGCTGCTTGCGATTATCGCGGGCTTTTTTGAGCATGGCTTTACGGAACTTGCGTCTAAAATGTTAAACGTGAACGTTCCGCATTTAGCGCCCGCGACGGAGTACGCGTTGATCGGCGGCGCGCTGGCGCTGGTTCTCGCAAGCGTTTCGTTCGCCGTTTGGAAGTATGCCAAGGGCGGTTTCAGTCCCGATTGGCTAAATAACCCGATCCATGAGTTTCTCAGCCGCGAATGGTATATTCCCGCGCTGTATAAGAAAACGATTATCGCGCCCTATATAGCCGTAAGCGATTTTCTGTGGCGGAAGATCGATTTGAAGATTATAGATTTTGTCGTCGATCTGATCGCCAAACTTACTTTGGCTTCCAGCTCGCAGCTTCGCAAGACGCAGACCGGCAACCTGTCGCATATGCTTAGGTGGATGACGGCGGGGCTTGCGGTTTTGCTCGCAATCGCGTTTCTGGCGACGACCGCTTTGGCGAAGGGAGCTTAATGTCTAACTATCTGCTTTCAATTCTGGTATTTTTTCCGCTGTTCGGCGCGATGGTTGGTTTTGCGATCCCTAAAGATCGCGTCAGGATTTACGCGCTGATAATCGCCGCTATCGAGTTCGCCCTATCGTTATATCTTTGGTATCTGTTTGATTACGATTACGCCTTCGCCGGCGATAATCTAGGCATGCAGTTTGTTTATTCGCTGCCAATTGTAGAATCGCTTGGAATCGGCTACAAGGTCGGCGTAGACGGCTTTTCGCTCTTTTTGATCGTACTTAGCGCTTTTATCACTCTGATCGCGCTGATCGCGCTTGGCGAAACGGAGCGGCTTAAAAATCTTGCCGCGTCTATTTTACTGCTCGAAATGACGATGATCGGCGTATTTGCGGCGCTTGACGCGATAATTTTTTACCTATTCTGGGAGTTTTCGCTCGTTCCGATGCTCTATATTATCGGCGCGTGGGGCAGCGGCAACAGAATCTACGCTGCCGTCAAGTTTTTTATCTACACCTTTAGCGGCTCGCTTCTGCTCTTGCTGGGGATACTCTATTTCGCGTGGATTTTCTATCAGGACATAGGAGTCGCTACTTTTGACATTGTGGAGTGGCATAAATACCAAGTTCCCTATTCGCCTCAGCTCTGGCTTTTTGCGGCGATGGGGATTGGTTTTGCGGTGAAGGTCCCTATGTTTCCGTTTCACACGTGGCTGCCATACGCGCATGGACAAGCTCCAACGGTCGGTTCGGTACTGCTTGCCGCCGTGCTGTTAAAGATGGGTACGTACGGTTTTGTGCGTTTCAGCCTTCCGCTTTTTCCCGACGCGAGCGCTTACTTTTCGCCCCTTATGGGCGCGATCGGAATCGTTATGATTATTTACGCGGCTATGGCGGCGTTCGCTCAGAAAGACATAAAACAGATCGTCGCTTACAGCTCGATCAGCCATATGGGAGTAATCATCTTGGGCGCGTTCGCGCTAAACGCGGAGGGAATCGGCGGTTCGGTCTTCTTTATGTTAAGCCACGGAATCATCAGCGGCGCCCTGTTTATGCTTGTGGGCGCGCTTTACGATCGCCGCCATACCAAATTGATGAGCGAGTTTGGCGGGATCGCTTCGGTTATGCCCGTTTACGCCTCGATATTTATGTTTATGGCTATGGCTTCCGCGGGACTGCCGCTCACGATGGGTTTTGTGGGCGAATTTCTCTCTTTGCTGGGCTACTTCCGCGCCAGCCCGATTATGACGTTGTTCGCGGGAACTTCCATTATTCTGAGCGCGGTCTATATGCTCAACCTATACCGCAAAACTTTCTACGGCGCGGTTACGATAAAAGCCAACGAAACTCTGCGCGATCTGAACGGGCGCGAGCTGTCCGCGCTGATACCGCTGACGCTGGTCGTGATCTTGCTCGGCGTATATCCAAAGCCGGTTCTTGCCCCGATCGACGCCGCCGCCGCGAATTTGGCGAAAATGATGATTATAAAATCGATTCCAAACCAAGATTCGACGAAAGAGCGCCTTGAAAGCCTTAATTCGCCGATGTTAGGAGCGAGACGATGAACATATCTTTTGTCTCCTTATCGCCAATTTTAACGCTTGCCGTCGGCGGAATTGTAGTGTTAGCCGTCGATCTCTTTGTCAAAAACGCGGGACGCAACCTATTCGCGGGGCTGACGATCGCTACTTTGTTGATAGCGATCGCCCTGCTCTTTCATCTGGATTTTCAAGAGCGCTCTTTCTTTGACGCGCTCCTCGTCGACGGGCTAGCCAGAATCTCGCTGTGGGTGATTATAGGCGCGTCCTTGTTGTTTATTCCGCTGGCTTTCGCCGGAATGCGGTTTTTAGAGTACCAGTTTGCCGAGTTTTACGCGCTGTTTTTGTTTATGGCGGCCGGTTTTGCCAGTATGACCGCCAGCGACAATCTGATCGTGATCCTTATCGGTCTGGAGATAGGATCTCTCTCGCTTTACGCGTTAATTAGCATGCACCGACGCGACAAGGCTTTGGAGGCGGCGATTAAATATTTCACAATGGGCGCGCTGGCTATCGGCTTGTTGAGCTTTGGCGTAATGCTGTTATACGTCGCTACCGGAAGCGCGGAGATCGGCAAGATTCAAAGCGCGTTGGCTGCAAGCGGCTTTAGCTATTCGCCGCTGATTCTCGTCGCTTCGGCGTTTATTATCGCGGGGCTGGGCTTTAAGCTCTCGATCGTGCCGTTTCATATGTGGACTCCCGACGTGTATGAAGGCTCTAGCGCCCCTATGGCAGGCTATATGTCCGTCGTACCGAAGATCGCCGGCTTCGCGGTAGCGATCAGACTCTTTGATTTTCTGGCGCAGAGTCCCGATCGCGTCGTGTTTGGACTTTTGTATATCGTCGCCGTCGCCACGCTTACGATCGGCAACCTTCTGGCGCTTGTGCAGGACGACGTTAAGCGAATGCTCGCCTACAGCTCGATCAGCCACGCGGGATTTGTGATGTGCGTTTTCGTGATGGGTTCAAGCGAGGCGCACGTTGGGCTGTTTCTCTACTGGACGCTATTTTTATTTACCAATCTGGGCGCGTTTGCCATGCTTTGGATTTCGCGCCACCCCAGCAAAACTTGGGATATTCGTTTCGATCACCCCTACGGCAAGTTCTCAGGCATGGTAAGACTTAGTCCGATGGGCGCGGCGATTATGGCGATCTTTATGCTTTCGCTCGCAGGCATTCCGCCGTTCGCCCTGTTTTTTGGCAAAATCTACCTGATCAAAGAGGCTATAGCGAGCGATCATCTGTATCTCGCGCTGATTATGCTCGCCAATAGCGCGATCGCCGTCTTTTACTACTTGAAACTGATCGTTTATATGTTTTTGCGCGATCCGTCGGACAACGACGGCACAGTTTATTATCGAAACGGCGCTACGCCGCTTAAGATCGTGCTTGGCATAGCCGCCACGGCGACTGTTTCGTCGTTTTTCTGGATCGAGCCGCTAATTAGCTTTTTCAGCGAAACGCTTGTCGCGGCTGGGTACTAGCTTTCAGGGAACGCGGTTTGCTTTTCGTTTGATATGAGAAAGCCGCTTAATTTAATACCGCTTTTAATCGCGCCGTCGCTTTGCGCGCTTGAAATCGCGCAAACGGCGGGCGTTATGGACAAAGAACCCTATCTAGCGCTTACGCTTAAAGAGGATCGCGCTTTCATCTGCCGCGTTAATCCTCCCTTGCCGTTGCAAAAAGCAAATATGGTTTGCGAGTTCGATCGCGTCCCAGTTCTGAAACCGCAACCCATAGACAACCGCTTTTTTTCCGTCGAGCCGATTTTGGGATCGGCTCGTTTCGGGCTGAAAGTAACCTTCAAGCAGAAGGCGCTCGTCTATTCGATCGACGCTTCGACGCTATCTTCAATTCCGCTCGCGCCAAACGGCGAGAGCAGCCGCTCGTCGCGTTGGATAGCCGTGGGATACGAAAAAAATCCGCCGGTTTTGCGCGCGCCGAACGATAGCGGACTGAATTTTCCCGTCGCCTTTCCGCCGATTGAGCCGCCTTCGATCGGAGCTTTGGACATAAACGGCGCGCCGATCGCAAATCGATCCGCAAGCGAGGACGGGCGCGAGTTTTCAAGGATTCTGGCGCAATACGAGGCGGGATTTTTAGCCGACTCGCAACGAATGATAGACGACGCGCTCGCGCAAAGCGACGGCAAACATCTCTTTATGCCCGAACTGCTCGCGCTGAAAGTTAAAATTTTAGACAAGCTCGGCGATCAGGGCGAGGCGTTGATAGCCGTTGCCAAGCCATGGATAGAGGCGTTTGCCTTTCACGAGGAAACGCCTGAGATTCTAGCTTTGCTCGCCAACGCGGAGATGCGCGCCGGACTTATTGCCGACGGGCTGTATCATTATGATACGCTTATTCGGGAGTATCCTAAAAACCGCCTAGCCGATTTCGCGCGTATTTACAGGTCCGATCGTCTGCTCATGGAGGGAAAACTCTACGACGCGACGCTTGGCTATCAAAGCGTGTTCTTCAACTCGAACGATATTCCCGCCGCCGCGCTTGCCGCTTCAAGACTAGCCGAGATCGCCGCGCGCGACGACGATATCCCCAAAGCCGCCGAGTTTTATGAGAAGATACTGCGAAGCTCGCCGGATTTTTTCTTAAAGGATTTGGACGAAAGCAAACGCCTGATGAACATAATGGCGGAGCAAAAGCTCTATGTTCCCGCCGCGTTATTGGGCGAGATTATCGTCGAGCGCGCCGAGCCGATTTCGCCAGAATACGAGGCTCTGCTCTTAAATCTTGCCAGGTGGCAGAACTTCGCCGGTATGGCGGAAAAATCGCTGATCAGCTACGAACGCTATCTCGCCGAATTTGGTTTTTCGCAGCAAACGCCCGTGGCGCAAAAAGAGCGCGATCTGTTGGAATTTTCGCTGGGGGGGCAGACGCCGGAGGTAAATTTCGCGCTTTACGACAAGATCATAAAAGATTATCCGGACGACGAAGCGGCGGATCGCGCCCTATACGAGAAATTAAAGCTGCTGATGAAGCTCGGGCGATACGCCGAGGCGAGCGCTCTTTTGCCAAAAATTGACAAACTGGACAAGAGCCTGTTTCACGATTTTGACGCGCAGATGCGCCAGACGGAGCGATCGCTGCTCGACGCGTTTTTGCTTAACGGCGACTGCGCCGCCGCCGCCAGATTTAGCCGCGATCGCAAACTTGGGGTCTCGATCAGGAGCGATGAAACGTATTACGATTGCGCTTACGCGGCGCGGAGCTTCGATCTGGCGCTGGAAATTGCGGGGACTAATATCCGTAAACATACGCCCGCGGAAGGCGCGAACTGGACGGCAAGACGGCTGAATACGCTCTACGCGATGGCTGATTATCCAAATTACATCGACGGCGAGGAGCGTTATCTAACGATGCTTCGCGCGCTTAGAAAGCCGATTGAGGCGGATCGTTATATCCGTCTGTTTGACGCGTATCGTCGCGTTGTCCGGGATCCTAAACGAATGGAGGAGCTGGCAAAAGAGATTGAGTCGCGTTTTCCAAAAGAGCCGCGCCTTATGGACGTTTACTCCGCCATGATCGCTTTAAGCGCCGATCAGAACGATACTAAAAGGCAGTACGACTACGCCAAGAAACTTGTCAACCGCTCGCGTCTGACGGCTGTCGGAGCGTTTACGCCGGAGGCGGAGATGGCGTTTGCCGAAGCGGCGCAAAAGGAGGGCAAAGCTAACGAGGCGATCTTGGTTTTGCAAACGATGTTGGATGGCAAGCTGGAGAATCGCGCTCGATCGAGAGCGTTGTTTGCGCTTGGCGAATTGCTGGAGCAAAACGCGAGCTCCGATCTTGCCAGCGCCGCTTTTCAGCGTTGCGCCAATCTCGAGGCGGGCGACGATCCTTGGGCAAATCTCTGCCGCGAAAAGATCGCTTCGCGGTAACGATGCGGATCCCGCGGGGGCGAAAACCCATTCAAGCCTTACGAAAGGGCAAAAAAGTCGCGCGCTCGTTCCTTTCGCTCTGTTTGTCTTTTGCCGCCCGCTATCAGCGTGATTTTTTATCCGTCATAAAAGAGTTTACCGAATGCCTATTTGTCGTGGACGGGCTAAAACATCTGGTGCGCGACATAAAAAACGACCGCGAAGTAAAAGAGACGATGGAAAAACTGGTTAGACTGCGCGACGCTCGCGCAACGATAGTCGTGTTGCACCACGCAAATAAAAGAGGGGCGCAAAAGGGATCGTCGGAAATCAGCGATTGGGCTGATAATATCATGGAGATCGACAAACGGCAAGCCGACGATAATCAGATAACGCTCTCTTTTGAACCCACAAAAACCCGCAACGCGCTGGAAGAAACGACGCTCGCGATCGATCTAAAAACGCTTGAGATAACCGAAAGCGAATACAACGATAAAACGTCTGTCGATCGCGAAATGAACGACGAGCTGATAGAGCGGGTTTTAACGGCTTTGAAGTCCGCGCCGGAAGGTTTATCGCAAAGCGCGTTGCTGTCGGCGATCGGCAAATCGAAAAGCGATATAAAAACCCGCGACGCGTTATACGCGATGGAGGGCGAGTATTGGCAGATAACGCGAGGAGTAAATAACTCGGCGATTTTTACCGCGATTGAATACGACGATCGCGAGATCGCAAACGCCGCCGAAAACGAGCTATAATACAATATGGACGAACTAGAAGGGTTTGTGCTGTTTATCGCCGAGAGCTTGGGCGTGAAGCCGGAGCAGGAAGCGATCAACCGCGCCCGCGATAATCTGATTAGATATTACAGAGCGGGATCGATTGCGATTCCAAGCTACAAGCAAACCCTGCGCAATCAAGATATATTGAATGAATATAGAGATCGTCTGCGCCGCGGCGTTAGAAACGATCAGGTCACGCGAGAAATCGCCGCGAAATACTATCTATCGCCGAAATACGTGTCCGCGATTATCAACGACGCGAGACAGCCGAGGCTATTCGAAAATGAGCGATAACCTCATGTTTGTTATCGTCGTGTTTCTTTTGGTAGGCGGTTGTAAGGCGATAACCGTTGAATACGCGCCTGACAACGTTTGTATATGCGACAAACGGAGCGAATAAAACGCTACTTTTAGTCGTTAAAGTTTCGTTTTATCCGCTCTCTATTATCCAAAAAGGTCCGACAGAAGCGCTGTTTTAAGGGATCTATTCATAAAAAGAATTCTCAGTAAATAGGTTGACATAGTCTTGCGGCATAGCCTGATAAGCTATACCGTTTATCAGCTTTCCATTGCGGTATTTATCTCTCTTGATTTGATCGTCGCCCCAAGTTCCCCACTGCTTAAAGAAAAAAGCGGATCCAGCGGTTTGCTTCTGAATCGACAACACCCACTCTTTTCGCATTTGCCGCCCATTCGGACCACTTTCGCCGCCGACAATTACCCAATCTATGTTTGTTAAATTCAATGCGCCCAAATCCTCCAACAGCGGCTCGCACGAAATGAAACGAATGGTCGCGTCAAGGGTTCGTAGAAAATCGATTCTAGATTTTGCGGAGCAGTTTTCCACCGTAACGCCTAACCAAACATTTCTTGGAATATCGCGGTCTTTGAAATAATCTGCCATACGATCCGCTCTTTTTGTTAGCAGTTGATAGCGATGGCGCGGCGTCTGTTTAATAATTTCCATTACCTGATCAACAAAATTTGTCGGGATATCTTTATGAAAAAGATCGCTCATCGAACAAACAAAAATCGAGTGCGGACTTTTCCAACCTAACGGCTCTTTAAGCGCATCGTAATGAAGCGTTAGATTAAAGCCGTTTTTGTATTTTGTTTGCCTCATTGATTGAAGGCGGTACGCCATTCGTTCGGCATAGCAGTTTTGGCAGCCAGCCGAAATTTTAGAGCAACCCGTTATAGGATTCCAGGTATTATCTGTCCATTCAATTTTCGTTGTTTTCATTTACTATCCTATATTTAATTTTAACATCTTTATTCTTATAATATTCGTGCGAAATATAAAACGCGTTTTTCCTTTCGCAACCATAAATCTTGAAACGAGGATTGTTCTTTTGCCATTTTGTAAAAATTTCATTTGTGTGCTTGGGTAAAAACTCGTTTATAATGGTAAAACGATAAATATCTATATTCGTTCTTGTCTCTTTTAACACATCGTTTAATAATCGCTCTAATTTATCAAGACTGACAATTCTATTGTTTTCCGCGTCGATTTCGCTGAACAAATTAGGCTCTTTTGGTTTATTAAATCCCCGCCCCGCCTCGTCGTCAAGTTTCCATTTTACCTCTAAAATTTTTTCAAATCCTAGAATGTTGGAAGTCATAAAAAACAAAGCGAATTTATTTGCCGCGTCTCTCTCTATATAATAAGACGCGGCAAAGCGTTTTTCATGTTTTAGCGCGTCGGCGATAATTTGAATATAGCCCATTACGCCGCCGCTCGCTATTTCTAGCTTCTTGTCATCTGGGATAAAGTCGTTAATAAAGTCCAGCAGCGGCTTATATTGCGACCCTTCTACTAAAATCGCGGTTTCCGAAAAACGATACATATGAGAAATTGGCAGAAATAAAATTATCTTGGTCTTCTTATTGCTTGTTAAGTCGTCTATAATTTCTTTTCTTATATTTTTATAACCGTATGGATCAATAAATATCAGATTGCGGGCGTTTGAAGGTGATTTCAAAACGCTGTCTTTAACAATCTTGAACATCTCGTCAATGTCTGTATTGTAATATACGATATCGCAATAATCTTCTTTGATGATTTCAAGATATGCTTTTACTCGTTCAATCTTCTCTTTTTCCTTATCGTTTACTATCAGCGATACTTTTACGTCTGCTGTATATTTTGAAACAACGTCTTTGATTATTTCAAATGCGACTATGGGGCTTCCTTTCCCGCCATCATCATATATTCCAGTTCCGCAAAACACATCGTATATATTTATCTGTTTAACGAATCGGGTTTGTAGCAATATTATTAAATAACGCGATAAGTATTGTTTGTAAAATTCAACTTTTGCTTCCGAGTGAATCAGGAACGATTTTTTTGCGTCTCGTTTAGAACTCATTTCGATTCCCCGTGAACATATCGACAAATTTTAGCAATTCTTATTTCACATTGGGTCAATCGCCGCCTTTCGGCGCGATAACTTCGCGCCAGCTCATATCGCAGCACAACGCGATAAAAGCGGACGATTCACCCTGATTTGCTACAATATCGGTTCCGCTCGGCTGGACGCGTTCAGCCGACCGTCCCCCTTTTCGGGGGTCGGATTTTCCCTCTGCCGCGGCAAACAACGGGGCGCAAGCCCCGTTAATGATTCCCTAATAATTGGCGATCAGCAACTCCTCTGCGATCCTGCCGTTCGAACTCCCAAAGGTATAGCGAGCGGACAGGGAGTCTATGGCGAAACCGCCGTATAACTCTCTAATCGCCTCGCAGTCGTTATAGCTCAGCAGCCATTTGCCCTTTGCGTTAGCCAGAACGTCTCTCAACCTCTCGTGATCGCTTTTTCCGAAATGCTTACCCTCGTAATAGTCCTCTGTGCCGTAATAGGGAGGATCGACATAAAAGAAGGAATCGGGAGAATCGTACTCCCGTATCAGCTT
>JAIRWX010000041.1 GCA_031268655.1 Helicobacteraceae bacterium | reverse complement strand
TTGGATTTGCCGTCTGCCGCGCCGATTCTTTGTGCGGGGATTACGGTTTATTCGCCGTTGAAGCATTGGGGCGCGGGTGCGGGCAAGCGAGTAGGAATTATCGGAATCGGCGGGCTTGGACATTTGGCGGTCAAGATTGCCAAAGCGATGGGCGCAACGGTTGTCGTTTTCAGCACGTCGGCAAACAAAGCGGACGACGCGAAACGGTTGGGGGCGGACGAATTTGTGTTGTCCAAAGACGCAACCCAAATGCAAAACACGCCCAAGTTGGACATGATTTTGGATGCCGTTTCGGGCAAGCATGACGTGAATCAATACTTGAACTTGTTGAAGAAAGACGGTTCGCTTGTACTAGTCGGGTTGCCGGCTGAACCGTTTGCGGTGAGCGGTTTTAATTTGACTGGCGAACGCAAGAGTTTTTCCGGTTCCACCATCGGCGGCATACGCGAAACGCAAGAAGTCCTAGACTTCTGCGCCAAACACAATATCACCGCCGACATCGAGCTCATCAACATCCAAGATGTCAACACCGCCCTCGACCGCCTGCAAAAAGGCGACGTCAAATACCGCTTCGTGATCGATATGAAGACATTGAAATAAGGATGTGGCGCTATGTCGCTAACCATAATTTCTCTTTTTCTGCTGGTTTTATCGGCATGGTATGTGCCCTTTAGTCTGAAAAAGCTTTTAGGGTTCAAAAAAACTGTTTTGCCGGCGCAAGCCGCTATATTTGTACTGATGGCGGGATACTGTGGAATGCTGATTGCAGGTATCTACACTTTAGCCAATCCCGCGGTTGCCGCCGCATACAATATATTGGGTTTGTTTTTAATTTTCCAGCTTTATCTTTTCTTTTATCTGCTTGTCGTATGGATTTTGCGCCCTCTTCTCAAAAAAGTGTCCGATAAAGGTATCGCCGCGTTCGGCTTGCTTCTTTGCATTGGATTGGTAGGATTTGGTTTTGTTAGAGCTCAGACATTCACAGTAACGAAGCGCCAAATCAGCGTCCACAATCTCGCCCGACCCGTAACTATTATGCACATTCCGGATTTACACCTTGGCGCGCAACGCAGCGAGGCATATCTAAAGAAAGTGATAGCCGCCATTCAGCAGTATAATCCCGATTTGGTTTTGTATAACGGAGATCTTGTAGATAGTAATATCGCCTTGAGAGAGGAACTTTTCGCTCTATTCAAAAACGTGGAAGCCGAGCAATATTTTACTACGGGAAATCACGAGTTTTATCTAAATACAGACAAAGCGCTTAAGCTTATCAAAAACGCCGGCATCCGAATATTGCATTCGGAATTGGTTGAAACTCACGGATTACAACTTATCGGTATGGACTATATGAATGCCGACCGAATAACATATGACGCTCACGTTGTTAATAATCTCACCATAGAGGAGGAGTTGCCAAAGATTCAACGCTCTGCGGAATTCCCAGTCATACTGGCGCACCATAGTCCTGTAGGTATGCAATATGCGTCGCAAGGAAATATAGACGTTATGCTTGCCGGACATACGCACGGCGGACAAGTGTTTCCCGGCGCTGTTATAATCGGTCTCCGTTTTCCGATGAATAAGGGGCGCTATCAGATAGATAGCACAACGTTGCTCGTCTCGCAAGGGGCTGGAACTTTTGGTCCGTGGATGCGGCTTGGTACATTCAACGAATTGCAATTCATTACGCTTGTTCCCGCCGAATGATCGCTCAAATTTTTAAAGCGGGCGGCGGCAGTTAGTCCCCTACCCTACCTTTACCGCCGCCATAGCGATCGGCGCTCGTTGCCAAACCGCAAATCCGCTAAATCTCAAGCTGCGCGATATAGTCCTCGTACGCTTTCTGCGCCTTCCTGCGATCGCTTTCGGCGGCGCCGACGGCTTTGTTGATATCCGCGATCTCCTTATCGATCTCGACAAGTTGCGTCGCGTAATTTTTGCCCTGCGAGCTTTCCGCGCCCACCGCGATCAGGTTGGATCTCACGCGCTCTTGATCTTTGGTCTTTCTCTCGAGGTTTTTCTGCGCCTCGCTTAGGTTCGTTTTGGCTCGCGTAAGTTCGGCGTAAAGCGGTTCCGCCTTTTTGAGCGCGGCGCGGACTTTTTCCGGATACGAAGCGTCGGATATATAGACGATCAGCGAGCTGTAAGGCTGTTCGGATATTACGACGGAGCTGGTTGTAAGACGCTCCTCCTTGACCCTGAAAGTCGTCTCTTTATTCGCGCCCAAACTCGTCTCGAAACGATAGAGCGACTCTGTTTTTTCGCCGGGCTTGATCGGTTCGACCAGCTTTGCGGCGGGCGTAATCGGGTGTTCCAATATCAACGTTTTCGCCGAATCGGAGCCGTTTTTGAAAGCGTACTCTTTCGCGTAAGTATGCTTGTTTGTGATTTGAATAACGCCTTTGGAAATTTTTGCGCCGTATATCGCGCTGGAGCTACTCTGATTGACAATCCCGCGCACGCTCAGATCGTCGCCGTAAGCGATCAGCCGCTTCTCTTTTTGCGGCAAAAATTTCAGCAGCGCGTCGCCCGCATAGATTCCGTCGTCGTAAACGGTGATCGCGCCCGCGGGCAGTTTCGCGTCGAGCGTATTGGTCAGCTCTATGCCAAGCGCGGGATTTTGCCCGTTCGCGGCGTTATAGATCAAAACCTTTCGCGCGCCGATCGCGCCTTGCGTCAGCGGCGCCATCGCGCTCTGCCGCCTTGGGAGCGAAATCTTGTTTTTCAGCGCGTAGATATACTGCTCGCCGGCCGCTTTAGCGTTCGCGGTCTGGTAGTTTTGTTGTACAACGGGGGAACTCGCCGTGCTAGCCCTGAGCTCCTTATAGCTAACGGACGATTCCGCGGCGAAGCTAGGCGCCGCTATCTCGACGGCATCTTCTTCAAGCGCCGCGTCATAAAAACCGCTCTCGTAAGTATTCGCTTGCGCCGCGCCCGCAATCGACAGCGGCAGTTCGGGACGGCGCGTATAAAACGGCGCGTAATAAGGCTGAGTAAAGCTGACCGGACGACCCACCGCCAAGGATAGCTCGACGTCTTCCCAATCAACGTCGCTTGCGTTGTCGATGATCGCCCACGCCTGTAAAAACGGCGTATCCGCGCCCAGATCGAGGCGGTAGTTTGCCTTCCAAACCGGCGCGGCAACCACAAAACTCGCTCTGACATCGCGCTTTTTCGTTCCGTCGAGATAGAGATTCAAAACGCGCCGATCGCCGTTGTTGGCGCTTTGTAAAAACAGCAACGCTTTTTCAAACTCGGCGCTCACGCTAGCGGAAACGAATCGATAGCTTGCGATCTCTTTGATCGCAACCTGTCTTAACGCGCCGTCGGCGTAGAGCGTTAGCGCGCTCTCCCTAAAATTCGCGCCGTCTTTGGCGTTTTCTCTTGTCTGCACGCCTACGATCTTGCCGACAATCTTTTGCGGCGCAAAGATCTCTACGCTCTCTCCCTTGAGGCTCGATAGAATGTTTTCAATGGTAGGCTCGCCGCGTAAATTGATTCGCAGACTTGCCAGCGTGCGGTTGATCGTCTCTTCGCTAGGGTAGCCGACAAACGG
This sequence comes from Helicobacteraceae bacterium, assembly GCA_031268655.1. Classification (GTDB taxonomy): domain Bacteria; phylum Campylobacterota; class Campylobacteria; order Campylobacterales; family SZUA-545; genus JAIRNH01. The sequence continues at coordinate 7,801 of JAIRWX010000041.1, read as the reverse complement.
CGAAACGCTCGCCGAATCGTAAATGGTCAGCGACTTCAAAGCGTCGTCCATCTGTTCCAAAGCGAAAGGCAGAGCTATCCTGTTCGCTCCGCTAAGCTCTCCGCTAAGCTCGTAAAATCCAACGCCGCTTGAAAACAGCGCGATCCTTTTTACCTTCAGCTCTCCCTGCTTGTAAACGTTGGCGGCGATCATTGCCCCTCCTAACAACAAAATTGCAAGTAACGCTCTCATAGCCGTCCTTTATTTGTAGATAAACATTATAACAAACGTCGGTTGCGGCTACGGTCCGCTGCGACGGCTTGGCGCAAAACCTTCAAAGCCGTCGATTAGTTCCAGCCCGCGCGGAGCGAGCATATAAAACCTGTGAACGACCGACTCCAAAAACTCCCGATCATGCGACGCGATAATCATGCTTACGTCAAGATTTTTGAGTATCTCCGCAAGCCTTAACTGCGCTTCGTAATCCAGCGCGGCGGTCGGCTCGTCTAGCAGCAGCAGCTTGGGATTTGTTATCAGAGCGCCCGCGAGAGCTACCAGCTTTTTTTCGCCGCCGCTTAAGCGATACGCCACCTGCTTCGCCAGACGCTCGACGCCGAGCGAGGTTAAAACCTCGGTCGTTTTCTCGGCGGCGTATTTGCGATCATAGCCCCGCGCCAACAACGAAAAAGCCACGTCGTCCTCTACGATCGGCGCGAGAAATTGATCGTCGCTGTCCTGCAAAAGATAGCCGATATTTTGCAAATCAATCGTATCGCTATCAAACAGCCTGATTTCGCCGCCTTCGCGCGGGCAGAGACCGACGATGGTTTCCAGCAACGTGGTTTTTCCGCTTCCATTGTGTCCGATAACCGCGATCTTCTCTTTATGCCCAAGCTCCAGATTAATCGAATCGCACAACGCGCGATCGCCGCGCCGCAACGCGAGATTTTTTATAGTTACCGAGCAACTCATATCGCGCTTTCAAATAGTTTGCGAGAGTATAGCGCCAATTAAGGCGCAAATTCGAGCGTTCAATCTAACAGATAGCTTAACGCGGCGTTGACGATTGGTCTGACGTTTTGGTAGTTTTCCGTCGGCGCGTTTAGCATATCTATTTCGCTCTGAATATAGGGCGCGTCGATCAGTTCGTCGCGGCAGTTTTCGATTAACAGCCTGACGCCGCTTGGCGTAACCTCCGCGTGAAACTGAAACGCGATTACGTTGTCGTCGATCGTAAAAGCCTGATTTTCGCAGACGGCGCTAGAGGCTGCGAGCGTCGCGCCTTCGGGCAAATCAAAAGTGTCGCCGTGCCAATGAAACGCAAGCGCTTCGGGCGGCAAAAACGAGTCGCCGCAAGCGGTTATCTTGTGCCAGCCGATCTCTTTTTGCGCGTTTTTATACGTTTTGGCGCCGAGCGCAGACGCGATCAGTTGCGCTCCCAGACAGATTCCAAACGTCTTTACGCCTGTTTCTATCGCGCGCTTTATAAAAGCCTTTTCGGCTTTGAGCCAATCGTACATGTCCTCGTCGTTCGCGCTCATAAAGCCGCCCATAATAACAAGCAGATCGATAGCTTCGATCGGAGGCAACTTGTCGCCGTCGTCAAATCGCGTAACGGCGATCTCAAAGCCTCGATCGCGCAACGCCTCGGCGATTGTCCCGCAATCCTCAAACCAGATATGCTGCAAAATACGCGCTTTCATAGCAACTGAAATTTCCTTTCAAACGCCTCGTCGTAATCCCACAAGCCTTTTTGTCGCAACCTTTTGATCGTGTCGCGGTCGCAGTCGGTATCCTTAGGCCATTCGCGGTTAAAGCCGTCCGCCTCGTCTTTGGTCGTCGCGTCCAGCAGAACGATAGCGCCAAGCGTCAAATCTCGCGCCGCGTCGATATTGTTGCAGATTCGCCAGAGCGACATATAGCCGTTTTCAACGTCGTTGTTGCGATCGTCCAGCGCTATTACGATCGACAGATATTCTTTCAGCGACTCCAGCGCCGAGGCAAACGCTTTGACGGGGCGAACTTTGCGAATTTGCAACAGCGCGATCGGATTCGCGCCGTTGATCGCGTATTGTTTCAGTTTGATCGCTTCGGGAACAAGCGGTTTGATCTTGTCAAACAACTCGCGATCGCTTACGGCGCTAACCTTTTTTTTGACCTTCGCGCCCGTAAAATCAAGCCCCAGCTTGCCGCCGAAAAGCGGCTGCGGCGAGCTGTGATCCAAAGCGTCCAACGCTCCGCTCGCAACGACGACGCGATCGGTCGAGAAACGATCCGAGCAGTATTCGAGCGTCGCCTCGTAATCGTCCAGATCGGGCGCGTCCTCGCCGACAAACGCCGCGTGTTTAACAAAGCTCATCTGCCCTACGCCCCAAAAAGCGTGCATAGCCTGCAAAACGTGTCCGTCGTAGCGCGTACGCAATTTGGCGATAATGAGATTGTGAAAAACGCCGTTTTCAGGCATTTTATAATCGATCAGCTCAGGGCAGCTTGTCCGAAACAGCGGCAGAAAAATGCGTTCCGTAGGATAGCCCATATATTTATCCTCGATAGGCGGTTTGCCGACGACGGTCGCGGCGAAGACGGGATCGCGTTTACTTGTTATCGCGCCGACGCGCATAAACGGATAGGCTTCTTTTGGCGTGTAGTAGCCCGTATGATCGCCAAACGGACCCTCGATCAGCCTCGCGCTTGGATTGTCTATAAAGCCCTCGATCGTAAAATCCGCGTCGCCTGGCACAAACAGATCGTTTGTAACGCACCTAACCAGCTTCGCTCGTTTTTCGCGGATAAATCCATACGCCAGCAACTCGAAAATCCCTTTGGGAAGCGGCGCGGTGGCGCACCAGACATAGAGCGGATCGCCGCCGATCGCCACGGACACAGGCATAGGAACGCCCGCCTTCTCGTATTCGCAAAAAAAAGCGCTGGAATCTTTGTGTATCTGCCAATGGAGTCCAAGCGTATGATCGTCAAAAACCTGAAGGCGATACATGCCAAGATTGCGCGCTTTGCCGTCGAGCGATCGCGTATATACCTGTCCCATCGTGATAAACGCGCCGCCGTCCTCTTTCCAGGTTTTCAAGATCGGCAGATCGCTTAGTTTCGCCTCTTTGCCAAGCAGTATTCGCGCCTGACACTCGCCGCGCTTTTTTGATCGCGTTGGAAAGCATTTGCGAAGCCTCCACAGATCGAGCAGCTTGGCGATTTTGCCGCCAACGGTCGTCGGATGATCGGGCGCGATTAGCTTTTGAACTCGCGCCGCGATTTGCTCTATCTCCCGTCCAAAAATCGCCTCCGTTCGCTTGCGCGATCCGTAGATATTCATAAAAACGGGCGTTTGCAAAACCTCGCCGTCTCGCGTCGGTTTGGCAAATAACAGCGCCCGCCCCCCGCCCTCTTTTTTGGCTTCGGCGTAGGCGATATGCGCCATCTCAAGCTCCAAATCGACCTTTTCGTAGATTACCTTCAGCTCGCCCATTTTTTCAAATCGCTCTATCCAAGCGCGCATTCGCTCTCCTTAAACGATAAGGTCGTTTTAGAGGTTTCGATATCCTTGGCGATCTGTTCCTTCAGCGCGTCAAGATCGTCAAAACGACGATTGCCGCGAAGCCGATCGATAAAGAAGATCGCGACGCGATCAAATTCGCCCAGATCAACGCTCTCTTTCATTATGTGCGTCTCGATTGAAAACGCTCCGTCCGCGCTAAGTCGCCTGCCTATGAAACTGACCGACGGAAAACATTTTTGGTTGATTTCCGTATAGGTCGCGTAAACGCCGTCCTGCGGCGCGAGAAACTTTTCCGTCGATATGTTGATCGTGGGATAAAGCCGCCGCCCGCCCAGCCCCTGCCCTCGCACAACCGCGCCCTCGATCATATGCGGACGCGCCAGAAGCCGCGCCGCGCCAGATACGTTGCCGTCGAGCAAGAGCGATCGAATCCGCGCCGCGTGCACCGCCGAGCCGCCAAAAGCAATTTCTGGCACTACGATCGTCTCGCCGTCAAATATCTGTTTAAGTTCCTCGCAGCCGCCGACGCGATCCTTGCCAAATCTGAAATCGTAGCCGACCACAAGCCGCCTCAAATTGACAAGCTCGCTTTTCAACGCCGCGACAAACTGCGCGGGCGTCAGCTCCATAATCTGCTCCAACGGCAAGATGACGACGGGGACGGGGCAAAAACGTTCCCTGACGCAACCGGGCGTCAGGCAAACGCGGTCGTGCTCGATCGCGAGCAGCGCGCCGTTTTCGCCAAGCCGCTCTATTAGCGCGCGATGTCCTAAGTGCAAGCCGTCGAAACCGCCCAGCGCGAGCGCGTTAATCGACGACTTTTCGATAGTGGAGCAGATATTCAAGATTTCCCTCTTTCCCTTTAAGCGTCGACGGAAGTTTAGCCTGTAAAACCCATTTGAGCCTGCTCGCCGCGCTTTCAAAACGGCTCGCCGCGTCCGCGATCGCCTTTGTATCGAGCGCTACGCCTCTTTTTGAGCGTTTTGCGTCGCGTCCGACCTCAAATTGGGGCTTAAATAGCGCGATAATATGATCGTTTGCCAGATTGTCGATCGCGTCCATAATCTTTTCCAGCGATATAAACGAAACGTCGCAAACGGCGAGATCAAACTTAGCCGCGGGTTTGAACAGGCGAATATCGGTTTTTTCCAGCGATATAACGCGCCGATCGGATCGCACGGCTAAACTTAACTGATTTGAACCCACGTCGATAGCGGTAACGTCAGCCGCGCCTTTTTCCAGCAAAACCTGCGTCCAGCCGCCCGCTCCCGCGCCAATATCTAGACAGCGCAGCCCGCCGATATCTATTTTGATTTCGTCCAAAAAGCGCGAAAGTTTACGCGCCGATCGGCTAACGAAACGATCTGGCGCGTCGATAACGATCGCGTCCGTTTCGCTCGCCATAAACGACGGCTTGTTTCGCGTTACGCCGCCCACGCTTACCGTCCCGCTCGTTATCAGTTCGGCGGCTTTGTTGCGGCTGATCTTCTCTATGCGGCCGACAAGCAGATCGAGGCGAGATCGCATTTTCAGCCTATTTGGTTTTTGACTACTTTTCCGCCGTAGCCGTCTATGCCGCCCGCAAGATTAACGACTCGTTTGTAGCCAAGCTCGCGCATAATTTGCGCGCATTGGGCGCTTCGCGCTCCGTTCGAGCAGTAGAGAATGTAGGCAAGCTCTTTGTCTTTGAGCGTTTTCACTTTGGGGTAAAAACGGCTGGCGTGCAAAACTTCGTCGGTACCTTCTATGTAATGGTGCAGATGCTCGTACTTTTCGCGCGCGTCGATCAGCGCGAAAGAGATCGTCCCGCTTAAACGCGCCGCCAAAAGCGTTTCAAGCTCGATTGCGCTTATTGATTCGCGGCTAAAGAACCGCATCTGATTCTTCTGTAATCATACGGGCGTTTTTAGCGGTTGAACCTGATTTAATCGTCGATTCTCTCCGATCTATGATAGCGGCTTACGATCGCGGGATCGGGATTTAGAGAGACCTTGATCTTTTCTTTGGAATCGTAATCGATGATCGACAGCACATAGCGGATCGATTCAAGACGGGCGACGGCTTTATCGTTGCTGTTTACGATAATCCAAGGGCTGAAGCGCGTATGCGTCCTGCTGAACATCTGCTCTTTGTAGAAAGTGAAATCGTCCCATTTTTTCTGCGCCTGCTTATCGACGGGGCTAAGTTTCCACTGCTTCAGCGGATTATGCTCGCGCGAGGTAAACCGCTCCAACTGAGTCTCTTTCGACACGCTGAACCAGAATTTGATCAGGACAATCCCGTCGTTGATTAGCGACTGCTCGATCTCTGGCGCTTCGTGCATAAACCGCTCGTACTGATCTTTGCTGCAAAAGCCAAACACCGGCTCGACTACGGCGCGGTTATACCAACTGCGGTCAAAAAAGACAATCTCGCCCGGATTTGGCAATTGCGCCATATAGCGTTGAAAGTAAAACTGCCCAAGCTCGACCTCCGTAGGTTTCGACAGAGCCACGGTACGATATTTGCGAGGGTTTAACGCCTCGATAAATCGTTTGATCGCGCCCCCTTTGCCTGCGGCGTCGCGCCCCTCGAAGAGAATCGCCACGCGCTGTTTCTTTTCGGCGACCCAATTTTGCATCTTAATCAGCTCGACCTGCAACTTCTCCAGCTCTTTGCCGTATTCAACCGCTTTGACCGCCTTTTCCAAGCGCGCCTTGCCCACGATCTTTCTAAGTCCCGCGTTTGATTTAAGCAACTCCAGCTTTTTGCGTAGCGTTGCGGCTCGCGCTTTACTTTCTGGTTCCGTCAGCTTTGACGCGATAAACTCGAAATCGGCAAGCAGGCTCTCCATAAAATCCCCTTGATAAAATTGCTAAAATCATAGCTGGAAACAAATAATGTTTGAAGTGGCTTTGCTAAATCCGAAAATTCCGCAAAACGTCGGCGCGATTGGGCGCGTTTGCGCTTGCGTCGGCGCGAAACTTCACGCGATCGCGCCCACGCCGATCGACTTTTCGGACAAAAGATTGCGGCGGGCGGGGCTGGATTATTGGCGCTATCTGGACTTTTGCCTGTGGGATAACGTAGAAACTTTTCTGGCGGAAAACCCGATCAACGATCGAGACTATTTTTTCACGACAAAAACCGATCGCGCCTATTTTGACGCTAAGTTCGAAGTCGGCGATCGGCTGTGGTTTGGCAGCGAAGACGCGGGGCTTCCCGAGTATTTCTGGCGCGCCTACAATGATCGGGCTTTAACGATTCCGATGAAGCCCGATTTTCGCAGTCTGAATCTAGCCAACGCGGTTTCAATCGTCGTTTACGAAGGGATCAGGCAAAACTATTTCGCGTTTAACGCTTAAAAAGCGCCGCAAGCTCGATAGATCCGCCGCTTTTGCTACGCAAGAGTTTCAGCCCGCCGTCCTTTAAGTCTTGCCTAAGGCAAGCGTGGCTAAGATCGGCGACTTTTATGCTGAATTAGAAGGGCAAAATTTATGAGTTACACTGTCAGCATTTTTCGAAAAGAGGCAAAGCAGGCGGAAGAACAATCGCGTAACAAAGATTTTTTCGAGAACGACATGAATATCCTGCCGTTCAGCGCGGAGCAACGCAACAAACTGAAAGAACGCTTATTGCGCTACGAATATAAGATAGCGTCACAGAGTCCTAAACGGATAACTTTTGAAAATGGAGCAAAAACCGCGCTGCTCACAGATCGGGGATTATATTTTTCAGCATCAATGGGTGACGGCATATTTGAAATTTCCATGACCGCGTCGGAATTTACCGATGATAAAGATTTTGCAAAATACGACCCACAGGCGGGCGGTTGGGAGACAGTATGAAAAAAGCGAAAGACTTTATGACAGAAGATCGGTTCTGGGAAATTATTGAAGCGTCTGACCATGGCAAAACGCTTGATACAGAACTTGAGCAACTGTCTAGGGAAGAGATTATGGGATATCTTTATTGGTGGCGGCACTTCCACACTATATCTTATGATCAGGCGCTCTGGGCGGTCGCTTATACCGTGTTGGGCGGTTGCAGCGACGACGGGTTTGATTATTTCAGATTTTGGCTGATCACAAGGGGGAAAACTGTCTTTTCCGAAGCCTTGCTTAACGCGGACAGCCTTTGCGGTTTGTTTGAGTTACTCACGGATGATGAGTATCCCGAATGGGAAGTTGTTGATTATATTCCGGAAAAGGTCTTTGAGAAAAAGTTCGGCGCTGATTTCTATGCGGAGGAAGACAAGTATGATTTTGAGCGTAAACCTTATCCCAAGATTGAATTTGAATGGGACGAGGATGATGAAAAATCTATACGAAA
>JAIRWX010000022.1 GCA_031268655.1 Helicobacteraceae bacterium | reverse complement strand
CCCGATCTTTTCTCCGGTGTGGTGGTTGGGGGTGGGGGGGGGGGGGGGGGGGGGGGGGCCCCCCCCCCCGAAGGCATGATGGTCTTTCATAGCGCTTCGCCAACCGGGCTTAGTAGCGTTCATAATAAGCCCGTAGATGTTATGACGTCTAATATATTTGGCGCAAAACAGATATTAGACCTATTGCGTTTGCACAAGAACTCCGACGTTTTCTTTATTCCGTTCAGTTCTGTTTTTGTTTATGGAAACGCTTCAAAGGGCAATATTGACGAAAACAATTACAAACCTTTTGATATCACATCGTATTTATCATCTTACATATCGGCAAAAATAGCCGTTGAAACGCTATGCGCAGCCTACTCTAGGCAGTTTGGAATCAAAACAGTTTTTCCGCGATTTAGCGGAGCATACGGACCCGGCGTAGAGACTCAAGATACCGCAATTGGCAATTTCTTTGCAAACGCAATGTCCAAGCAAGATATTATCATACATAACCCATCAGATAAATGCGATTATTGTTATCTTACGGATAGCGTTATCGGGCTATTTTATTGTATATTTTATGGTAAAAACGCGGAAGCGTATAATGTAGCAAACTCTGAATCTTTTTTGATAAGGATAAAACTTGCCGAGATTATAGCTAAAACCGCAAAGGCGAAAGTGGTTCAGGTTGTCGACTTGTCGCTGAAGCCGTCCGTAACTAGGGGCGCTATATTTTCCAACAAAAAGTTAAAAGCGCTTGGCTGGGAGCCAAAAATTTCTCTGCGCGATGGCGTTCAACGCACATTGTCATATTTAATATAATCCGAACCATGCTAAACGCGATCGTCTATCCAACTGATTTAAAAACAATGCCGCTAGAAAAATTACAACCATTTTGCGACGAAATTAGAACTTTCATGATAGAAAGCCTAGCCAAGACTGGCGGACATGTAGGGTCGAATCTCGGCGTAGTAGAATTGACTGTAGCTTTGCATTATGTGTTTGACGCTCCAAAAGATAAAATAGTTTGGGACGTTTCGCATCAGTGTTATGTTCACAAAATCCTAACTGGGCGCAAAGAGGGGATAGCAAAATTGAACTCCGCCGGAGGAGTTTCCGGTTTTACCAATATTAACGAGTCTGAATACGATCTTTTTAACGTGGGACACACTAGCGTTGCCATATCGCTTGCGGCGGGACTCGCAAAAGCCCGCGATTTGCGCGCGGTAAACGGCGAACATGTTATAGCCGTTATTGGAGACGGGGCGCTGAGCGGCGGACAATCCTTCGAGGCCTTGCAATCTAGCAACAAGCAGACGTCGCGGCTGATCATAGTTATTAACGACAATGAAACTTCAATTGATCCAAACAATGGATCGCTTTACGATAATTTAAAACTTTTGCGAAATGGCGACGGCAAAGCCAAAAGAAACTATTTTAAGGCGCTTGGCTACGATTATATTTATGAGCCTAATGGCAACGATGTGCTCGCTTGCATCTTGACTTTGGAAAAAACCAGAAGAAACAATCGCCCTATCGTGGCGCACTTTAATACACAAAAAAGTAAAGGTTTGCCATTTGCGCAAGAGCGACAGAGTATCTGGCATTATCATTCGCCGTTTGATCTTATAACGGGCAAAAGCGCCGTAACGCACAAGTTTGGCGTTCCGCGCGGCGGCGAATCAGAAGCTATAGCGTGGGCTAGCCCGCGAGACGCTACTTCGGACTGGTTTAAGATATTCCTTTCACGCGATAAAACAAACGCGATCGTGGTCCCTGCGACGCAATTTGTCGATTCCAGAGCCTTTTACGCGCTTGGCAATCGATATATAGACCTAGATATTGGCGAACAGAACGCCGTTAGTTTCGCCGCTGGTATGGCAAAGGGCGGAAGCCGCGTTTTCTTAATGATTCAATCCAGTTTTCTACAGCGCGCTTACGATCAGATCGCTCAAGATTGGTGTATGCAAAACCTGGGCGTATGCCTTATCGTTGTCGCAAGCGGTATTTCGTCGTTGGATTACTCGCATGTCGCCATGTTTGATATAGCGCTGTTATCAAATATACCAAATCTTGTATATCTATCGCCATCGTGTCTTAGAGAGTATTTGTTAATGCTTGAGTGGTGCGCCGTGCAAAAAACGCCTACGGCGATTCGGCTCGCAAGCGGCCCGATCGAAGATTCGCTTCGCTTAGTAGAGCCAATCGCGCTCGGCAAATTTGAAACGATCAGATTCGGCAAAGACGTTGCAATTTTGGGATTAGGTAAATTTCTAAGACTTGCAAATGAAATCGCTGAACTGCTAATAACCGACGGCATAGAAGCTACAGTGATCAATCCGCGATTCATCGTTCCAATCGATTTGGATGCGCTTGAATATTTAAAAAATGATCATAGAATTGTGGTAACGATAGAAGACGGAATTTTGGAAGGAGGATTTGGCGCAAAAATTGCTTTGTTTTATGCGAGCGATAATACGCGAGTCTTGAACTTCGGCGCTAAGAAGGAGTTTATAGATCATGTTCCATTTGACGAACTTATGAATCGATACGAATTGACCGCAAAGCAGATCGCCGCAAAAATTAAAAGCTTTCTATGGGCGAAATAATCTTGCAAGCAGCGTCGATTGACGGACTCTATATAGGGCGGGCTAAACGATCGGGCGACGAACGCGGCGAATACGCCAAAATTTTTTCCGAAGCGATCTGGCGCGAGTTTGGATTTGGGTTCGCGCCCAAAGAATTTTCCGTTTTATTTTCGCGCAAGGGCGCATTAAGAGGCATGCATTTCGAAAAAGGTAAAATGGGAGAACATCCTGCAAAGATCGCATATTGTGTCGTCGGCAAAATTTGCGCCGTCGGAGTTGATATTCGCGTCGGTTCGCCAACATTTGGCAAATACGAAATAGTAGAATTAACCGCAGATAGTGGCGCTTTTATCTATCTGCAAGAGGGAGTGGCGTTTGGGACGTTGGCTTTAGAGAATAGTTATCTAGCTTATATTGCTAATCAAAACTACGGCGAGACGATTGAAGGCGGATTTATCTACGACGATCCGCGCGTAAATATCCCATGGACTATCCCAGCCGAGAGAAACGCTCTGATAATTTCCGATCGCGACCGGTCGGCTCCGAGTTTTGAGTTGGCGGTTGACCTATTTTTCCGTTAAGCAAGTTATGCGAAGCGCATCAAAGGAGTTGCGCGAAGTATCAAGCGAAGTAAAACTCCCGTTAGTCGAAGCGAATCGGCTACAATAAATTCAAAACTTTAGGGGGCGCTAATGCCAACGCAGACCGAGAGAGAGAGAGAGAGAGAAATCAAGATTGCGCATTCTCAAGTTAGCGCGCGAGTATGCTAGAGAGTTTCACCCGCTATGCGACTTTAACCACGAAGCGCCCTTTAAGGAGGGCGATCGGATAAATTACGCGGGGCGCGTTTACGACGAGGAGGAGATCGCAAATCTCGTCGAGGCGTCGCTGGAGTTCTGGCTTACGCCCGGTCGTTTCGCCCGCGATTTTGAGCGCGGGATTGCCCGCGCGATCGGCGTCGCTTCGGCGTTTTACTGCTCAAGCGGCAGCGCCGCCAATTTGCTTGCCGTATCCGCGCTGACCTCGCCGCTGTTGGGCGATCGCAGGCTTTTAAGAGGCGACGAGGTCATAACGGCGGCGGCGGGCTTTCCAACGACCGTATTTCCGATCGTGCAAAATGGCGCGATTCCCGTCTTTGTCGATATTGCTATGCCTACTTACAATATAAACGTAGCGCAACTTGAAAACGCCGTGTCACACAAAACGAAAGCCGTCGTTTTGGTTCACACGTTGGGCAACCCGTTTGATATCAGCGCGGTTAAAGCCTGTTGCCAAAAATACAATTTGTGGCTGATCGAGGACAACTGCGACGCCTTTGGCAGCGAATATACATTGGCGGGCGAAACAAAACCGACGGGTTCGTTTGGCGACATAGGAACTCTTAGCTTCTATCCGCCGCACCATATCACCACCGGCGGGGGCGGCGCGGTCTTTACAAGCAACCCTTTGCTGGCAAAATCCTGCTTAGTTTCCGCGATTGGGGGCGCGATTGCGCTTGTCCAAGCGGCGTTGATAACGCGTGCGGGGGGCACGTTTTAACGGCGCGGCGAACGCCTACGGACGTCTTCCCGCGGGCTTTGATCATAAATACGTATATTCGCATATCGGCTACAATTTTCAAGCGACCGATCTGGGCGCGGCAATCGGACTCGCGCAGTTACAAAAACTCGACAAGAATACTCAAGCGCGGCGCGATAACTTTGATCGGCTATTTTTAGCGCTGAAAGATTTGGAAGATAGCGGCGCGATTGTCCTGCCCCGCGCTACGCAAAATTCTAACCCAAGCTGGTTTGGTTTTCCTATTATGATCGATAAAAACGCGAAACGATCGCGCCTCGAAGTAGTCCGCTTTTTGGAGGACAAAGGCGTTCAAACGCGCCCGCTTTTTGCCGGCAATATCGTTCGTCAGCCGGCGTTTGTTACAAGCAGCGGACAAAGGCTTGTCGATTTCCGCGTTGCGGACGATCTGGCAAACTCCGATCGCGCTATAAACGATACCTTTTGGATTGGCGTTTATCCGCGTATAGGCGAGGCGCGTTGCGAGTATATGGCGCGGCTTATTCGGCAAGCGCTAACCTAATACAATGACGCATGCGTTTTTTGATTACGGGGCATACGGGCTTTGTCGGCGCTTGGACGACCTTGTTTTTGCGCGAGTTCGGACATACGGTTTGCGGGCTTGCTCTAGAGCCCTATATTGGCGAAAGCGACGAGCGGGGTTTATACGAGCTGGCGCGTCTTGATAAGTTGCTTGAAGCCGACCTCAGAGTCGATATACGCGATTTTGAGGCGCTAAAGCGCGCGATTGATCAAACGCGCCCCGATTTTGTTTTTCATTTCGCCGCCCAGCAGCTTGTGCGCGAGAGTTTTCGCCGCCCCCGCGAGACCTTTGAAATCAACGTTATGGGGACGGTTAATCTCTTAGAGGCGATCGGCGCGTTTAGCGACATAAAAGGCGTTATTGTAGCTACCACCGACAAGGTCTATAAAAACGCGTCGTATATCTGGGGCTACCGCGAATGCGATCCTCTGGGCGCGGATGATCCCTTGAGCGGATCGAAAGCCGCGTGCGATCTGATCGCCCAAAGCTATATCGCCAGATCGGATTGCAAAACGCCGATCGGTATCGTCCGATCGGCTAATCTACTCGGCGGCGGCGATAACTGCAAGGAACATCTGATCGTCGATGTGATCAACGCCTGCAAACGGGGTGCGGCGGCGAAACTGCGAAATCCAAGCGCGATCAGAAGCTGGCAGCACGTTTTGGATTCCATCAACGGCTATTATCTGCTTGCGTTGCGGCTGATCGACGGCTCGCTGCCTGAAGGCGCGAAGGACGGCGCGTTTAACTTTGGCGCGAACGCCGACAGCTTCGAGAGCGTCGCAAGCGTGGCGAACAAGGTTGTTTGCGCTTGGGAAGGCGCGCGCGATTGGGAGTTTGTCGGCGACGCGGAAAACATCAAAGAGACGCCAACGCTTTCTATCGACTCCAAGAAGGCGAAATTTTATCTGGGCTGGGAAAATAGGTTGGACTCGGACAAAGCGATAGATTGGACGGTTGGCTGGGAGCGCGAAGTCTTTTTGGGCGGCGACGCGCGCGCAATCAGCCTACGACAGATCAAAGAGTTTTTGGCGTTATGATAGTTGCGGATTTCATAATCGAGTATCTGATCGCGCGGGGCGTTAAGCGCTCTTACGGCTACCCTGGATCGCTCGCGGGATTTATTATGGAGGCGCTTCGTAAACGATCTGGCGAGATTGACAATCGTCTTTTATATACCGAACAGGCGTGCGGTTTCGCCGCGATCGGCGATTCGCTCGTTAGCGGCGACGTTGCGCTATGCTGGGCTATCTCCGGACCCGGAGCGGGCAATCTTGTTACGCCGATCGCAAACGCTTGGCTCGATAGCGTTCCCGTAATCTTTCTGACCGCCAACGTTCATACCGCCGATTCGCGCGAAAAACTCGGCTGCGCGGCGCTAAGGCAAAACGGCAACCAAGAGCTTGATATTATTCAAATCGCGCAATCGATCGTGAAATTTGCGGCGCGTATCGACGATCCGAACGCGGTCAAGGCGACATTGGATAGCGCGTGGGAAGCGGCGACAAGCGGGCGAAAAGGACCGGTTCTTATCGACCTGCCGATCGATATTTCGCGTAGCGAGATTGGTTTTGACGGCGGTTCGTTTGGCTCCGCTTTTACGCCGCGCCGCGCCGCGAGCGCAAACGGCGCGTTGCGCGCTATCGAAGCAGAGATTGCCGCCGCCAATAAGCCGCTGATCGTTGCGGGCGGCGGGATTCGATCGGCGCAAGTCGAAGAAAGTTTTCTCGCATGGCTCGACAAACTATCTGCGCGAACGCCTAACCTGAAAGTCGTCGTTACCCTGCGGGGCAAGGATTTGCTGGCATCGGACAACCCGCTTAATTTTGGCGTCGCGGGCGTTTGGGGCAACGAAAGCGCAAACGAAGCGGCAAAAAACGCCGACCTAATCATAACGATCGGCTCTCGGCTGGCAAACAGACAGCTTGCGGCGCTCGGCGGCAAATTGCCTTGCAAGGTTATTCGCGTCGATATTGACGCGGCGGAGTTTGCAAGGAGCGTAACAGACGCGGAGGCGATCGATATGCGCGCCGATCTGAGCAATCTGTTTGAACCGAATGCGACGAAGCCTCCAAAGCGCGTTATCGTCTCGGACGTTGGTCAAAATATGTGGCGCGTCGCGCGCGAGTTTGCGATCGAAAGCGGCGATCGAGCGCTTTTCAGCGCGGGACTCGGCGCGATGGGTTTTAGCCTCTGCGCCGCGATCGGCGCGCATTACGCCGCGCCAAACGCCGAAATTATCGCGTTTTGCGGCGACGGCGGTTTGCAGATGAGCGTCGAGGAGCTACATTTTATCGCGCGCCGCCGCGTTCCAATCGCCTTGATCGTTTTTAACAACAACGCGCTTGGGTTGATTCGCGCCTTTCAGGAGCGCAATTTTAACGGCGAATACTTTTCCGTTACGGCGGATACTGGCTATGCTTCGCCCGATTGGGAGGCGCTGGCAAAGGCTTACGGCGTCAACTATGTTCTCTTTGACGGCGACTTAGACGCGTTGGAGGATAAGGGGCGGCTACGCGCGCTAATGGAACTTGCCTCGCGTTTAAGAAAAACCTCCGCTTTGCCGCTTATGATCGAAGCGAGAGTAAAACCCGCTTATCCGTAAGTCTATTGCGGAGGCGAAACGCCGCCGCAAGCGACGTTTCGGGCGTTTGGCGGATCGAGACGATCATCAATGGCGGGTTATTCTTGATAGGTAAAGTCCCGTCAAAGGTTCGATCGCGATCGTTGAAATCTATTACATGTCGCGCTTGTTAATCCGACCAAGCGTATTGATCGCACAATAACGTCTGAGTTGCGTAGTTAGGATACCGAGATGCCGCATAACCCTTTGCTGTCGATCGCAGTTCCAACTTTTAATCGAGCCGCAGTGTGGAAAGAGTTGTTGCCCGAACTGATCGATCAGTGCCGTCCGCATAAGATTGCGATCTATATTTCTGATAACGCTTCGGAAGACGATACGCAAGAGGTTATTGCCGCCGCGCAAAAAGATTACCCATATATCTATTATAGCCGCAACGAAAAGAATTTAGGTTGCGATATGAATTTTGAAAAAGTATTAAAGACGCCCGATACAAAATACGTATGGTTTAAGGGCGACGACGATCGCGTAATAAACAACGGGATTGAAAAGGTCTTGGAGATAATCAACATTGACGCTTATGATATGATTATGACAAACGCTATGAGCAGGAGCGGCATGCTTGAAAATAAATTACAAACACAGGTTTTTAACGACGCGGTTTTGTTTTTTGAAAAAACTTTTCGATGCGCTACATTTATGAGCATTTGCGTATTCAGCAAAAAGTTATTAGAGCAAGCCGATTACCGTAGATATAAAGAGTTTGTACACGCGGGTATTATATATGACTATCTAGCCAAGCAGAAACATATTCGCGTTTTTTACGAGCAAACGCCTCTAACGGCGATGCCGCCTATGGAAAAAACTATTATGTGGTTTTCTTGGAGGCATTTGTTTTATGTTTTTTTTGTCGTTATTGTCGATTTAGTTCTTGCGCTTCCCGAACAGATTCCACTAGAGGTTAAACTAAGAGTTTTGCGATCGTATAATTATCGATTTATTGGTCTTGCGTCGGGTAGAGCGCGAAATATTTTTGGGCTAAAATTTGCCATTAAATACGGCAGATATTTAAAGTATGTTTCTTCCGTGCCGTATCCTATTTTTCTAGCGTTATCTATGTTTCCGCCTTTTCTTATACGGGCGGCTATACCTCCGCTTCGTTTTATTAAAAGAAAAATAATAATGAGCGGGGGCAAATGAAATCGTTAAGCGTAAGCGCCGACTCGTTAGAAATGATTACGCCGTCGGATAAAGAAATAAATCTTTTAAGTAATCTTGATCCAGCCTATGTTGCGGTTCTGGAAATGACAAAAAGCGAGCGAGAGTTTGTAACGGCGCTGATTTGCCGCTATAAACCGCGCAAACTTTTGGAACTCGGAGTTAGCGCCGGCGGTTCCAGCGTATTGATGATGAGCGCCGCTAATAAAACTAACGAGGGGGAAGAATACCCAGCTCGGCTTTATGCTATTGATTATGCGGAAAAATACTATCGAAACATCAAGCTTTCGGTCGGATACATAGTAGATCAATACCCTGAGTTAAAACCTCATTATCATATTTACTCTGGCGGAATGGCGTATAGGTTTTTAGACCTGATTGGCGAAGACATAGACTTTTGTTTGATCGATACCGCTCATGTTAATCCTGGAGAGATTCTGGATTTTTTAATGGTATTGCCATACTTGAAAGAAAACGCCGTTGTCGTTTTGCACGATGTAGGCATGCATACCTCTATGTCATCCAAATCCTTTGCTCGCCGCGATCTAAATCATACTACGGCGCTCTTGTTTAGCGCGATTTGCGGAAAAGTTTTGCTCCCCGCGTTTTTTAGCAAAACGGAAAACAACGAAATGTATTTTGCCAATGTCGGGGCTATAGTTATTGACAAAACAACCCGAGAGCATCTGTTCGGAGCGTTTAATCTGCTAACAATTCGCTGGAGCTATAAGCCGAGCTCTCGCGAAGAGAGTGAAATTTGCGAGTTCTTTCAACGACATTACGATCAATTATTCGCCGATTTTACAGCGCGTATATTCGCTTATCACAACCATTATTTTACGGAGGCAAGACGACGAACGCCGCTTGTCAGGAAAATTTTGAGAAAGGCGTTGCCGCTTTGGGCGAAAACCATTCTCGCTAGAATATACGATCGCCTTTTACAATAATGTAAGTTGCGACCAACAAAGTATAACGACGATATGAAGAAAAAAAAAATTGTTATTTTTGCGTCGGCGTTAAACCGCGGCGGCGCGGAGAGACAGCTTGTCGCGCTGGCGAAGGGGCTTAAAAAGCGCGGCGAAAAGATCGTCGTCGTTATTTATTACGGCGAAGGAACGTACGATCAAGAATTAGCGGAAGCGCGAGTTCCGATCTATTATCTGCGCAAGAGATTGGGCGTTTGGCGTTTGCCGTTTGCGCTGTTCAAAGCGGCTAGGTTGTTACGCTCGCTTAATCCCAGCGCGATCTACTCCTTTTTAGACGCGCCCAATATCTTCTGCGCTCTGCTTAAGCCTTTTCTTAAAGGAGCGCGCCTAATCTGGAGCATTCGCTCTACGATCAGCGGTCAATACGGTCTCCTAAGCCGCCTTTGCGGCGCTCTCGAAACCTTCCTTAGCCGCTTTAGCGATCTGATCGTCGCAAACTCTTACGCGGGCAGAGATCTCTATATCAAAAAAGGCTTTCCCAAAGATAAGATAGTCGTTATTGAAAACGGGATCGATACTGATCGTTTCAAATACGACGAGGAGGGCGCGAAACGTTTCAGATCGGAGTTTGCGATCAAGCCCGACGAACGAATTATTCTGTTGGCGGCAAGACTGGATATTATGAAAGATCACCCAAACTTTCTTAAAGCGTGCGCGATCTTAAATAACAGATACGACGATCTGAGGTTTATCTGCGTTGGAGGCGGCGATCAGAACTATCTGAACAAACTGATCGCCTTAAGCGAGGAGCTTGGCGTTAAAGACAAAACGATCTTTACCGGTCCAAGAGACGATATGGCGGCGATCTACTCGTCGTCGTCGTCGTCGTCGTCGTCGTCATTCGGCGAAGGCTTTAGCAATACCATAGCCGAATCGATGGCGTGCGGAACAATCTGCGCCGTTACGGACGTTGGAGATAGCGCTAAGATCGTCGGCGATCTGGGCTTTGCGGTTCCTCCTAAAGACCCGCGAGCCTTAGCGGACGCTATAGATAAAACGTTGAACAGATCGCGGAACGAGCCAAACCTGCGAGAACGGATCAGAGCGAGCGTTATCGAACGATTTTCGCTTGAATCGATGACGGATAAAACGCTGGAGGCGATTGAGAGGATTAAGATCG
>JAIRWX010000026.1 GCA_031268655.1 Helicobacteraceae bacterium | reverse complement strand
CCGGCGACGGAATAGTAGAGGCGATAATACATCCCGATCTTAACGCAAACGAGTATGACGTCGCCTTAAGCGCGGCGGTTAAAGACTACGCCCCTCTGGTTACCTACGCGCAATTAAGCTCGTACGATGAGCAATAAGATCAAATCGGTTTTGCGTATTAAGTTCGCGAGAGAAAACAGATGGGCAAAATTCGTCTAAAGCCCAATTTGTTTGTCTTGCTGGCGACCGCGTTTGTGTCGGCGGCGGTCTTTTCGTTTTGCGCCTATGACGCGATCGGCGCGCAATACTACGGCAACGGCAAAGACAAAGGCTATTTTTTCGAGTTTAAGTCTTTGCCCGAGCTGGAGCTAAAAGACGGCGTATATCAAATTGTTGCACGCGCAAATAGTCTCTACTCTCTTACAAAGCGCGGGCTTTTGGAGTTTAAGTTATACAAATTCAAAACCGCGGATAAATTTCCCGACGGCGTTAGCGTCTCCGTATATGTTGACGGCGCGCCGATTGTCGAGCGCTTGATCAACCCTTACGATAATGCGGCGGCGGCGTATATAGAGGACGGAGTCGCCGACATAACGACTATAGCGTTCGATATGCCCGATAACGCTAAGAAGCTGGAGATTAAGTTTTCGAGTAACGAGAATACGGATTTAGATATTTTGAAGCCGCACAGATTGAAGGTTCACAAAGTAAACTTTGTCGGCGCAGCCGCCGCCGCGATCGCTCTGATTGGCTTTATCGTTTCTTGCGCGCTGGCGTTCGGCCGCGTTGTTCGCGGGCGTTTGAGCGCGAAACTGATAACAAAAACGCGCGATTATTTCGACGACGAGAAAACGGCTCTTTTGATATATCGCGCCTCGATTGCGATCTTGCTGATCGCAACGTCGTATTTCATTATGATCTCCGCCGATTTTACCTTTAATCAGGAAGATAGGTTTCATCTTCCAATGAGTTTGGACGATCTGTTTTTGTATCACGAACTGCGAAGCGACGGCAGATTTTTTCCGCTTGCCAACACCGATTATAATCTGTTGCGGTTTTTACCTTACGGCTATAGCGCGCAAGGATTTTATTTTATCAATCTGATTACTTTTATTACGGCGATTCTCGCTCTTGTTTATTTGGTTGGATTAAGCGATAAAGATAAAATTGTCAGTCGCTATATAAACGCTTTTTTCATTATTGCTATTCTACTTTCAATGAACCGATCGATTAGAGCGTTTATGGAAATAATATATCCCGAGCGAGCGCTTGCGGTAACGATCCTGTTTTTTATGATATTTTACAAAAAAGCTCTGGACGGCGATAAGCTTCCTTGGTATGCCGTCGCGTTATTGGCGGCTATCTATGCGACCTATCAGAAAGAGCCGATGTTCGGCGTTTTTATCGCGGTCGCCGTTTTTTCCCTATTGTTCTCGCCAAAAACCAAAAACGCCGTCGCGTTTAATATCGCTTTGATTATCAACGGAGCCGTTTTTCTAGCGATATACTATTTTGCCGCCTTCAAGCCAGCCGACTCGTTTTATGATAAAGATTCGCGCGAGCTGTCTCAATACGCGATCTTTTTTCTAAGATCGTGGCTGGTTATTATTCTATTCGCTTTTGGCGTTGTTCGCGCTTGGTTTTTAATCGTTAAGCGCGATAGGGCTAGCCTGTTCTATGACGCGGCGCTGTTTGCCTCGTGCGCGTTTGCGTGCGCGTATCTGGCGCTTGGATTTGTAAAAGTTCCCCGAGCTTTTTACTATTTCGCGCCGATCGCGTTTATGTTTGCGCCGACTTTAATATATTGGGCTAAATATCTCTATTTCAATAAACGGCGCGCCCTGTTTTGGACTATCACAATCGTTTTGGCGCTTTCTTGCAGAACATTTGATCTGACTAGCGCGATTGCCTCGCGCAGAAACAACGGCGATTTTGCCATCGCGTTAAGCGCGTACGCCAAACTTGATAAGCGGATCATTTTAGTCGTAGAGGATAAACAACTTAATTGGACTGCGGGCAATCTGCTCGCTTTGGTTACATACTTAAACGGCAAAACCTATACGCTCGATTCTATTGCCGGGCGGGTTAATATAGAAACGCGTTCGCCAAACGATCCGATCGACTATAACGCTGTTTATATTTTAGAGGAGGGCGCCGCGAACGCGCGCTATGAGGGTTTTAGAACCATATTGCGAGGAAAATCGTCGACCTCCAATTTTGCGGCTGGTATATACGAGCGTTAAGGCGACCGATAGCGGCGCGCCGTTATCGGGCTTTCGCCGCTTTTATGGTTTGATCGCGTATGTTAAATCAGGCGTATTCGTGATCGCAATTAAGCGCGTTGGCTTATAATAACGTCTAAAATACTTGTAGGAAAGATGTTGCGAAACGATAAGGTAGAACTTGTACAATGCGCCTTCGCCCCCCCCCCCCCCTATTGCCGCGCAAAAACGAACAACCGCCGTTCTCTCGCTCGTCGCGCCTTGTTATAACGAACAGGAGGCTCTGCCGCTTTTTTACAAGGAGATCTGCGACGCAGCCGCCGAGCTGAAACAATTTGACGTGAGCGTCGAGTTTATCTTTATAGACGACGGCTCTACCGACGAAACGTCGGCGATAATCCAAGCGTTGGGCGAAAAAGACGATCGGATTCGCTACCTCGTTTTCAGCCGTAATTTTGGCAAAGAGGCTGCAATGCTGGCTGGTTTGCAGACGGCAAAAGGCGACTTTGTCGCTATGCTCGACGCGGATTTGCAACACCCGCCCGATCTGTTGCCGACAATGTTTCAGGCGGTCAAAAGCGGCGAATACGATTGCGCCGCCGCGGTACGCGAAAGAACGGGCGACTCCAAACCGAGATCGTTTTTCAGCCGCGCATTCTACCGCGCGATCAACAGATTGTCGGACATAGAGCTTATAGACGGCGCGGGCGATTTTCGACTGATGTCGCGGCAGTATGCGGACGCGATCTTATCGCTTAGCGAGCGAAGCCGTTTTTCTAAAGGCATATTTCAATGGATCGGCTTTAGGACAAAATGGCTTCATTACGAAAATCGCCGCCGCGTCGCGGGCGATACAAAATGGTCGTTTTGGCAACTCTTTTTATATTCGCTCGACGGCGTCGTCGCCTTCTCTTCTAAACCGCTTGCAATCGCTTCCGTGCTTGGCTTCGCGCTGTTTACGCTATCGATCTGCGCGATTGCGTTCGTCGCCGTTCGCAAATTGATGTTTGGCGATCCCGTGCAGGGCTGGGCTTCCACCGTGTGCATTATTCTATTTTGCTCTGGCGTTCAGCTCTTGGCTACGGGCATTATAGGCGAATATCTGGCAAGAATATACAACGAGACAAAACGTCGTCCCCATTTTGTGATCCGCAAGCGCAAATGATCAAATTTTTGATCGATAAAATCAAATCTTTTGTATTGCATAAATCAATGATCAGATTTGTAGCCGTCGGCTATGTAAACACGTTAATTGGCGCGACAATTATGTTTGGTCTATATAATTTAGCGGGTTGCGGCTATTGGCTCTCGTCGGCTAGCAGTTACCTGTTTGCCAGCGCGCTTAGTTTTTTTCTTAATAAACGATGGACGTTTGAAAACAACGAGCGCTCGGCAAAACAGATCGCGCCGTTTGCTTTGAATATAGCGTTTTGCTACTTCATGGCTTACTCGGTAGCGAAGCCAACGATATACTATCTGCTTGCGGCGTTTGAGCAGAGCGTTAGAGATAACGCCGCTCTGTTTGTCGGTATGTGTATATTTACCGCGCTTAATTATTGCGGACAACGTTTTTTGGTATTTAATTTGCAAAGGAGAACAAATGAACGGTAGCCGTTTGCTTAATCCGCCGTATTTAGCGATCATCGCTCTTTTTTCGGCGGTTGTTTTTGCGCTTTTCGCTATAGAGGCTTTGCGGTCTCAATACTTTGAGCATCATGGCGAGGATAAGAGTTATTTTATCGATACCAGGCATTTTCCAATTTTCCGATTAGACGATCAGACTTTGCGTATCGTCGTTAAGAGCAATAAACTCTACTCGCTTACCGAGCGCGGCGAATTTACCTTTGGCGTTCATAAATATAAAAGCGCCAATATATCGGACGCGCCCGACGGCGCGATCGTACAAATATACGCCGACGACGCTCTAATCGCGCAAGAGGCGCTAAACCCATACGCCGATAAAAGCTTTCCGTATATTGAAGACGGCTTTACTAAAAACCTCGAAATCAAATTTGCTATTCCCAAAGGGACGCAAACGCTCGCCATAGAGTTTTTGCCAAACGAAAATAGCGCTCTCGACGTTATCGCGCCGATCAAACTGAAAGCGCATAGGGCAAACGCGCTTGGCTGCGCCGCCGCCTTGATCGCTTTGCTGGCTTTTATAGCGTCGTTTATTGCGCTGGCTTGCGTCGTTATCCGACGATATTCAAATCCCGCGTTTACGCGAAAGATATACGATTATTTTTACAGCGAGAAATGCGCGTTATTTATATATCGGTTAGCCGTCGCGTCGTTGATTTTATCTGTCGCTTATTTTATTATGATATCAGCCGATTTTACTATTAACCTGGAAGGGCGATTTCATCTTCCAATGAGTCTGAACGATTTCTTTTTATATCACGAGCCAAGATACGACGGCAGATTTTTTCCGCTTGCCAACACCGATTATAATCTGTTGCGGTTTTTACCTTACGGCTATAGCGCGCAAGGATTTTATTTTATCAATCTGGTTACCTTTATCGTTACTATATGCGCGATAATACATCTTCTAAAACAGAGCGACAGAGATAAAATCGCAAGCCGTTATATAAACGCTTTTTTTCTAATTCTTATCTTGCTTGCGTTTAACAGGTCGATTAAAGTTTTTATGGAGATCATATATCCAGAACGACTACTTTCGGCAACCGTCGTTATTTTTATGCTTCTCTTGAAAAAAGCGCTTGACGGCGACAAGATCGTCTGGTTTGCAACCGCGGCGCTGACAGCCCTGTACGCGACCTATCAAAAAGAGATAATGTTTGGCGTTTTTATTGTCTTGGCGCTCTTTATGCTTCTATTGGCGCCAAAGACAAAAAACCGCATTATATTTAGCGCCGTTTTGATCGTTAACGGCGCGGTTTTCTTGCTGGTATATTATTGGACGACGCTAAGCGTATCAACCCATGTTTATGCAAGCAATCGCCGGGTTGAAATATATGACTATGCCGTTTTTTTCGCAAAGAATTGGCTGTTTATTATTTTGTTTGTCTTCTTTGTCGTTCGCGGTTGGTTTGTAGCGGTTAAGCGAGATCGCGCCCGCACGTTTTACGACGCGACGTTGTTTGCCTCGTGCGCGTTTGTATGCGCTTATCTGGTTTTGGCTAAGGCGGATTGGGGCAAAGCTATCGATCTGCCGCGCGCTTATTACTACTACGCGCCGGCGGCGCTTATGTTTATTCCGTCGCTGATTTATTGGAGCAAATATCTATATTTCAATAAACGTTACGCGCTGTTTTGGACGATCGCGATTGTCCTGCTGTTGTCTTGCAGAATTTTCAGCTTGGACGAAGAGATAGAAGCCCGCAGAAACAACCGCGATTTTGTCGCGGCGCTAAACGCCTATACAAAGCTGGGTAAAAGAGCGATTCTAATCGAGGACGGCGGCATACACGATTGGCAGTTGTCGCATTTGCTCGGTTACGCTAAATACCTGAATAGCAAAGCCCATATGCTTACGGACGAAACGCAAAACGTAAACATTGAATTGCGCCCCTCGAGCGATCCGATTGATTACAACGCGGTTTATATTGTTTTGGGCGCGGATATAAACGCGAGTTTTGTCGGTTTTAAGCCTATATTAAGAGCGAAAGCCTACGGGACGGGTCCGTTTACGGCGTACGTATACGATCAATAGCGGCGTATATCCCGCGCCACTCTAAAAGCGCCAGATTTCATCCGTCAAAGCGCTTAGAAAACGTTGATCGTGGCTTACCAACAACAACGCGCCGTTATAGGCTTTCAGCGCGTTTTCCAACGCTTCGATCGACGCTATGTCAAGATGGTTTGTCGGCTCGTCCATAACGACGATCGCCGGTTGCGCCAAAAGCCCCAGCGCCAACATTATTTTCCGCGTTTCGCCCAGACTTGGCTGCGCGCTTTGCAGCAACGCTTTAGGATCGCTTCCAAGCCGCGCGATCAGGCTCATTATAAAACCCTTTTCGTCGTTTTTCATCGTCTGAACGCTTTTTAACGTTAGCGCGGCTTCGCCAAGTTTAATCTCCTGAGGCAGATAGAGCAGTTCGCCTCTCTCCCAAACTCGGCTTTTTGCGAAACTATCTACAAATCGACTCTTGCCGCTTCCGTTGCGTCCCGTAATTCCAACGCGGCTATGCGTGCCGATCTCGCGAGCGTTTTCAAACGCGATCGGAAAGAGTTTTGGATAGCGTCCCGCCTCGATAGTAACGCCGATCGCGCCCGCGTTTGGCGCGCTTTCAAGCCTGCTCTTTGCCTGCCGCAAACGGCTTTGAAGTCGGCTTAGTATCTTCGTATCGCTCGCGTCCTTGCCCGAGACAATCGCTCTGCCAATACGCTCTCTCGCGTCGGAGTCCTTTGCGCTCAAACCGCGCTTCGACAGGTGCTTATCGCTCTGTTCCGCTTTTTCGCGGCGCGTCTGCGTCAGCCGTTCAAGTTTTTTGATCTCTTTGGATTGCAGATCGCGCCGTTTGATCGCGCCGCGCCGCTCGCGTTCGCGCTCGCCTGCCGCGACGGAGTAAGCGCGGTCGCGCATGTCCAATCCGCCGTTTTCAATAAAGATCGTCCGCTTGCACAGCTCGTCCAGCAGTTCTCTGTCGTGGCTTATCAACAGCCCAAAGCCGTCGTACCTCTTAAGCGCGTTCGTCAAAAAGGCTTTCGTCTCGCCGTCAAGATGGTTTGTCGGCTCGTCCGCAATCAATAGTCGCGGGTTAGCGTATAGCGCGGCGGCGATCTGAGCGCGTTTGCGCTCGCCGTGGCTTAACGAATCCCACCTGCGCGACCAGTCGCCGCCTATTTTCAGCCGATCGCGCAGTAAAATAGCATCCTTGTCGGCGGCGCTCGTAAAGCGCTCCAGATTTTCGGGCGCGTCGTCCGTCTGTTGCGGGGCGTAATAAGCAAAAGTCGCGGCGCTACGCATAATTAGCTTCGCCAACGTGGTTTTGCCCGCGCCGCTTCTGCCCGCCACGCCCGTCCAGCCGCGATAGAACCGCAGGGATATATCGCTAAAGATCGCGTCGGCGGCTTTGTCGTAGGTAAACGAAAGGTTATTAAACTCGAGCAAATCCATAAACGCTCCTTGCTTGCGCGCCGAATCAACGACCGCCGTTAATAGCCGCCTTCAGTTTTTTTGTCAGCGAATCATAAACGATCTCGTACGACTCGCGTATCAGCAGATCCAAATAGTTTTCGTCGATATCGCTCTCTTTGTAGTATAAGGTGTTCCAGCGCTTTTTGTTCATATGGTACGCGGCGGTAATATCGGCGCGTTGTTCCCGCAGATGCAGATTGACGAATGGATCGTTTTTGAAGTTCATCATAGGCGTTTTTTCGTCGTGCATAACGAGAACAAATATCTTGCCGCCAATACGAAACAATGTGGAATCCCAGCTAGGTTTATACTCTTTAATCGCGCCTCTGCGCCGCAGCGACAATTTTTCAATTGTGGCAAAATCCATTTTATATAAACTGCTCCCACTTTGTCATCAGTCGTTTCAGGTTGATCGTTTCGCCGTCGACGATAAACGTACCGTCGCCTACCGCGTGAAAGGTTCTTTTATCGGTTTTTTTGCGATCAAACCACGCTTTAACGCCGCGCATTACAAACAGCCCGTATTTATTCGCCAGACTCGCGTCGATTACGACGCACTCGATATTGGCTAGCGCCTCCTTCATTAGCGGCGGTTTTACGACCTCCGCCGTTAGCGCGGTAAGATCAAACGCCGCGAATTTGTCGATCGCCGCGCCGGAGCAGTTGCCGATCTGTACGGTTTTTTCCAGCAGATCGACGCATGGCACGGCGATAACGCACTCTTTGGTTTTTTTGAGCGTCTCGTAACTGAAATCGCCCGGGCTTAACACGCAGCCGATAATCGGATCAAAGTCGATCAAAACGCTCCAGCTTAAGGTCATAACGTTTGGCTTGCCGTCTTGGGAGGTAACCAGCAAAATCGCCGGTCCGGGCTCTATAAAATGAAACGCGTCGGAGAGAGGAAATTCGCTGAAATGTTCCATGCCGTAACCTTTGGCGCAAAAGCGTCGATTAAGAAACTTCGTATTATACGCCCAAATTTGCCGCCCGTTTGTTTCGCGTCCGTTTTTTTGCAAGCGGCGCGGCTCGATCCAGAACGTTAGCGCCGATCGTCGCGAAAGAGGAGGGTTTGAATAAAACGCGGCTTAAACCCGCCGCTTTTAAGCCAAATATGGCGGACGCGGCTACCCTATCGCTCGCGCCGCCAGAATTCCCAAAACGCCGCACGAAAGAGCGAGCGCGTTGTTCAGCAGGATATTGATAATCGCTTTAAGCGTCTCGCCGCTTTGCGCCAGCGCGATCGTTTCGTACGCGAAAGCCGAAAAGGTGGTGAAAGCGCCCAGAAAACCTACAATCGCAAACAGCCTGAACTGCGGCGTTAAAGCCGTCTTTTGCGCTAAAAACGTTAATAAAAAGAGCGCGGCGA
>JAIRWX010000023.1 GCA_031268655.1 Helicobacteraceae bacterium | reverse complement strand
GCGAAAACCTCTCCCTCAGGAGCCTCAAAGGTTATTGTCCCATGAAAATAAAACCATCCCTCGCCGGTAACTGTTACGGGAAGATAGGCGGTATAAGGGGCTTGAATTGTTTCGTCAAGGGTAATCTCTCCCACCCTTATGGAGATTGGATCGACGCCCGCGTCCAGAGTCCAACGCTGATACGGCTCAAATTTAACTTTCGCCGACTTCCATTTCCATGTCGCGGGAAAAGTAATTTCACCTGGTACAAACGCCGTCGCGCCTATTTTTGCCGGTTCGCCAGAAGGCGCGATAAAAGCGCCCGGCTCGTCTGACGGGGAAGTTCCAAAAGCGCTGGTAAACGCCAGAAACGCTGTAAACAAGGCTCTCGTCCAGCCGATCAATAAGCGATTTTTCACAGGAGATCCTTTCCGAAGCGCAGCTTGTCGTAAACCCTAGCAAACATTAGCTTCAAAGAGTTAGCGATCGGCGAAAAGCAAATGCCATGCCGTTTTATTGGCGCTTTTTGAGAGGTTTTTAGTCGCTCTTTGTTACTATCTTGCGGTTAAAATCTCCTCAAAGGCGCTTAATGGATTATCGCTTGCTTGCCGATCGTTACGGAACTCCCCTCTATGTTTACGATTTTGACTATATGGCAAGCCAATACGAAACGCTTAAAAACTCTTTTAACGGCAAAAAGTCGCTGATCGCCTATGCGCTGAAAGCCAACTCAAATCTAAGCGTGATAGCGCGTTTCGCCTCGCTTGGCGCGGGCGCGGACTGCGTTTCATACGGCGAAGTTCGCCGCGCTCTGATCGCGGGCGTTCCCAAATACAAGATTATATTCAGCGGCGTGGGCAAACTAGACGAGGAGATTAAAGGCGCGTTAGACGAAGATATTCTGTTTATCAACTGCGAGAGCGAGGCGGAACTTCGTCGCGTGGAGTTTATAGCCCAAACGCTTGGAAAACAAGCCAGAATTAGCGTTCGCGTCAATCCTGCGATCGACGCGAAAACTCACCCGTATATCTCGACCGGATTAAAAGAGAATAAATTCGGCGTGGATATAGCAACCGCCAAGCGACTCTATATCTACGCAAAAAACTCGGAGCGGCTCGAGCCGATCGGAATTCATTTTCACATAGGCAGTCAGCTTACGGACATAACGCCGATCGCGGAGGCGGCGGATAAAGTCGCGGATCTTGCCAGATCGCTGATCGCGCTGGACATCGATCTGAAATTTTTCGACGTTGGCGGCGGGATTGGCGTAACCTACAAAGACGAAGCCGCGTTCGATTTAAGCGAATACGCAAGCAAGATCGCGCTGGCGATAAAAGGCTTGGATTTGACAATCATATGCGAGCCCGGGCGGTTTCTGACGGCTGGCGGCGGCGTATTTCTGACCAGAGTCCTATACGAAAAACATACCGACGCGAAACGTTTCGTGGTGGTTGACGGAGCGATGAACGATCTTATACGACCCGCGCTTTATAACGCCTATCACAGAATTGAGGCGATCGGCAAAAGCGGCGGCGAAAACGTTTGCGACGTGGTTGGACCAATTTGCGAAAGCGGCGATTTTTTCGCAAAAAACGCGCCGTTGCCGCCCGTTGAGCGCGGCGATCTGCTGGCGGCGCATACGACGGGCGCATACGGCTTTACTATGAGCAGCAACTTCAATTCGCGCCGCCGCGCCGCCGAAGTCGCGGTTGAAAACGGCGAGGATCGACTGATCAGAGAGCGCGAAACTTACGACGATCTGCTCGCGGGCGAAATTAAACTGCTGAAAGCGGATTCCCAGCCGAAAAGCCGCGTTTTTTAGCGCGCGCCTGATACTATTTTACGATTAAAACACCCGCACAAAGGCGTTCGATGGACTATCGTTGCAATTCGCGCCGCCGCGCCGCCGAAGTCGCGGTTGAAAACGGCGCGGATCGACCGATCCTAGAACGCAAAATCCGCTACGATCCGCTCGCAAGCGAAACCCGACTAAAAGCGAAGATATGGGCATAAACGAAGCCAGAGCGAAAATAGACGAAATAGACGATCAACTGCTTGAATTGCTTGAAAAACGTATGGGCTTGGTTCAAGAGATAGGCGCTTTCAAGAGGGAGAATCAAGCCGCGATCTATCGTCCCGCGAGAGAGCGCGAGATTCTAAAGAGATTGGCGCGCCGCAAAGGATTGTTGAACGAATACGCGATCGAGGCGATTTTTCAGGAGATTTTCGCCGCCTCTAGGTTGCTTGAGCGATCGGAACGCATAGCGTTTTTAGGTCCGATCGGCAGCTTCACGCATCAGGCGGCGGAGAGCCGATTTGGAGCGACGGGCGACTATCTGCGTATGCAATCGATCGGAGCGGTGTTTGAGGCGGTGGAAAGCGCGCGCGCCAAATACGGCGTAGCGCCAATCTACAACAACACAAGCGGGCTTGTGGGCGACACATTGGAGAGGCTGGCAACAAGCGATCTGCTGATCGTGGGCGATCTGGAGATGAAGATACGCCACTGCTTTGCCTCCCGCGCCGAGAACCTAAACCGCGTTAAGCGAATCTACTCCAAAGACGCGGCGTTTGGGCAGTGCGAGGCGTTTTTGGCGGGACACGATCTGGGCGAAATCGAGCGCGCTCCGATCGAGAGCACCGCGAAGGCGGCAAAGTTGGCTTCGCAGGAGGAGGACGCGGCGGCGATCTGCTCTCATATCGCGGCGAAACTGCACAATCTGCCGATTATGTTCGACAACATCCAAGACTCCGGCGAAAACGCGACAAGATTTGTCATATTGAGCGATTTCGTCAACCCTCCGAGCGGCGACGATACGACGAGCATTATCGCGCAAACGCCAAATAAGCCCGGCGCGTTATTTGCTTTGCTGAAGGAGTTCAACGACGCTGAAATCAATCTGACGCAGATCGAATCGTTACCATCCAAAGGAGACAAGCGACATTCGCGGTTTTTTATCGATTTTGAGGGGCACAGAGACAATCCGTCCGCGTCGGCGACTTTGGCGAGGATAAAACAATACAAGTGGCTGGGCAGCTACGCGAGGAGCTTGTAATGCCGCCGTTCAAACAAGAGATTGAAAACATTAAGACCTACGAGGCGGGTAAACCCTTTGAGTTGATCGCGCGCGATTACGGCGTGGCGGAAGACGAGATTGTTAAACTCGCCAGCAACGAAAATCCGTTTGGGACAAGCCCGAAAGTCAAAGCGAAAGTCGCCGAGCTTGCGTCAAAAATGCACCGTTATCCTGACGACAGCTACTTTGCGCTTAAATTGGCGCTCGCCAAAAAATTCGACGTGAAAAGCGAGAATATTATTATCGGCGCGGGCAGCGATCAGATATTCGAGTTTATCTCTCGCGCGCTGATCGAGCGCGGCGACGTTATTTTGCAGAACAAGATCGCTTTCGCTATGTACGCGATCTACGCCGCGCAGGTTGGCGGCAGGATCATCAGAACCGATACTTTGCGCCACGATCTCAAGGCGTTTGAAAAACTGCTGGCAAACAACCCGAAGGTAATCTATATCTGCACGCCGAGCAATCCGTACGGCGACGCGCTCGATAGAGACGAGACGTTTGAATTTCTGGGCAAAACGGATAAGCGGACGCTTGTCGTGATCGACGCGGCGTATATGGAGTACGCGGCGTTCAAAGACGAGCGAAAACTGATCGAGCCGAAAGAGTTGATCGAGCGTTTTCCAAACGCGATCTATGCCGGTACATTTTCCAAAGCCTATGGTCTTGGCGGTATGCGGGTTGGTTATGGGATTGCGCGAGGCGATATTATCGAGGCGCTTCACAAACTGCGCCCGCCGTTTAATATCACGACGCTTTCGCTTGCCGCGGCGATCGAGGCTTTAGGCGATAGCGCTTTTGTCCAACGGACGATCGAGCATAACTTCAAAGAGATGACAAGATACGAATCGTTCGCGCGCGAAATCGGTTTGACCTACGAGCCAAGCTACGCGAACTTTATCGCGTTTACGTTTCCCAAAGGCAAAAACGCGAGCGATACGGCGAACGCGCTGCTTAAGCGCGGAATGATCGTCCGCGATCTTAAAAGCTACGATCTCAACGCTCTGCGCGTTACGATCGGACTGTCCGCCGAAAACGATCGCTTTTTCGAGCTGTTTAGAGAGCGGTGGAGGTAACGTTTGGATATTAAAGCCCTCGTTCAGCAGTTAAGCGCGCTGGCAAGACGTTTCAACGCTAAACAAAAGGCGGTGATTATCGCCGCGCTGGTCGGCGTTGTCGCGCTGATCGCGTTTTTGATCGTTTACGCAAGCCCGCGAAGCTACGACGACGGCTATCGCGCCCTATTTCGAGATCTGAGCGCCAAAGACGCGGGGGTGATCGTCCAGCAGCTTGAAACGCAGGGGATTAAATTCAAAATCCCGGAAGAAGGAGTGATATCCGTTCCAAAAGCGCAGGCCAATCGCATTCGGCTCAATCTGGCTTCGCAGGGGCTTCCACGCGACGGGCGCCCGGGTTTCGAGCTGTTTGACGCGCAGGAGTTTGGCGCGACCGACTTTGATCAGCAGGTTAAGCTGTTGCGCGCTTTAGAGGGCGAGTTAAGCGCCACAATCGAGAGCTTGGAGAGCGTCAGAAGCGCGAAAGTGCATATCGCCATGCCTAAAGAAAGCGTATTTGTCAGCAAAGAAACGCCGCCCACCGCTTCCGTCGTTGCGGCTATGCGCGACAATACGCAGATGAATAGGCAGCAGATTCTTGGAATAAAGCATCTGGTCGCCTCCGCCGTGCCGAAGCTGACGATTGAAAACGTGCGGATCGTAAGCGAAGACGGCGTGCCTTTGGGAGAGGAGGACGCGCTCACTACGGCGGGCGAACTGGCGAGATCGCAGCTACGATTCAAGCGCGACTACGAACAGGTTTATGAGAGCAAGATCGTTCAGATGCTGGGACAGTTTCTGGGCGGAAGCGAAAAAGCGGTTGCCCGCGTAACGATTGATTTTGACTTTTCACAAAGAAGCTCTACGCATGTTACGTACGATCCCAACAGCGTTGCGCGATCGGAGCAGAGTTCGGAGTATAAGCGCGAAGGAAGCCGCCCGCGCGAAATAGGCGGCGTGCCGGGCGCGGTGAGCAATATCGGTCCCGTGCAGGGGCTTGAGGACGATCGACTGCGCGAAAAAGAGCAAAAAAGCGAAAACACGATTAACTACGAGGTCTCCTCCAAAACCAGCGAGATCAAGGGCGAATTTGCCACAATTAACCGCGTTACCGCCGCCGTGGCGGTCGACGGGCGCTATCGCGCCCCAAGAGGCGACGAATCGGCAAACGGAGAGTTGGAATATTTCCCGTTAAGCGCGTCGGAACTAGAGGCGATTGAAAATTTGGTCAAACAGGCGATCGGCTTTAACCAAGAGCGCAAGGACGAGGTAACGGTCAGCAATTTTGAGTTCAGAGCGGGAATTACCCCGACGGGCGAAAAGCCGCTCGCGTGGTTTGAGAAATACTTCGATCCCATCTATCCGATCTTGAAATACCTGTTTGCCGCGCTGGTTTTATTCGTTTTCTACAAAAAGGCGATCAGCCCGTTTATAGCGCGTATGATGGAGATGCCGACGGCTGAGGAGGACGAGCAGCCAAAACCGATCGAGTTTGAGGACGAGGAAGAGGAAGAGGATAGCGATCGCGTTAACGAGCTGAAAAAGCGCGTTGAAGCGCAGCTTGGGCTTGGCGGCGGCGCAGACGAGGACAAGCTAAAATACGACGTGCTGTTGGAGAGACTTAGAGAGGCGTGCGAGGAAAAACCAAAAGAGGTTTCGCAGCTAATCGACAGCCTGTTGCACGACGAGATCTCAAGAACCGGCGTTAGGGCGTAAGGAGAAACGATGACTCTGGCTCCTCATCTACAATCGCTATTCGAAGAGATGCCTATGGCGGAAAAAACCGCCGTATTTCTTATGCAGATGGGCGAGGACGTCAGCGCGCAGGTGTTCTCGCATTTGGACGTGGACACCATTACCGAAATATCCAAATACATTGCGCTCTCTAAAAACGTTGACAGACAGCTCGGTATGGCGGTTTTGGAGGAATTTTACGCGATCTTCCAATCCAACCAATACATCAGCACAGGCGGCATGGAGTACGCCAAAGAGATTTTATACAAGGCGTTAGGACCCGAAGAGGCGAGAAAGGTACTCGATAAACTCGCCAAATCGATGCAATCGGGACAGAACTTCGTCTATCTTACCAAAATCAAACCGCAGCAGCTTGCCGACTTTGTTTTGAACGAGCACCCGCAGACGATCGCGCTGATTTTGGCGCATATGGATCCAAGCGCGGCTGCCGAGACTTTGAGCTTGTTTCCTGACGATCTGCGCGGAGAGGTGGCGATGCGTATGGCAAACTTGGGCGATATTTCGCCCGCGATTATAAAAAGGGTTTCAGCCGTGCTTGAGAAAAAGCTAGAATCGCTTACGAGCTACAAGGTAGAGGTTGGCGGACCGCGCGCCGTGGCGGACGTATTCAATCGTCTGGGTACAAAGGCGAGCAAGGCTACGCTCGCGTATATCGAGCAGATCGACGAATCTCTGGCAAGCTCGATCAAAGAGATGATGTTTACCTTCGAGGATATTGTCAAACTAGACAACCAAGCGGTACGCGAGATTTTGCGATCGGTAGACAAAAAAGAGCTTACGCTCGCACTTAAAACCGCTTCCGATCCGCTTAAAGATAAGTTTTTCTCTAATATGTCGCAACGCGCCGCGGACACTATGCGCGAGGAGCTTCAATATATTGGCGCGGTCAAGGTGCGCGAAGTGGAGGCGGCGCAAAGAAAGATTGTGGACGGCGTGCAACAGCTTGCCGAGCAGGGTACAATAGAGATGGGCGGCGAGGAAGAGGTAGTGGAATAGATGGAGATCATCATCACCCCGGGCAGGCTAGAAGCGCACAAGATCGCTAAATACGACTTCAAGCGTTTTGACGGCTTTCCGCCGCCGCCAAAAGAGACGCCGCAGCGTCAAACGTCGATCGTTTTGCCGACGAGTTTGGACGGCGGCTTTACCAGCGAAGAAAAAGAGACGCTGGAGGATATTCGCGCCAAACAGCTTGTCGAAAACGATCTGGTGATAAATCTCGTTAAAAAGGTCGAGACCTTTGCGGACAATGTGGCGAAGCTGCAGATCAGGCTTGAAAAGCAGGAGGACGAGTTTGCCGCGAGACTTGAAAGCGAAAAAAACCGTTCCTACGAAGATGGCAAAAGAGCGGGAGAGCTTGAAACGACAAACAGATTGTTTAGTGAAATAGAAACCAAAAGAGCGCAGCTCGCCGAATCGATCGTAAAACTTGACGCGGCGCTGAAAGAGTTTGGCGATCACGCCGTCTCAATTGAAAAAGAGCTCGCAAGCGTCGCCGTTGAAATCGCCAACGAGGTGCTGACGATCGAAGCGAGCGAAAACAGCTCCAAGATTGCCGCGTCGCTTGCCGCGTCGCTGTTAAGCAACATTAAAGAGGCGCTCAAAATCTCAATCAGGGTAAATCCCGCGGATTTGGACGTCGTTCGAGAGGCGCTTAAAGAGGACGCGAGAATAGAGATCGCGTCCGATCGCGCCGTCGCGGCGGGCGGCGTGGTGATCCAAAGCGACGCGGGCAATATCGACGCGGAGCTTTCCCGTAGATTTGCGGCGATCAAAAAGAGCGTGCTGGAAGGCGGCGGCGATTGAAACCGATTAAAGATCAGAGTTTAGCCGAATTGAACGAAACCTGTCTTGAAATTCGCTCAAAAATTATCGACGCGGTTAGTAAAAACGGAGGACACCTGACAAGCTCGCTCGGCGCGGTGGAGCTGATCGTAGCGATGCACTATGCGTTTGACGCGAAAAACGATCCGTTTATTTTCGACGTGTCGCACCAAGCTTACGCGCATAAACTACTTACCGATCGATGGGATAGTTTTGAAACGCTTCGCCGTTTTGGCGGCGTCAGCGGCTTTACCAAGCCCAAAGAAAGCCATTTCGACTATTTCATAGCCGGACATAGCTCCACAAGCGTCAGCGTCGCCGTCGGCGCGGCGAAGGCGATCGCTCTTAAAAACGAAACCCGTACGCCGATCGTGCTGATCGGCGACGGCGCGTTGAGCGCGGGAATGGTGTACGAGGCTTTGAACGAGCTTGGCGATCGCAAATATCCGATCGTTATCATAGTCAACGACAACGAGATGAGCATTGCGCGACCGATCGGCGCGATTAGCCTGTCGCTTTCAAGGGCGATTGCCGCCCCATGGTTCCAGAAACTCAAATCGCTGATAGACGGCGCGATTGGCGGCAACGAGACCTTTCATTATCTTGCCAAACGTTTCGAGGAGTCTTTGCGGCTGATTACGCCCGGTATTCTGTTTGAGGAGCTAGGATTGGATTATATCGGTCCGGTCAACGGACACGATCTTGGTTCTTTGATTTCCGTTTTGAACCGAGCCAAAGAGATGAAAAAAACCGTCGTCGTCCACGCCCGTACGATCAAAGGCAAAGGCTACGATATAGCGCAGGGCAAGCAGGAGCATTGGCACGGCGTAGGACCGTTTGATAAAGCGAGCGGTAAGCCGCTCAAAAACGGCGATAAAAAAAGCGCGACCGAGATTTATTCGGACGCGCTGTTGGCGCTCGCCCGCGAGAACGATAAGATCGTAGGCGTTACCGCCGCTATGCCAAGCGGCACGGGACTGGATAAGTTAATCGAGGAATTTC
This sequence comes from Helicobacteraceae bacterium, assembly GCA_031268655.1. Lineage (GTDB taxonomy): Bacteria > Campylobacterota > Campylobacteria > Campylobacterales > SZUA-545 > JAIRNH01. The sequence continues at coordinate 2,408 of JAIRWX010000023.1, read as the reverse complement.
CCAATCGTTTCTGGGACGTGGCGATCGCCGAACAGCACGCCGTAACGAGTTGCGCGGCGCTTGCCAAAGAAGGCTTTAAGCCGTTTTGCGCGATCTACTCCACTTTTTTGCAACGCGGCTACGATCAAATTATCCACGACTGCGCGATCGACAACCTGCCCGTCGTTTTTGCTATCGACAGAGCGGGTATCGTGGGCGAGGACGGCGCGACGCATCAGGGAACGTTTGATATAGCCTATCTTCGCGCCGTACCAAATATGATCTTGTTCGCTCCGCGAGACGAGACGAGCCTTATCGACGCGGTTCGCTTTGCCGCCGACTTGAACAAGCCGTGCGCTTTCAGATACCCCCGCGGCGCGTTTCACGATTGTTTGGCGGCGGCGTTCGAGCCGTTTGAGCTTGGCAAAGCCCAATGGCTCAAAGAGGGCGAAAAGCTGCTATTGATTGGTTACGGCAACGGCGCGGCGAAGGCGCTTGCCATAAGCGAAATTCTGGAGCGCGGCGGGACCAAAGCCGGCGTTTTGGATCTGCGCTTTGTAAAGCCGATCGACAAAAACGCGCTTAAAATCGCCGCCAAAAATTACAGCCGTTTTGCCGTTGTCAGCGATTCCTCTATAGTCGGCGGCGTAAGCGGGGCGATTGCGGAGGCGTTAATGGAGATCGACTGCCTATCGGTTACAATAGATCGCTTCGAGTTGCCCGACGAGTTTTTAAGACACGGCGCTGTACGGCAAGTGGAGGAGAGCTTGGGCTTGAGCGTGGAGCAAATTGCGCAAAGGTTGTCAAATGGCTGAAGACAAGTTTGACGTAATCAAGGCGATCGAAGCCGCCGACAATCGCGTCGCCGCCGATCGGCGCGCCTTTGCAATCAGAATAGCCCTCTCGATCGTCGTTTTGGCGCTACTGATCGCCTCGCGCTGGGGCGCGGCTAGGGAGCAGAGCTTTGAAGCGCTGTTCGCGCCGCTTGACAAACAGGCGGAGGAGTATCTTGAACGTACGCTGACTAAAACCGCTTTCACCTACGCGGGCGTTCGCGCTACGCACGCAATTGTTTCTATGTTTAAGGGCACGCAGTTGCACCCTCCGTTTGTTACGTTGTCCGTCGGCGAGGCTTTGTCGCCCGTTTTGGACGTGATCGAGAAGCTCTCGGACGCTCTGGCGCTAGCGATAGTATCGCTGGGCGCGCAGAGGATTTTGATGGAGGTCGGATCGCAAATCGGGCTTTCCATTTTTGTCTCCGTCGGCGCGATCATTTTATTGTTTGCGATATGGATAGTAAAATTTCAAAAACCGCTCGCTTATTGGGGGGCGCGGCTGCTCGCGCTGGGTCTGGTCGTCCGACTGATAATCCCGCTGACGGCGTTTGGCGCGTCAATGATCGCAGAGAGGTTTTTACAGGCAAAATACGAAGAGTCCATTGCGGATATGGAGTTCCAAAGATCTTCGCTCGGTGAAAATATCCTGCCGGGCGAGGAGACGGGTTTTATGGAAAAGATCAAAAATTGGGCAAGCATGGAGGCGCTCTCAACAAAGGTGGACGCTTTCAAAGAGCGCGCGAACGCGCTGGTTAAAAGCTTTATTACGCTCTTTTCGTTGTTTGTATTTGAAACGATCATCTTTCCGATCATCTCGCTTTGGCTGTTGACGCGCCTATTCTTCGCATTTACACCAAGAAAGGATTAAGCAAAATGCACGCACCGGAAGCCCTCAAGATTCTTCTGAACAAGACGCTGGAGTTTCTCAATAAATCGAAGCGGTCCGACTGGGCGGAAATGCCGCTTGAAGATCAAAAGAAGCTGATCGCGACGGCGATTGACGCGCTCGAAAACAATCGATCGATCGACAAGGAGGCGCTGAAAGCCGAGTTTGCGCCGATCAGCTCTTTACAGGAGACTGCGGTTAGCAACAGATGGGGCGAAGATTATATTACGCTCGCCGAAGAGTTTGAAGAGCTAATCAAGCTGGTTTAGAGCGTTATAGATCGCTTTGAGTTGCGATACCGATCGGACGCGCATACGCGCTTGTTTGCCGCGCATCTTGTAAGCGTCAAAAAGGAGGGTTTATTATGGCAAGATTAACATTTGAGGAACGAAATAAAAATTATCTTAAAGTGGGTAATGTACCACAAAATATAATTAAAAAATATAAAAACATTTTACCCAATGAACTTATAACAATATGGGAAAAAATGGGTTTTGGCATTTATGAAGATGGTTTTATCCAATTAATAAATCCCGATGAATATGACTTTGTATTTGATTATGTGGATAAATTATTAGAGCCGTCTATTGTATGGGCTATTGCGAATAACGTTCCGGCTGTTTACGACGTTTTGCCAGCCCGGATAAGGGCTTTGCGAAGCAAAGACCAGGGCTGGCAAAATGTGCCGGAGCAACGGCGTGGAAATG
>JAIRWX010000017.1 GCA_031268655.1 Helicobacteraceae bacterium | reverse complement strand
ACCTTTACCCAAGCCGGGAAGACCGGTTCGTTCTGGGGACGTAAACTTGCCCAGGTTACGGTGGTGGGGAAAAAAGAAGCGGTTACGGTTTATGAGCCTATGCCAGAAAGGGTATTTGTCGAAAAACAAGGGATTCTCCTGCGTTTTGACGCAGCTCGAGATCTTTTTTACCAAGGCCGCTTTGCCGAAGCCCTTCCCCTGTTTCAGGCGTTGGTTAAGGAGGATAAACCTTCCTTTTATTATAGAGAACAATGTGCGTATTACCAGGATCACCCGACTACCTGGAAAGGGTTTTGGCAGGCCAGTACCAAGTAAAAATTGGCACCTCTTCTAGTCATGAGGGGTCAGAAACTACCCACCCGCTACCGCAGGTAGCCACGTCATGTTATGCGCCATTTTTAGCAAAAGGGCTATTTTATAGATGAAAAGTTTCATCTATAAGCGTAGTTATACGACATTGGGGCTAAAATGGTTGGGAGTATATTTATGAAATATTTAAATAATGGATTGACTAAAAATATAAAATGGTGTAAACATTCTTGGAAACACAATTTTGGAAAGAGGGGTTTTGAATATGTTTGATAAATTGGTAAAATTAAATTGTTATTCTAGGAATAAAGTTTTACAAAAATTGGCAAGTAATCTATTGGAAAAATTTTATTGTTGTGAAATTCATTGTACAGAAATAGATAAAAGTGTACTGTTTGCTCATCACGCACGAGGGTGTACAATTGTTGCCTCAAAAATTTGTGAAAATGTTGTGATTTTTCAAAATGTAACCATTGGATCAAACATGAAATTTAATAAAATTAATAGTGAATGGGAAAATGTTGGAAACCCAATAATTTGTAAAAATGTAGTAATCGCTGATGGCGCAAAAATATTGGGGCCAATAATAATTGGGGAAAATTCTGTTATAGCGGCGGGTGCGATAGTTACAAAGGATATGCCCGCTTATAGTATAATATATGGTGTAAATAGATTTAAATCTAAAGACGCCAATTACGATTTGTTGTTTAATTCAAATATGATAGACTTTAAAAAGAACATAGAAGCAAATAACAAATTAATAGAAAAATTTAATAAAAAAAATGATGTACGCCCCAACGTCGTATAACAGGTCTGTTTACGCTTCGTCGCCTTTGGCGGCTCGGGCTCCGTTTTGGCTCTGGTCTCCGCTACGCTCCATTCCCACGCAAAAACTCCGCCACATTTTGCCAGCCCTGGTCTTTGCTGCGCAAAGCCCTTATCCGGGCTGGCAAAACGTCGCATACGGCGAGAACGTCTTAATAAGCTCTGTTTATCAATGCGCGATTAGCCGCAAAAGCCCTAAATCCCAAGGCGCGACAAAGACGACGCGATTTTGTTTTGACGCAAAACGCTTGAAAATGAATATCGATTACGCGGATCGCGTAATCGATCGCCGTATCGCTCTGCAAGCCGCCGCAAGCGCGATCGGCGCGTTTATTCAAAGGCGTTTGGCGCCGCGATCGTCGTTGGCGAGAGCGTTAAATGTTTACGTAATTTGGAATTATTATTATTTAAGTTCTTTTTCGCTACGCTTTTACGTCAATAAATTCACACAACGAGGAGACTATTATGTCGCTTGTAGCAACGGAAGCCCCGAATTTCACGGCGAAAGCCGTTCTGCCTTCGGGCGAAATCGCGGATTTTGAGTTATACAAAAATATCGGACCCAAAGGCGCGGTTCTTTTTTTCTGGCCTATGGATTTTACTTTCGTCTGCCCTTCGGAGATCATCGCTTTCGATAAGCGCGTCAAAGAGTTCAAAGATCGCGGCTTTAACGTGATCGGCGTTTCGATCGACAGCGAACACGTTCACTGGGCGTGGAAAAACACTCCCGTAAACGGCGGCGGAATAGGGCAGGTGCAGTTTCCGATCGTAGCGGACGTTAATCACGCTATTGTCAGAGCCTACGACGCGGAACATCCGAATTCGGTCGCGTTCAGAGCCACCTTTGTTATCGACGCGCAAGATAAGAAAATTCGACACGCCACGATCAACGATCTGCCAATCGGACGCAATATCGACGAAACTTTACGCGTCGTGGACGCGGTTTTGTTCACAAACGAGCATGGCGAAGTTTGCCCTGCCGGCTGGCGCAAAGGCGAAGACGGTATTAAAGCCGATCATAAAGGCGTTGCGGACTACCTCTCCAAAAACGTCGCAAAGCTGTAATCACAAAAACGCCACGCTGTTTTTGTAAACTTCAATTTCAAACGGCGGGAGAAGGTTGATTTGCCTACCCCCCCCCGCTTTCTTCCCGCCGTTTAGAGGTTTGATCCGACAATACAATCTTGATATTTGCGCCCCAAAACGCCTTTCGCCTTTGCCTCAATCTTCGCGCATAACAACGCGCAATTTCATATAACGGTAGTCTTTGAAGTAGAAGCGTCCGCTGAAAAGAAAGCGGTTACGCGGATTAATTTTCGGCGGCGTTCATCGCTTCGGCGCGAATTAGAATCTCCTTAGCGCCGAGCGCAAATAGCTTATCCGCCAGTTGCGCGCCGATCGCTTTATAATTCGATCGATCGCCGCGGATTTCGGCGTTGATTATCTCTCTGCCGTTTGGAAGTCCCGCAATGCCTCGCGCGCGGATTTCGCCGTTTTGCGACAGTTCCGCGCTTACGCCGATCGGAGCTTGGCAGCCGCCTTGAAGCCTGTCGGTAAAATCGCGCTCGATCGCGCTTTCGATAGCGGCGCGCTCGTCGATTAGCGGCTTGATGATCGACGCGATTTCATCGTTTTTAGCGCTTTCTAATCCCAAAACGCCCTGTCCCATAGCGGGCAGCATCATATCCAGCTCGAACGCGCTTACATATTTAACCGCGTTTGTCAATTCGAGCCGCTCCAGCCCCGCCAACGCGAGCACAATCGCGTCGAAAAGCCCGTTTTTCAACTTTTCAATGCGGCTTTGCACGTTACCGCGCAAATTTTTAATGATGAGATCGGGACGTTTCGCCAGTAGCTGCATTCGTCTGCGCAACGAGGTCGTACCCACGATCGCGCCTTGAGGCAGGTTGTCGAAAGAGTCGTATTTTTCGCTTAACAGGCAGTCGCGCCGATCGGCTCGCTTGGTTACGCCGGCTAGGATCAGCCCCGTCGGGAGTCGCGTAGGCAGATCTTTGAGGCTGTGCGCCGCCAGATCGGCTTCGCCGCGCAGCAGCGCGTCTTCAAGCTCTTTGACGAAAAGCCCCTTTCCGCCTATTTTCGCAAGCGGCGTATCGAGAATAATATCGCCCTTGGTCTTGAAAATTTTGATATCGATTTCCAGATCGCCTCGCGCCGCCTTTAACAGCGAAGCTATATGATTTGCCTGCCACAGAGCAAGTTCGCTGCCGCGGGAGGCGATCGTAAATTTTCTCACTTCTTGTTTAGAGAGTCGACGATATTTGCTATCTCTTGACGTTTTGGATCAAACTTGCCGTTGATAAAGATCGACGGCGTAGAGTTGATAAGCAACTCCGAGGCGGCTTTTTGATCGGCGTTGTAATGTTCCAAAACCGCGGGCGCGTTTATATCTTTCAACTCGTATTTTGTTTTGAAGGTTTCGTTAAAGATTTTTAACGCCTCGAGATCGTCGCCCGTTTTAACGGCGAGATCGGTTTCATACATAGCGCGCTCGGGATTTTTAACGCCCGCCAGACGGCTTGCGATCGCCGCTTTCATCAGCGTCGGCGAAACGCCGTGAGTTGGCATCGCGTAGTAATAGACGGCGATTTTATCGGGATTTTCGCTCGCCGCTTTTAGCAAAGCGGGTATTGTCTGACGGCACGCGGGGCATAGCGGATCGCTGAAGGCTATGACTTTGTGCGTCGCATTCGCGTTTCCAGCGATCAGATGGTCGGCTCGGTAGTGTTCCGCCTTCACGTCGCCTTTGATCTCAGATTTAAGCGAATCGCCGCTATTTACGCGGATAATATCGGGCGCGACGCGGCTTTTGCCCGCGAACCATACGACTACGTCCGAAACTTCTCGCGTCTGCGCGCCCTGCTTGAGATCGACGTCCCACTGCATAGCGACCGCTTCCCAGCCCTCTATCTCGTTAAGCGGGTAACGCTTAATCACCCGCGCTTTTTTTAGCGCGACGTTCGGAGAGTTTTGCATCACGACGCGCGCCGTTTCTTCCAACTTCGTATCGCTGACCGTTTTATGCGCGTCGTTGTCGATCGCAAGCATCTCCGGAGCGATAAAGCCTTTGTGCGTAAAGAGGCGCGCGGCTTGATAGGTTGGCGCGCTCAACCCTTTCGGCGTGAAGGACAGATTCAGATCCAGCGTCTCCCAGCCTTTCAGCCCTTTGACCTCCTCGCGCTTAATTACGCGCAATTTATCAAAGGTAAAGTTTGGATTTCGCTCAAAACTGCGCGAAAAAAATCCCTCTATCTCTTTATTTGTAGCCGCAAACGCGGCGCAACTTAACAGCGCGAGCCACGCGACTAATACTTTTTTCATCCGCTCTCCTTTATCCGTTCAACAATTTGATCGACGTTTAACGTAATTCGCTCGCCGCTTTTTCGGACGACAATCTCCGCTCTGTCGTCCGTAGCGTTTTTGCCGACGATAACGGCGTATGGAAATCCTATCAGCTCAAAATCGTTCATTTTGACCCCAAAGCCAACCGCGCGATCGTCTAGTATTGTCTCTATTTTTTCGTGAAGCAGTTGTGAATAGAGATTTTCGGCTAAACGGCTTTGTTTTTCGTCTTTTACGTTGCCGACGATAATATCGACAAGATACGGCGCGATCGCCTCGTTCCAGACGCACCCCTTTTCGTCGCCGTTTGCCTCTATTACCGCGGCGATCAGACGGCTTACGCCTATGCCGTACGTTCCCATAATAAACGGCTTTGCCTTGCCGTTTTCGTCCAGAAAAGTCGCGTTCAAAGGCTTCGAGTAACGATCGCCAAGCTGAAAGATATGTCCTATCTCTATGCCCGATCGCCGCGCTAACTTCGCGCCGCAGACGGGGCAGAGATCGCCGTCTTGAACCGCGATCAGGTCGGCAAAAGTATGCGCGCCGCCTACGTGTACGCCCGCGATATGCGCGTCTTTCTTGTTTGCGCCCGTAACCATTTTTGTTTCGTTTCGCAGCTCATTATCGACTATGGTCAATACTTCTTCGCCTTTGAAATCGCAACCGATAAATCCGACGGCAATTTTGTACGCTTCCAAATCGGAGGCGTTCGCGTCGGACAACTCGTTTGCGCCGATCGCGTTTAGCGCCTTAGTCTCTTCCAGTTCGTCCGATCCGCGAATAAAGAATATAGCGATCTTTTCGCCTTCGTCGAACAGCGCTTTTTTGGCGATCGCCTTGACGGTTTTGTATGCGGGAATCTTCAAAAACGCCGTCAGATCGTCTATAGAAACGATGTTTGGCGTGGCGATCTCGCCGCTAAGATCGCTTTCAAAAGGCGCATAGGTCGGCTTGACGCGCTTTGCCGCCTCCGCGTTCGCGCCGTATTCGCACTTTTCGCAGCGCAAGATCGTATCTTCGCCCGCGTCGGCAAGCGCCATAAACTCCTTGCTGCCGCTGCCGCCGATCGCCCCGCTGTCCGCCTCTACCACGCGAAAGTCAAGCCCTATTCGTCTGAAAATGCGCTTGTAGGTTTCCTCCATTAGACGAAACTCGCGCAACATATCCTCGCGCGAACCGTGAAAGCTGTAGCCGTCTTTCATCAAGAACTCGCGTCCGCGCATCAAGCCAAAGCGCGGACGCGCCTCGTCGCGGAATTTGAGGTTGATTTGATATAGGTTGAGCGGCAACTGCTTGTAGCTTGAAACGCGCCCGCGAACGAGGCTGACCATCGCCTCCTCGTGCGTGGGTCCCAGCACAAACTCGCCGTCTTTGCGATCTTTGAAGCGCAGAAGCTCCTTGCCGTATTTGAAAAAGCGCCCCGATTCGCGCCATAGCTCGCTCGGCGTTACAAAGCCCAGACCTACCTCTTCACAGCCGACTTTATCCAACTCCTCTTTGATAATGGCGCGGATCTTGTCGATAACCCGCTTGCCAAGCGGCATAAGATCGTAAACGCCAGCCGATTGAGCGGAGATAAACCCGCCGCGAATCAGGTATTGGTGGCTTTTAAGAACCGCCTCTTTAGGCGTCTCTTTGATCGAACAGATAAAAGCTCTGCTAAAACGCAACTATTTGCCTTCCAAATCGAATATATCTTTCACCGTTTCCGCGATCGTCTCGCCGTTTTGTTTGTCCATAGCCAGACGAAGCGCGACGGTGGGCGCGTGCAAAAACCGCTTGAAGGCGCTGTGCAGCACAAGCTCCACGCCGCCTAAACAATCGTTTGACAGGACCCCTTTTTTCACGGCGCGCCCCAGCTCTATTTCGCAGGCTCTACAGGCTTTTGCGCGCAACGCTTTGATGAGCGGATCCGCCCCCAAAGAGCTGAGCCAGCTAAAAAAATTTTCAACGTATTCGCCCACGATGCGAAACGCTTTCGCGCCCTCCTCCTCTCGTAAGTTCATATTGGTCTGTACGATGGATTGCAGATCGTCCACGGCGTAGATTTTGACGTTTTCCTCGCCGACGGATTCTATGTCGCGCGGCACGGCGATATCAAACCAATAGCGATTAAAATTCACGCTTTCAACTATCTCGGAAGAGATGATCGTGTGCGGAGCGCCCGTGGCGGTAAACAGCAGCTCGCAGGAGTTGATCAGATGCGGCAGCTTGACAAACGACGCGGCTTGCGCGTTTTCGCCAAGCTCTTTGGCAAACTCTTCGGTTTTGTCGAGATCGCGCCCGATCACGACCACGTTAGCTTTTGCGCCGATAAGATATAGGGCGGCAAGACGGCTCATCTCGCCGGCGCCTATAACGATCGCCGTTTTGCCCTCCAGATTTCCGTTCATAAGCGCTTTTGCCTGAGCGACCGCCGCGCTGGATACCGAAACGGGATTTTTACCCACCTCCGTGCCGCCGCGTACCGCCGCCGCGCAACGCATCGCGTGATCGCTTAAAGCCCGAAGCCGCTTGCCGGCGAAACCGCGCTCGAAGGCGAACTTGAAAGCCTCTTTGAACTGACCGGCAATCTGCGATTCGCCCACCACCACGCTCTCAAGTCCGCTGGCGACGCTGAACAGGTGTCGCGCCGCGCCTTCGTCCTCGTAGCTGTGAGCGCGTCCGTCAAGTTCCGCGCGATCGACGCCGCTCTCGTTGTGAAGCGCGTCCAACGCCTCGCTTAACGCGCCGTGCAGATCAAAAGCGCTCAACGCCAACTCGACTCTATTACAGGTAACAAGCATCGCCGCTTCGTCGATATTACCGCCGGCTTTGAGCGTTTTTAAGACGCGCTCTCGCCTCTCTATATCAAACGCGAGTTTCTCGCGCACCGCTATATCCGTGTTTTTGTATGAGATTGATATTAGTAAGTAGCGCATTTGCCGTTATTATAGCGACTATTTTATACGACGGATAAGCGCGTCGGCAACGCTTGAAAGCTCGTCGTCGCCCGCGACAAGGCTTTTGGCGTCGTCTAGCAGCTCTTTGGCGTATTGGCGGCTTCTTGCTATCGAGCCGGATTGTTCCAGTACGCTCCTTAACCAGTCGGCGTCGCTTTTTGTTATTGTTTTGCCAAAGAGCGAAATCAGCTTTTTTTGATTGTTTTTGTCGGCGGCGTAATAAAAATCGATTAGCGGCAGCGTAACTTTTCCCTCGCTCAGATCGTTAAGCGACGGCTTACCCAGCTCCGTCTCGTTATGCGTAATGTCCAAAACGTCGTCGATCGTCTGAAACGCGACGCCCAGCAGTCTGCCAAAATTTCTGAAACTTTCGCGATCTTTATTCGCCAGTATCGCCGCGGCTTCGCAGCTCGCCTCGATCAAAGCCGCCGTTTTCAGGTAGATCATATTTTCGTACCGTTCTCGATCGGCGTTAAACGATTCCGAGAGCTTAACGTCCAAAAATTCGCCATACGCAAGTTTTGCCACCGCTTTGCCGATAACTTCCGCGATCGCGCTCTCAAATTCGGTTAGTTTTGCAAACGCGGATGCATAGAAAATATCGCCGACCAGAATCGCCTTTTTAGCGCCGTCCGTTACAAATACCGACGGCGCCCCCCGCCTTGTTTTTGCGTCGTCGATTATGTCGTCGTGCAACAGGCTCGCAAGATGAATCGTCTCCACTATCGCGCTTAAAAAAAAGCGTCTGTCGCTATTTTTCGCAATCGCGCAGATCAGGCGGCTTCTTAGCCGTTTTCCGACTGGAATTTTACCGATATACTCTCTGATCGTCGGTTCGAAAAAGCCGCTTATTATGTTATCGATCTCGTTCATCAAACGCCTTTTTAACGCTTATTGTTCCAAGCGAGTCGGATAGATATAGACGCATATTTGAAATGTTGCGATCGCTATCAAAGCCGTCAAATACAATCATAATATATGGATTCTCTGATATGGCGGTTTTATTGGTTTTGATCGGGATTTTGATCGAATTTAATTTATAATCGTCGTAGAGGATCGTTTGATAGGGAAAATGATCGTATTTGATCAACGAAACCAAGCCGTTGTTATGAAACAGCGACCATTTGAAAGTCAGTATATTATCATCGATCTCAAAAACGGCAAATTCGTCTTTTCGTAAGGCAAACGGTTCGCTGTGCGTCCAATCGATCGCCGATAGATTTATCGCAATTAGAGCGATCGCAAAAAACTCTCTCATCTTTCGCAGCCGCCCGCTATCTTTGTCATTATCTCGATCATCTTGTCGTTGCGATCGCCCTGCAGATCCAGCAACGCTAAAATTTCCGCTTTCGCAATCTCTCGATCGCCGTTAAACAGCATGTCGAAAAACCGCTCGGTTATATTTTCGCTAAAGAGATCGTCGGGAAAAGTTTCGTCAAGATCCGTCATTGTCGTCGCTGTTTAAGCGCGATAACGCGATTGTACGAATCGATAATTTTTTGCGGATCTATTTCGCCGCTTGCTATCGCTTTTTTGACGATAATTTGCGCTTTTTCGGGAATCTCCGGATCGTACGCAAACATATTGGAAAACAGCAGTATGTTATCGCCCGCGTTAATAGCCTTTACGATCGTCTCGTTGAGATCGTAATTTAACGCGATCGCGCCCATCTGCAGATCGTCGCCGATAACCGCGCCGTCAAAGCCGAGCGCGCGCAGGCGATCGATATGCGTTTTGGAGAGCGTCGCGGGAGCGTTGTCCACGTCGCGATCAATAATGTGAGAAACCATCACGGCGCGGGCTTTTTTAGCGTCGATCAGCGCCTTAAAAGGAGTCAGCTCCTCCGCCGCGTAAGCGGCGGTCGCGTCCGCGCTTTCAATATGCGGATCGCCGCTCGCGCTGCCGTGACCGGGAAAGTGCTTTATCGCGGTTAATACCCCGCACGAGTCGTGCGCGTTGACAAATTGCGTTGCGAACCCGGTCGTTTTACGCGCGTCCGCGCTAAAAGCGCGCTCGTCGGCGGCGATCACGCCTTCGCCTCGATCGAGATCGACCGTCGGCGCGAGATTGAAGTTGATCCCATATCCTCGCAGCTCGCACGCCAAATCGCGATAGACGGAAAAGGCGGCGTTTAGCGTCCCTTTGCCTATTTTTTTCGCCGAAGGGTAGTCGCTAAAGCCCTTTTGCGAGTTTAAGCGCTGAACTTTGCCCCCCTCCTGATCGATCATTATCCAAAGCGGGGGATTGTCGCTAATCGAGTAGTGAAGCGAGCGCGTAAGCCTCTCAAAGGTTACGGGGTCGCCGACGTTACGCGCGTAGATTATCACGCCGCCGACAGAGCCGTTTTTTATTTGAGCCGCGACGCGCTTTACGCGATCGTCCGCGGCGTTTATCCCCTCGAAGCCCACGACAATCATCTGCCCGATCATATTTTTCAGCGGCGCGGGATATATCGGCGCGTCTGTTTTAGGATTGGGTTCTTGCGCCGCCTTTGCGTTAACGTTCCGATCCGCCGTAGGCGACGCGCAGAAGCCGAGCGAACAGAGCAGAATAAAAAGCGCGGCGCGCGAAATCACAACTTTTCCCACACGGTTTTTTCGGACAGATCCATTACGCTAACGCCGATCGCGCTCAATTTTTCGCGGATTTCGTCGGCGACGGCGTAATCTCTGTTCGCCTTCGCCGCGGCGCGGCTGGCGATCAGCTTTTCAATCTCTCGCCTATCCGTCTCAATCACGCCCCACTGAAACCACTCGTAAGGATCTTGCGCGCCCACGCCAAGCAGATCGCTAATCAGTTTCAGGTTGCCGCCAAGCGCCGCTTTCGCCGTTTTGTCTTTGGGATTTTTATCCAGCGCGTCGTTTGATCGCGCTATCATCTCGTCGATCGCCGCCAAGGTTTTGGAGATATTCAGATCGTCGCTCATCGCCGCGATCGCCTCCTCTTTGAAGGCGCTCTCCGGTTCGCCAATTATGTCTACGCGCTTTTTGAGGCGATAGATCCGATCTAAGCGCTTCTTGCTCGCGTTCAGATCGCCGTAGTTGTAGTTTAGTCCGGCGCGATAGTGAACGCTCATCAGATAAAACCGAAGCGCTTCGCCCTGAAAGATCGACAGCGCGTCTTTGACAAAAAAACTGTTGTTCAGCGACTTACTCATTTTTCGCCCGTCGATTCTGACAAAGCCGTTGTGCATCCAGTATTTGGCGAGCGTTACTCCGTATCCGCATTTGGTCTGCGCCGCTTCGTTTTCGTGGTGCGGGAAGAAGAGATCGCTGCCGCCGCCGTGAATATCGCAGGCGTATTCCGCCCCCCGCCTGAATAGGCGCGTCTGCGCCATGGCGGAACACTCGAGGTGCCAGCCGGGGCGACCTCTGCCAAAGGGCGAATCGTAGCCGACCGCCTCCAGCGGTTTCGCCGCTTTCCACAGCGCGAAATCGCGGGCGTCGCGCTTCTGTTCCGTAGAGACTCTTGTCTGCGCGTCTTCCTGCGTTTCGCCCGAAAGCAAGCCGTATTGCGGATATTTGGCTACGTCGAAATATATGTCGCCGTTTGGCGTTTGATACGCCGCGCCCCGCGTTAGCAATCTGTCGATCAGCTCGATCATCTGCGATATATGTCCGGTCGCCGTCGGCTCGATCGTGGGGGGCAGAACGCTCAGAGCCTCCATATCGCTTCGGTAGCGATCGGAGTAAAAAGCGACAATCTCTTCCAGCGATTTGTCGCTCTGTTCCATTTTTTTCAGGATTTTGTCGTCTATATCCGTGATATTACGCGCAAAGGTTACTTTGTAGCCAAGGCAGGTCAGAACGCGCCGCAGCAGATCGAAACTGATGGCGCTTCTTGCGTGCCCCAGATGCGAATCGTCGTACACGGTGGGACCGCACAGGTAGATTCGCGCCTCGTTTTCAAACTCTGGCGCGAACTCGACTTTGCTTTTTAAATGAGAATCAAATAGAAAAAATCGCTTCACCCAAAAAATCCTCGATAATCTACGGCTAACTTAAATCCCTCGATCGCCAGAACCTCCAGCGCGAGCGCGCCCAAAAGAGCGAAAACAAACTTGGCGCGGATCATACCGAAAACCCTCTGCCAACCGAAGGCTTTAGCGCTAAGAAACAGAAGAACCGCGCCCGATAGCGATCCCGACAGCGCAAGCCCGTAAACGCCGAGCGGTTTGATAAGCGTAAGCGAAAACGCGACGTTGCATCCGAGCGCGATCGCGGTGTTTTTTGCCGCCAGAGCTTGCAGATGATTGGAGTAGAGCCAGAGCGAAAAGAGACGCGAAAGACCGAAAGGCGCTAGTCCGATCATATAAAAGGTCAATGCCGCCGAGGCGACGATCGTGTCTTTGCGGGCAAATTCGCCGCGCTCGAACAGCAGCCAGACAATTCCGTCGCTTAACAACGCGCCGCCCAACGCGCTTAAAGAGAGCAAGAACGTCAGCAGCCAGAAACTCTTCTCAAGCAATTTGAGCGACCGCTCTTGATCGCCGCGCGCGACCGCCTTTGCTATCGCGGGAAACAGCGCGGTTGAGACCGCGATGGCAAACAGCGCGAGAGGCAGTTGAAATATGCGGTTGGCGTAGTAGAGATAACTCACGCTTCCGACGGCTAGAAAGGTGGCGAGCAAGGTGTCTAAAAACGCGGACAGGTGCATAGCCGAAGCGCCGAAAACGGCGGGGACAAAGGCTTTGTAAAAACGATTTACGTCTTGTCCGACCTCGCGTTTTTTTCTGAAGCCGCCGATCAGCATTGCGACAAGCCGCTTGCCTCTAAGCGCGGCTACGTGCAGTAAAAGCTGCAAAAGTCCGCCGATCAGCACGCCAAAAGTTAAAAACCAGACGATCGTCTCCTCGCTTTTGCCGTGCGCGATAACCAGCGCCGCGATCATCGAAAGATTAAGCAGCGCCGTTGAAAACGACGGCGCCGCGAAATGTTTGCGGTAATGAAGCAGAGCCGTCAAAAACGCGATCAGAAACACAAAATCAAGATACCAGAAATTTACGGCGACATAGGGCGCGGCGATCCTTCTCGCCGACTCGTCGAATCCCCACGCGATCGCCATCGTCAGAAATTCGCTGAATATCGAGGCAAACAGCGAAAGAATTACTACCGCGCCGAAAATTCGCAAAAATACGTTCGCGCTGAAAGCGCCCTTGAACTTAGCGGCGGCGAACGACGGCAAAAACGCCTGCGTGAAAGCGCCTTCGGCGAAAATGCTTCTGAACAGATTGGGCAGCTTGAACGCCACGAAAAATATGTCCGAATAGATATTTGCGCCCAAAATCGAAGCTGTGGTAAAATCTCGCGCAAAACCGAAAACGCGGGAGACTAAAATCCCCGCGGAATTGGTAAATATGCCTTTCACTCCAAACGCCTTTTTGGCGATTGTAGCAAAGGCGCGTATAATAAAGGCGGCTATGGGTTTGTCGGATAACGAAAACGGCAACGAATTAAGACCGATCGAGATCGGCGCTACGCAACCGCGCGTTGCAGGTTCCACAATGCTGGAGACCGATAATGTACCAGCCGCCTTAAAAGAATTTTCGCAACGATACGGCTTAAAAAGCTCGCAAATCGATTTTCAGACGCGCCAAACCAAAACCATCGTTAAATTTCCAGAATCAAGCGTTCCCGTCGAACTTGCTCCCGCGATGATCGGCAGGCTTAGCGATTCGGTGCTGTTGATCGACGGCGATTTTGCGATCAAGCAGATACATACGGTCTCCTTCGCGCCCGCGCCGCAGCAGGACAAACAGCTAATAGTAGAGATCGCCGCCAACGCCGCTCGAACCAAGGCGGTCGCTACGATTTTACCAACCAGCGCTATACGCGCCTTTTCAAGCGTCAGAGAGTATTTGATCGAAGAGTTGAACAAACTAAAGCTTCGCTACGGAATGATCGTCGGCTTGCGCGAAGGCGCTATGCAGGACGACGTAACGGTGCTGGTAAATAAGATCCGCATTCATGATCGCGTTCCGGAGCCGTTTAAGGTCGCGTTGTGCGATTGGGTCGCGCCCGCGCCCGCAATCGACGCGAGTCTGCTTTTGCGCTTTCAAGACAAAGACAAACAGGCGCCAAAAGAGGACGATCGCATAGATTACGCCGATCGCGGCTTTGTAAAGCCGATCGAGGCGGGCGAACTGCTGATCGAGTATATCAAGCCGCAAAACGGAACGGCTGGGCGCGATTTTCGCGGCGCGTATATTCCCATCCTGAAAGCCAAGCGCGAAGTTTTACCCATAGCGCGCGTCGATTCCGAAACCGTCGAAACGCGCGAGGATACGCGAATCATCGGCTATTACGCCAAATGCGGCGGCTATGTCGCGTATAAGAGAATCGGCGGCGGCAGCCTCTCCATAGGCGACACGATCGCGGTCGAGAGCGTGGATTTCAAAACGACAGGCAACATTCAGGCGGGCTTGGACAGCGACATAAAAATCCGCGTTGAAGGCGAAGACGCGTCGGACGATCACATCGGTCCAAACACCAAGCTCGAAGCCAGCGAAATAGCCGTGTCCGGCAACGTGGGGAGCGGCGCGCAGATAAAGGCGGTGAAAATCAGCGTGGCGGGACAAACTCATAGCACCAGCTCCATTGTCGCCGAGACGGCTGAAATTGGCGTTCATAAGGGCATGCTGGAAGCCAAAACGGCCAAGATCGATCGCCTCGAACACGGGCGCGTCAGCGCGGAAGAGGTGGAGATCGATCTTGCGATCGGAGGCATGATTTGGGCGCGCAGGATCACGGTCGGCATTTTACGATCGCACGCGACGCTAATCGCCAGCGAGCGAATCGAGATCAAACGTTTAGTGGGCGGCGAAAATCACATCTATATTGAAGCCGCCGCCAGCGCGGCGGATCGCAAACGGCTTGAAACCTTGATGATTGACGGCAAAACCTGCGATCGCAACGCGAACGCCGCGTTTCGCAAATACGACAAAAAGCGCGTCGCGCTATCCAGAAACAAAGCGCAGTTTGATCAGTTGCGCGAGCGGGTGAACGCCGATCGTCTCGCGGGCAACACGCCGCCCGCCGTGTTTGTCGAGCGCCACAGCCAATATGTGGAAGAGATGAAAAACGCGCGTCTGCTCAAAGAGGAGTGGGAGATCGCGCGGAGCAAACTTGAAGCCTTGCAGGACGAGATCGGCGTTATTCAAAACAGAGTGCTAAACGCGGCGGTGATCAACAGGGATATATGGCGCAATTACAACGAGATTCGTTTTCGTTTGCTCAGTCCGCCCAAAGAGTTGCTTTTCGTGCCAAAGGAGAACTCCCGCGCAGGCGAAATTCGTCTGGAGATCAGCGGCGTGGAAGATTACGCGATCAAGGCGACCGAGTGATCGTAGCGATCGAGGGCGAGATTGTCGCCAAAGAGCCGAGCTACTGCGATCTGTCGACCGCCTCGGGCGTAACCTATCGGCTGTTTATTTCGCTCAATACCTATGCCGCGCTAGATAAGCCGCGCGCGCGACTGCTTGCTTCGCTGGTTTTGCGCGAAGACAGCGCGACGCTGTACGGCTTTAGCGGCGAAGCCGAACGCGCTCTGTTCGAGGCGCTGATCAAGGTTAGCGGCATAGGACCAAAAAGCGCGACGGCGATCCTTTCAACCTTCACGCCCGAACAGTTTGCGGAAGCGATCGCAAACGGAGACGAGAGGCTTTTGACAAAAGCGCCCGGCGTGGGTAAGAAAAGCGCTGGTTTGATGATCGTGCAGTTGGGCGGAAATCTGGAAAAAATTAGGGGCGGCGATAGCGCCGCGGGCAAAGCGGCCCAGGCGTTAGAAGCGCTTGGCTTCAATCCGCGCGAAATTACGCGCGCCTTAGCCAAATGCGCGTCTTCAGAGGTGTCGGAGCTGGTGAAAGAGGCGCTTAAAGCGCTGAAAAAATTGTAAAAACGGTCGTCGTAAATATGGAACGCGCATCCAAAGAAGAATATGATAATTTAATAGAGATATGGGAGCTATCCGTAAGAGCGTCGCACGATTTTTTAACAGAGGAAGATATACGATTTTATAAGCAAAAAATCAGAGACCGCTATTTTGATAAAATTGACTTATATGCGGCAAGAGACGACGACGGCGAAATGACGGGATTTATGGGCGTCTCAAACGATAAAATCGAAATGTTGTTTATTCGCCCTGAAGAGATGCGAAAGGGCATAGGGCGGTTGTTTGTCGAATACGCGATCAATAAACTACATATCAAAAAAGCGGACGTAAACGAGCAAAATAAACAGGCAGCCTTGTTTTATAAAAAATTAGGATTTGTCATTGTAGGTTATTCGCCGCTTGACGATAACGGAAAACCTTATCCGATACTTCGTATGGCGCTAAAAAATCACAATCTATATTCACAAACTCGCGCAAACGAAAAACGCGCTGACTAAAGAGCGAAAGCCGCGCAAAATCGCGCCGCATTATACAAAATCTGTGCAGTGAATTTTGTATAACTCCTATACAGACGAACTTTGTCTATATACCTGAAACCGCTTATAATTGTCCTTGTATTCGCGCTTTATCCATTGTTCTGTTATTCTCCCATATATATTATTTTTATGGCTTCTATTTTCCCATTTACTATTGAAAAATAATAATCAAATGGATAATTCCCAGGAGCAAAACTTCCGGTAACTATTACAGAAACTTTTATTGTTCCATTCTCTTCATTCTTTATGTCGACAATTTTTGTTTTCATTTGATATTGTTTGCTTTTATCTTCAAGCCATTTTTTACAATTATCAAAGCCTTTGATAACATCATTTTCGCCGGTATCATCTATACAAATATTATCGGCGAAATAGTTAGCAATTAGATTCGCATCGCCGTCCTTTGCTTCAAAATATGCCTGTATTTGCGGCGACATTTCCATATCAAACTCCTTGGTAAATTTATACCAAAAATTCCTTAGTATGTCAATAACTTTCGCAAATTTTTCAAAAACTTTTAGGGTATTGCATATAACGTTGCGGCTGTTTACGCCGTTGGGGCGTACTCCATTATTTTTATTTCAATATATTATTAATTTACCATCTTTTTCTGTAATAGGTGTTTCTAAGCACAAATCTTGAGAAGGAAATTTCCCTTCCCAACCAATCATCATATGCCCGTCTTGTAATAT
>JAIRWX010000024.1 GCA_031268655.1 Helicobacteraceae bacterium | reverse complement strand
GCGAAAACCTCTCCCTCAGGAGCCTCAAAGGTTATTGTCCCATGAAAATAAAACCATCCCTCGCCGGTAACTGTTACGGGAAGATAGGCGGTATAAGGGGCTTGAATTGTTTCGTCAAGAACAACCTCGCCTACCCTTACGGACTTTGGATCGACGCCCACGTTTGGAATCCACTGCGAACCAAATTCAAACTTGACCTTCGCCGACTTCCATGTCGCGGGAAAGATAATCTCTACCGGAACAAGCGCCGTTGCGCCTATTCTTGTCGGTTCGCCGGAAGGCGTGATAAAAGCGCCCGACCTGTCCCATAGGGAAGTTCCAAAAGCGCCGGTAAGCGCCAGAAACGCCGTAAACAAGGCTCTCGTCCAGCCGCCACACAAACGATTTTTCATGGGAAATCCTTTTGATGTATATTAAAACGCACCCTAGCAAACATTAGCTTAAAAAACGGCGGCTTCTTAGGCTAAAAAACGCCTCTCCCGATCATGATCATAAAAAGGACTTCATAGCATGCTGATTTGTAGCAATCGCGGCAGACTGAGCGCTTACAAGAACATCGTAAATATGGCGGCGTCGGGCGTAAGAACCGAATTGCGGTGGGAGGATACGGGCAAACGACCAAAGAGTCTTGAGTTTTTCGCAAATACGACGCAAACAAAGCTGGAGCATAAGGAGCGCATACCGTCGTTCCCGCTTTCGCGGAAATAACGATATGCGTTGCGTTTTGCGGCGGAAATTATAGGCGGCTTTTCGCGTCTATTCGCCGCCGTTTTAAGCCCGTCTTTTGCCTGTTACTCGACTTCCGCGTCGATCACGTCGTCTTGCTTTGGTTTGGCGTTCTGATCGCCGCTCGCGCCGCTTTGCTCGTCGACTTGTTTTTTATACATCGCTTCGGCGAGTTTGTGGCTTGCCTCCGTAAGCGCCTTGATCTTGTCGTCGATCTCCTGTTTGCTCGCGCTTTCGTTGGCGATGGCATCCTTAAGGTTGGCGATAGCGGTCTCGATTTTGCCTTTCTCCTCGGCGCTAACCGCGCTTTCGTTTTCGCGCAAGGTCTTTTCGGTCTGATAGATCAGCGAGTCGGCTTGGTTGCGCGCCTCTACGATCTCTTTGCGCTTTTTATCCGCTTCGCGGTTGGCGTCGGCTTCCTTAACCATGCGGCTGATCTCGTCCTCGCTGAGGCCGGACGATCCCGTTATGGTAATTTTGTTTTCTTTGCCCGTACCTTTGTCTTTCGCGCCGACGTTCAAAATGCCGTTCGCGTCGATGTCAAACGTTACCTCAATCTGCGGCACGCCGCGCGGCGCGGCGGGAATGCCTGAAAGCTCGAACATACCCAGCGATTTGTTGTCGCGGCTGAAATCGCGCTCGCCCTGAAGCACGTGTATGCTCACCGCGGGTTGATTGTCGTCGGCGGTACTGAACGTCTGCGATTTTTTGACGGGGATCGTCGTGCCTTTGTCGATCAGCTTTGTCATAACGCCGCCTAAGGTTTCAATGCCTAAAGAGAGCGGCGTTACGTCGAGCAACAGCACGTCCTTCACGTCGCCGCGCAGCACGCCTCCTTGTATAGCCGCGCCCGCCGCGACGACCTCGTCGGGATTAACCCCTTTGTGCAGCTCCTTGCCGAAGAAGTTTTTGACCGCCTCCTGCGCTTTGGGAATGCGCGTCGAGCCGCCCACCATAACCACTTCGTTGATCGCCTCTTTGGGCGCGTCGGCGTCTTTCAGCGCGTTTTTAATGTGCGTAAGCGTCTCGGCGATCTGATCGTCAATCATCGCCTCGAACTTGGCGCGGGTGAGTTTGACGACAAGGTGCTTTGGTCCCGTCGCGTCGGCTGTGATAAACGGCAGATTGATCTCAGTCTCCGTCGCGCTGGACAGCTCCTTTTTCGCGTTTTCAGCCGCGTCTTTCAGCCGCTGAAGCGCCATTTTGTCGTTTTTCAGTTCTATACCATTGTCCTTTTTGAACTCGTCGGCGAGCCAGTCGATCACGCGGTTGTCAAAATCGTCGCCGCCCAAAAAGGCGTTGCCGTCGGTGGATAAGACCTCGAAAACGCCGTCGCCAACGTCCAAAACCGTTACGTCAAAAGTGCCGCCGCCAAGGTCGTACACCAGAATTTTTTCCGCTTTTTGCTTTTCAAGCCCGTAAGCGAGCGACGCGGCGGTTGGCTCGTTGATAATTCTCAGCACGTTAAGCCCCGCGATCACGCCCGCCTCTTTTGTAGCCTTGCGTTGCGCGTCGTTGAAATAGGCTGGCACGGTGATCACCGCGTCGGAGATCGTTTCGCCAAGAAACTCCTCCGCGTCTTTTTTGAGTTTCATCAGCACTTTTGCCGAAATCTCCTGCGGCGTGTAGATTTTGCCGTCCACGTCGATCGCGCAGGCGCCGCCCTTATCCACGATGTTGTAGCTTACCTTCGCCTGCGCGCTTTTGGCGTTCTGTTCGTTCATCATCAAGCCCATAATCCGTTTGATCGAATAGATGGTCTTTTTGGGATTGGTGATCGCCTGCCGTTTGGCGCTGTCGCCCACTAAAATTTCGCCCTTGTCGGTAAACGCCACGACGCTTGGCGTGGTGTTTTTGCCCTCTTTATTCGGGATAATTTTCGCTTCGCCCGCTTCAAAAACCCCCATGCACGAATTGGTCGTGCCTAAATCAATACCTAGTACTTTGCTCATCTTTAACTCCTTTTATTTACTGAAACCAGCGACGGACGCAACAATCTTTCCTTGTAGCGCCAGCCCTGCTGAAGCACCTGCGCGACGGCGTTTTCCTCCAGCGCTTCGTCGTCCGCCCGCATAATCGCCTCGTGTAGCGACGGATCAAAACCGTTTTCGTGCGCCACAGGCAAAACGCCGTGCTTTTCAAACGCCTTGATCAAAGCCGCCTTGGTCAGATCGACTCCCTCTTTCAGCTGTTCAAAGTGATCGACCTCGTCGATCTTCAGCGCCATCTCAAGCGCGTCGATTACCGGCAACAGATCTTTGGCAAAGCCTTCGGAGGCGTAATCAATCGCCTGATATTTCTCTTTTTCCAGCCGTTTTTTGACGTTTTCAAATTCTGCGTAGGTCCTTAAATAACGATCCTGCGCCTCGTTGTATTTGGCTTCAAAATTTTCCTCGTCGGCTTCTTCGGCTTTGAGCGCGATCTCTTCGATCGTCTCCTCGTCGTTTGCGCCGATCTCTTGCGCGTTTTCGCTCACTAATCCTCCTTCTTGATATAATTGATAAAGCCCAGAAAATCGCGGTTCATCACGCCGAAAGCGACAAGCATCGCGGGTTTTTCGCCCTTTGTTACCTTATGCGCCACGATCATCGACGGCGCGTCAAACAGCAGTTGCGCGTTCATCTCAGAAGCGATCGCGCCGTTGTAAAGGCGGTCGAAATCGACGCAAAAACCGCGAGCGTAGCCAATCAGCGCGTCGGCGTTGTAGCGTCTGACGCGCCCGCGCTCGATCTTGAGCAGAGCGCTGTACAGCGCGTCAACGCGGTTGCTTCTGGCAATCTCGATCAGATCGATAATGTCGTAGCCGCAAAACTCATTCAGCAACCGCTCAATCGCCGCGTTCGCGCCCAAAGCGGTTTCGCCGAACTCAAACGCGGCGAGAATGCGTCCCATACGGCTTTTCGTAACCTCCAGCAGACGGTTTGGCTCGCGCGTGGCGAGCAGGGCGTAAAGTCCGTAGGCGCGCGCGGCGTTTTCGATCGTTTCTTCGTCGATAGCGCAAGTTCCGTTGGGATCGATCGCGGAAATCCAATAGCTCTTTAGCGCCAGATCGGTTGGAATCCGTCCGCCGCTGCTATGCAACTGAGTTAAGAAGCCCTCCTCCACCAGCCGCCTGAAATAGTTGCGAATCGTGGCGGCGCTCAAATCCGCCGAAATCGCCTCTTTCAGTTGCATCGAGCCGATCGGTTGCGGATTTCGCACATAACTATAAACTACCGCGTTCAGTATCTCTTGGCGCGCGTCCTTAGCTTGCATACAATCTCCGTTTAACGCTTGATTTTAGCGCTCATGGTAAAACTTTGCTAATTTAATTATACAGCTTTAGTCTGGTCTTGTCAAGGTTTATATGATACGCTTGCAGCGCGAACGACGCGATCGACGCGGGCGGCGGGCAAAAATTTAATTCCCGCTTAAATCAAGCTAACTTTAAGACGAGAACGATATAATTCGCGCCTTTATTTATATTGGAAAGGAAAGCATTATGAGCAAGCTGACCGCAAGCCTGAACTCGGCGACGGCGCGGCGCGACTGGCTTCTGATCGACGCAAAGGACAAGCCTTTTGGTCGTCTGATCGGCGAAATCGCCGTCAAACTGCGCGGCAAGCACAAGCCAAGCTTCACGCCCCATGTTGATTGCGGCGACTTTATCGTCGTGATCAACGCTTCCAGCGTCCGTTTAAGCCGCGAAGGCAAATTAGAGAAAGAGTATAGCAGACATACCGGCTGGACGGGACACGTCAAAAGCGAAAAAACCGCCGATCTGCTGTCTAAAAATCCGGAAAAGCTGTTCAAACTAGCCGCCCGCGGTATGTTGCCAAAGAATAGTCTTGGGCGCGAACAGCTTAAAAAGCTCAAAGTGTACGCGGGAAGCGAACATCCGCACACCGCGCAAATTAAAGGTTAAAGATGAGCGCTAAAAAAACTCAAAAGAAAATCGAAAAATTTTACGCCACAGGCAAGCGAAAAACGGCGGTGGCAAGAGTGTGGCTCTCGTCCGGCTCTGGCAAGCTGACGATCAACGGCGTAAGTCTCGACACTTGGCTCGGCGGACACGAAGCGATCAAGATGCGCGTTATGCAGCCGCTGCGTTTAACCAAACAGGAGAACGTAGTAGATATCGACGCAAGCGCGATCGGAGGCGGCTACTCTTCGCAAGCCGACGCTCTCAGACACGGCGTTAGCAAAGCGCTGACGCTGTTTGAGGCGAGCTTTCGCGCGATCTTAAAGCCTCGCGGTTTGCTCACCCGCGACTCTCGCGTAGTGGAGCGCAAAAAGTACGGCAAGCATAAAGCGCGCCGCAGTCCGCAGTTCTCGAAACGCTAACGACGATCGCGCCGCCGATTCGGTTAAAAGCCGTTTGTCGCGCTTATGTTTTTGCTTGGCGCGATCGGGCGGCGCGGTATAAGCGTTGATCGCGGCGGCGTTTCAGGGGCGAGCGCGTCGATAGCGCGCTGGTAAACGCGCGAACAACCAAGAAAGCCAAGAAAGCGAGCGATGCTAAAACCCATCATACTATTCGGCGGTCAGAGCTACGAGCACGAAATCAGTATTGTCAGCGCGATCTCTCTGCACAAGGCGATCAGCGCGCAGTGCGCGTTTGTTTTTCTCTCTCCCGATCGGCGTTTTTATCTAATCGATCTGATCGACATGAAAGCCGAACATTTCGCAAGCGGACGATACAAAAAAAACAGAGAGCTCTTTTTAGCGCGGGGCGGATTTGAGCGCAAAACGCTCTTTGGCAGAACGCCGATTGACGGCGACGTGATCGTCAGCGTAGCGCACGGCGCGGACGGCGAGGACGGCAAGCTCGCCGCGCTTTTCGAGTTCCACTCGATTCCTTACGTCGGTCCGCGCTTAGAGGCTTCCGTCTTGAGCTTTAACAAGCGCTGGACAAAGTTTTTAGCGCAAGTCTCCGAGGTAAAGACTCTGCCTTATCAGATCGTTAAACGAGGCGACGCGATCAATATGGCGTATCCGTTTATATTAAAGCCGCTTCGGCTGGGCAGCTCGATCGGCGTATGCGTCGTAAAAAACGAAGCCGATTTAAGCTACGCGATTGATATGGCGTTTGAGTTTGACGACGAGGCGATCGCGGAGCCGTTCATAGCCAACGTGCGCGAATACAACCTTGCAGGTTGCAGAACGGGCGACGTGTGGCGGCTTTCCGCGATAGAGCAGCCGCAAAAAAAGGAATTTCTGGATTTTGATCAGAAATATCTTGATTTTACCCGCGACGAAAAGGTAAAAGAGGCAAATTTGCCAAGCGAGACGGCGGAGGCTTTGCGCGAGGCGTTTAGAAAAATCTATTCGCGCGGGTTTGACGGAGCGCTGATTCGCTGCGATTTTTTCATAACGAACGGCGAAATTATATTAAACGAGATCAATCCGATTCCGGGCAGCCTCGCAAACTATATGTTTAGCGACTACGAAACGACGCTGAACGCGCTTATAGACGCTCTGCCGCGCCAAAAACGGATCGCTGTAACCTACAACTATATCCGTTCCATCAAATCGGCGAAGGGCAAGTTGTGAGCGATGGCGATTAGATCCGTCAAAACGCCGATCGGCGTTTACGACATTTCCTATCTGCTAGAGGGCGACGCGCCGTCGCCAAAGATTGCGATTCTGCACGGCTGGGGCGCCAACAAAGAGCTGATGAAAAACGCCTTTTCGCGTTATATGGGCGGTTTCAGAACGTTGTATATCGATCTGCCCGGTTTCGGCGCGAGCAAAAACGACAAGGCTTTGACCACGGGCGATTACGCTCAAATTACAGCCGCCGCGCTTGCCGCGCTTGATTTTTCGCCTAGCGCGATCGTAGGACATAGTTTCGGCGGCAAGATTGCCGCGCTACTTGATCCGCCGCTGTTGATTTTGCTTGGCAGCGCTGGCATTGTGGAGCCGAAGCCCGTGCTGGTGCGTATGAAAATTGCCCTCGCCAAACGTTTCAAGCGCGTTTTGGGCGGCGGCGCGTTACGCAACATGCTCCGCACAAAAGACGCGCGCGGTATGAGCGAGAATATGTACGAAACGCTGAAGCTGGTGGTGGACGAGGATTTTTCAAACGAATTTGCCAAACGGGAGAAGCCGACTTTGATTTTCTGGGGCAAAGACGATCGCGCCGCTTCGTTTAAAAGCGGCGAAACGATCGCCGCGCTGATCAAACGCAGCGTTTTCGCGCCGCTGGAGGGCGATCACTTCTTTTTCATCGCAAACGCCGAAACGATCGTTAAATCGATTGCCGCCGCTTTAAGCGAAAACCGATAAATCGCCGCGCTTTAATCGCTCGCAAGCGCATCGATCGGATTTAGATTTGCGGCGCGGCGCGCCGGCATATAACCAAACAGCATGCCCAGCGCCGACGAAAAGGTCAAAGCCCCCAGCGTCGCGCCGATCGACGGCGATATCTTAAAATCCGTCGAAAAGCCGTTAAAAATTAACGCCAAAGCTAGCGACAGCGCGATCCCGATGCAGCCGCCGATCAAAGCGAGCAGAACCGCCTCGGTTAAAAACTGCCGCAATATGTCTTTGCGTTTCGCGCCGATCGCCATTCTAACGCCGATCTCTCTTGTTCTTTCCACGACGGAGGCTAACATTATGTTCATCACGCCCACGCCGCCCACCACAAGCGATATAAACGCGATCGACGAGATTAAAAGCGTTAAAGAATCCGTCATGCTCTCCACAAGTTTTCTGACGCTGTTGCCGTTAAGCGTAAAAAAATCTTTGCTTCCATGCGCGGAGGTTAAAACTTTTGTCAGGCTATCTTCCGCCAAGATTGAGTTTATATCGTCGGATATTTGTACCGTTATGCCCAGCAGATCTCTGGAACCCGTTATTTTGTACATGGCGGTCGCGTAAGGCACATATATCTCGAGGTTCGAGCTTGGCGGACCAAAAACGTCCTCTTCCGCAAGCGTCCCTATGATCCTGAGCGAATGTTTGTTGAAAACAATAATTTCTCCAAGCGAATTGCGATCGCCAAAGAGCGCTCGCTGAACGTTAATATCTATAATAACCGTCGCGGCGGCGTCTTTGATCTCCGCCGCGCTGAAGTTTCTGCCCGATTGCAGCTTCTTGTTGTTAAGCGCTAAAAAATCCGCGCTAACGCCCTGCAGCGAAGATCGTACGGTTATATTTTTATAGGTCGTTAAACCTTCGTCGGCGATAAGCGGGTTTACGCCCTCTACATAACTTAATCTCGATAGTATCTCGGCGTCGGCGAGCTTTAAGGTAGTTATTTTGCCCGCGTCTTTATCGCCAAATCCTTTGCCCGGAAAGATCGTAATCGTATTTGCCGCGCCTATCGATTTGACCCTGCCCATAATTTGCTCTTTAGCGCCGTTTCCAAGCGCTATGATCGTAACCACCGAAGCTATGCCGATAATAATGCTGAGCGCGGTTAATAGCGACCTGGTTTTATGCGCGGCGAGGGTTTTAAGCGACGATCTCATATTTTCCGCGAGCCGACGCGCCATATAGCTAAAACTATTCGCGGGTTTAACCGCCTTGATCGCTTCCGTTTCGTATATGTTGGATCGCTCTCTTATATCCGACGCTATAGCGCCGTCTTTAATCTCGACGATTCTATTCGCGCGGGAGGCTATTTTATGATCGTGAGTTACTAAGATAATTGTTCGCCCGCTTTTGTGCAGATCGTTAATAATGTCCATAACGATTTCGCCGTTTTTGCTATCGAGCGCGCCGGTAGGCTCGTCGGCTAATATAATCTCCGCTCCGTTCATCAGCGCCCGAGCCACGCTAACTCTCTGCTGTTGTCCGCCGGATAGCTCGTTTGGTCTGTTGTTCGCCCGATCCGAAAGCCCTAGATCGTTAAGCAGTTTGCTCGATTTTTCGTCGCTTGTTTTGGCGTTCTGTCCGTAATAGATCGAAGGCAAAACGATATTTTCCTTAGCGCTCAGATCGGACAAAAGATTGTATCTTTGAAAGATAAAGCCAAACGTTTTGCATCTAAGCATGGCTCTCTTATCTTTATCTGCCGCGACATCCTCGCCGTTTATTTTATACGAGCCAATCGAGGGTAGATCCAAGCAGCCGATAATGTTCATCAGCGTTGATTTTCCAGAACCCGACTGCCCGACAATAGCGACAAAATCGCCTCTTTCTATTGAGAGCGTTATATTTTTCAGCGCCCAGATTTGACTATCTTGCGATCCGTAATATTTGCCAATATCGCTTAACTCTATGACGTTCATTTATAGCGCGTCCACGCCCTCTGGCAGATCGTCCTCTCTCGCTTTGATTTCAGCGATTGACAACTGATTTATTACGACCTCTTCGCCTTCGTTAAGCCCGCTTTTTATCTCTACAAAAACGTCGTCGGATATGCCGATAGTTATCTCTCTTTCCAACGTTTTTTTACCATCGATTATTTTCACAAATTTGCGCCCCTCTTTTTCAAAGACGGCGATCAACGGAATTGTGAGAACGTTTTCCGCGTCGTCTATTACTACGATATTTCGCGTCGTCATGCCTATGCGAAACCTGCCTTCTTCGTTGGGATATTCGATTCTGGCGTAGTAGTAGATCGCGCGGTTCGATCCCGCGACTCCGTCGTATTGATTGTTTGTCAAAAGCGTCAAACTTGGATCGATCGATTTAATCGGGGCTTCGTATATTGCGTCTTCCGAAAAAATAGAAAATCTCGTTATCTGTCCCTCTTTGACTTTTAATATATCGCCTTCGGATATTTCCACAAGTATCTCGATTGCGCTGAGATCCGCGATCTGCGCGACAACGGGGGCGTCCAGCGCGGCGTTTAACGTCTGCCCGACCTTTGCCGGCAATGAAACGATCGTGCCGTCAAGCGGCGCGGTTATCGTAGCGTAGGCTAAATTTTTCTTGGCGTTTTGCAATGATATTTCCGTCTGTTTAATAAGCGAAGCGTTTTCGACGGCTCTGCTTTTCGCCGTTTCGTATTCGTTTTCTATATCTTCCGCCTCCTGAGCGGATACGGCGTTATTGTTAAGCAGCTTTTTGGCGCGGTTATACTTTGAATCGGCTATTCTCAGGGCGACTTCGGACGATCGTAGCTGCGCTTTATAATTTTCTAGTTTTGCCTCGGTAGCGTCAATCTCGTTTTGCTGCGTTGCGCCGTCGATTCTCGCTATCAGATCGCCTTTTTTAACCGCGTCGCCTATCTTTACCTCTATCGTCTCGATTTGTCCAGAAACCTGCGCGCCCACGTTTACCAGCTTGATCGCGCATATTTCGCCTACCGCGTCGATCGTTTTTCTTATATTTGCGATCTTCGCTTTTTCGGTCGCGTACAATGTTTCGTCGCCGCTTTGCCAAAACGCGAAGTAGGCGATCGCGATTATCGCCGTCGCCGCCATGATCCACAATAACGCTTTTTTCATCTGATCGCCCGTTTCATCTGTTCCGCGCGTTTCATTAAAATCTCATTTATTAAGCGCGTAGCTTCGTATAACGCTTTGAGTTCTTTTTTACTCAAAGACTCGAATAGCCTGATAATACACTCCGTAACGCGATTTTCCATATCCGCCAATCTTATTTGCCCCGGCGGGCTTATAAAATAGTAGGTATTTCGTCTGTCTTTCGCGTCGATCTCTCTTTCTACCAGCTTCTCTTTTCCCATCTTGCCCAGCGCGACGCACAGCGAAGACGACGTCATGCCAAGCCTCTGGGCTAAATCTTTCAACCTGATTTTGCCGCTTTTCTCGAGGAGCTCCAAAATTGCGAACAATCCGTGCTCCTGCCTGTCAAAGGACAGCCCGATACTCTCCGCAAACTCGTGCATAATCGTATGGTTTTGCTGAAACATCTCGGTAAGCTTTTTCGCGTCGCTCACGTTCTTTGCCTCCAGATCGTTTATTTGAAAAATCATTTTTACAAAAAATAGTTTAGCATAAAAATAATTTATTGTCAATAATAATTTGCTGAAAAAATGAATTTTTACGAAAATTTCGCTTTTTTGGCTAAGACGCGGGCTTTCGTTCCCGCCGTCGAGCGAAACAAAGCGCAAACCCGCCGTAAAGGTTGGCGGGAAAATATGAGCGATCTTTTACGATCGGCTAAAAACCGCCAAAAGCAAAACCTGATAAATTCAGCCGATAACGACTTTGACAAGCGCTCTTACGATCGGTCGAAAGCGGCGAGGCGTAAAAAGCATAAAACTCAGATCAGTTCGTCAACGTAGATCGCAAAACCCGCGGCTCGTCCTTCGCCGCTTTCGTAGCCGCCGCCCATAGCGACCTGTCTGCCGTTCAAGAGAAAACGAAAATAGAGATCGTCGTAATACGCGGTATCGACGTAAAAAAGCGGCGATAGTACCGCGCCGCGCCGCGCTTTTGCCAGATCGCCCATAGCGATCAGATGCGGCTTTAGCTCCTCCGGCGCGATCGCCAAAAGCTCGCCTAAGTTTTTCGGATCGCAAAACTCCGCAAGCGGCTTAAGCCACTTTTCCTCTCTTTCAAGCAGTTTGTGCAACTCGTGCCGCGCCAAAACCTCGCGATCGATCCCAAGCAGCTTTTGCAGAGCGTTCAGCAACGCGATCGAGCCTATCTGAAGCGTAGCCGCGCTTACGCCCGCGCCGCTTAAAATTTCGCCGCACAGATCGATCGCCTCTTTCAGATCGCTACGCCCGATCGCCTCCGCGCCGATCTGATAGATCTCCCTTGTGGGATAGCGAAAAACCGGCTGAATATAAAACCATTTGCGATGTTCGGTAGCGCGTCCAAGCCGTTTTAGCACAAGCCTGACCGCTTCAAGCGACGAATCGGCGCGCAAGAAAACCGCGTTGTTGTTCTCGTCGCTAAAACGAATCGTCTCGTTCGACGGCGACTGATGATAGGAAAACAGCGGCGTAGCGATCTCCTCGAAGCCGCGCCGCGCAAAGATCGCCGCCGCTATGTTTTCGATCTCGCGCTTTTTTCTCGCCTGATCGCCAAAAAAGAGCCTGCTTCCCTTTGGAATCTCGTATTCGCCAATCATTGATAGTAGGTCTCCGTAAAACGAGCGTTTGCGTTCCCGTCGTATTTGCGCGCTCCGAGTTTATCCATCGCCATCTCCAGCGCGTTGAGACTCCACGCGATCTCGTTCGGCGAGACAAAGCCCATGTTGCTAACGCGCAAAAGCGTCTCTTTCAGATGGTCCTGACCGCCGCCGACGTTGACATGCGCCTCGCTTTTCATCCATTTGCGCAGTTTTGCCGCCTGCGGGTGCAGAACGCTGAACATGCTCGGCGCGGGCGCGAGCGGATAAATATGCGCCCCGATCGCCCGCAGCGCCGCCGTTCCCGCGTCGCGCCTTCTTAACGTATCGGCGTAAAAGTTATCCTCGCCGATCTGATCGAGCCGCGCGAAAAATGCGTCTAGCCCCTGAACAAGCGTCGTCGCGGCAGTCCACGCCGTCGTGTTTTTGCGCTGATTTTTCAGCTCCGTCGCAAGGTTGAAATAAAAACCCGCGCCGCCCGTCGTCTCAATATGTTCGGCCGCTTTTTGGGAGAGTCCGATCGCGGCTAGTCCGGGCGGCAGCATAAACGCCTTCTGGCTGCCCGCGATCAGCGCGTCGATATTGGCGACTTCAAACTTCTCGGCGCCAACGGCGGTGATGCCGTCGGCGACTACGAAAATATCCTTTCGCGCCGCCTTAGCCGCCTTCGCTATCGCTTCGACGGGGTGGCGCAGACCGCCCGCGCTTTCGCAGACTTGAATAAATAGCGCGTCAACGTCGCCGTTGTTTTTCAGCGCGTTTTCAACGTCCTCGACCTTTGCGGGCGCGTTCCACTCGTATGTAAGCTCCAGCGGGTTTTTTCCAAACGCTTTGGCGATTTTTGTCCACCGCTCGCCGAATTTGCCCGCGTTGATCGTCAGCGCTCGCTTGGCGCAAAGATGCGTCAGCGCCGCCTCCATCGCGCCGCTGCCCGTGCCGGCGAGCAAAACGATCTCGCTCGCTTGCATAAAGCGCTTAAGGCGATCGCGGACGCGCGCGAAGATCGCCTCAAATTCCGGCGTTCGGTGATGAATGCTTTCTCCCGACATTGCGCGGCGCAAAAACTCTGGCGACGGGGTTGGTCCGGGCGTCATCAACAACATTGAGTATCCTAATAGCAAAAATAAGCGTAATTATAACGTTCCATCTGTATATAACGTTTTGGCGGTCCGATAAAAAAACGCGCGGCGGTTTTGGAGCGCAAAAAATGCGGGCGCGGCGACGGGAATGCGGGAATGAAGCAAAGCAAAGCCGTCAAGACCGTAGCGCGAGAGCGCTTTGGCGGCGAAGTGTAAACAGTCCTGTTATGCGCGGTACGGCCTTTTTTTATTTAATTTCTTATTCTAATCCGTTTCTTCCATACTTTCTCCAATTTGGATCGACATATTTTTTTGATATCCTTCTTACATATTTTGTCTCTACAAATATTTCCCCATTTTCCATTACTTTATTTGGATAACCATACACAATCAAGCAATCTCCAATAAAATCCTGTATAAATTCATTTATTTGATCTTCAGTAAGATCCAGTCTTAAAATATAATCTCCAACAATATAACCCTCTCCATTCGAAGACAATAAGATTGGGCCTTTTAAATAACCAAAATCTTCTATCCAGTCATAATAACGATGTTTTAATGTAAATTGAATAATATTGTTTTCAATATTATAATTTTCCACTATGCCAACCCATCCAATAAATTCATCTGAATAAGTCTCTGTGTTTTTCCTTACATCTTCCGGCAAAATGTTTTTATTAATATTTATATAATTCATATTTTCTACGTCATTCATCGGTTTATATAAACGAGAAGACATGCATGACGATAATGCAATAATTAAGGGGAACAATAAATAAATTTTTTTCAATTCAAATTCCTCCTGCATATGTTCTGATTAATTATATAATATATATTTCACATTGTCAATATTTTTTGTAATTTTTTCAAGAAAATCTATGGCTGTATTGCACATAACGTTCCGGCTGTTTACGACGTTTTGCCAGCCCGGATAAGGGCTTGCGTAGCAAGACCAGGGCTGGCAAAATGTGCCGGAGCAACGGCGTGGGAAGGAGCGGAGCGAATGACCTAGCCGTTGCGGAGGCCGAGCCGCCTACTGGCGGCGAAGCGTAAACAGTCCTGTTATGCGCCGTTTATTTTTACTTTTATAATCAAAAGAATATCGATATTATTTTTTCAACAATATTAGATATGGGTAATATTGTATAATCGGTTCTACTTTGAATTATTAATATTATATAAAGAATAGGGGTTCCGATTTTCATTATTTTATTTTCAGCCTCGGAACTTAAATTAATGCCAGAAAGAAAAATATGACTTCCATCTAATGGAGGGATAGGAATAATATTAAAAACAAAAAGTCCAAAATTTGTATAGGCACAATAGAACAATACATCTGTTATGTAGTCCAATATATTATAAATTGCTTCATTTTTTCCAGATACTGCTATTAACCATAAGCCTTTAACAATAAAAATAAACAATATTCCTAAAATCAAATTCGAAATCGGCCCTGCCGCCGCAATAATTGCCTTATCCCTTTTTGGATTTCTTAACATATTTTGGTCGAATTGAACCGGCTTTGCCCAACCAAATCCTGCAATAATTATAAAAATCATCCCAATAGGATCAATATGTTTTATAGGATCAAGAGTAAGCCGGCCTTGATCTTTTGCCGTATTATCTCCTAATTTATATGCAGCAAAAGCATGAAAATATTCATGTATTGTAAACCCAATAAGAACACCGGGAACGGAGTAAATTATGCGTTGCCAGTCCATTGTAACATTTCTCCATTTGATAAAAATTTATACACATTATAATATGCCAATTATTGCATTTTGTCAATCAATTAGGAATAATGCGACAAAACAATTGACAAGTTTTAAAAATAAATGGCGCATAACGTTCCGGCTGTTTACGAGATGTGCCGGATTGCACATTTTACCTATATTCAGGACATCCCAAGCGGTGTTATTTCTTTACCCTATAACGAATTAGCGTTGCCGGTTCGGCGGGTTTATGCAACTACGAATTTGCGGGATTGCACTTGTGATTGCAATATCCGTAAAAGGGGCTTGTATGAGGGTAAAGGATATTTTTTCAGTGTTCCCAAGGAAATTGAACTCGGGGAAAGTGGTGTTCTACTACCAGTGTTATGACGGGAACGGTAACCGTTCTTCGGGGCTGTCTACCGGGCAGATAACAAAGACCGCCGCTAAGGCTTACTGCATGAAGCTCTACCGGGACGGGAATTTGTTTCCCAATAAACAGCACATTCCGACATTTGAGGAATACGCCGCTAATTGGTGGGACTGGGACACCTGCGACTATCTCAAGAACCAGAAAGGCAGAAAGGATATTACCCAAGCCTACGCCGACAACTGTCGCAAGATGGTGAAAAACCAGATACTCCCCTACTTCGGAAAAA
>JAIRWX010000057.1 GCA_031268655.1 Helicobacteraceae bacterium | reverse complement strand
ATCATAAACTACATCTTTTAAAATGTCAAGCCTTTTTTCCAGTGAATTATTTATTCCATTATTTTTCTACCAATTTAGCCCCCATGTCGTATAACGTTCCGGCTGTTTACGACGTTTTGCCAGCCCGGATAAGGGCTTTGCGAAGCAAAGACCAGGGCTGGCAAAATCAGGCGCGATCTTGCCGCCTGTAACCGTTTTACCGCCCGTTACGAGAAAGCCGCCGACATATCCGTTTTTTGTATTTCTCGTCATATTCTTGAAATCTTACCATTGCAAAGATAAAACGTCAATAGTTAAATACGGAAGCGCGAATTTGCGCTTTGGCTGAAACCAGAAGCGTAAACGGACCTATTATGCGTAACGTTAGCGTTACCGCTACGCGCTATCGTCGCTGGGATCGAGGTGAACGGTGATCAACCATTTGGCGTTCGGCTCCAGCGCGGCGATCTCGCGTTCCACATAGTCGCTCGCGTCGTGCGCGTCCTTTAACGATATAGCTTCGCAAAAAACCAGATGCGCCTCTACGTAGTAAATTTTGGCGCTTTTGCGCGTTCTCAGATAGTGATAGCCGCTAACGCGAGGCGCGGTTCTTAGGACTTCGCGTATTCGGCTTACAAGCGGCTCGTCTATCGAGCGATCCATCAGAGTAAAAACGCCGTCGCGGATAATGTTATAAGCGCCAAAGATAATAAAAGCCGCGATTGAGATTGAAACTGCGCCGTCGATAAAATGCCAGCCGCTTACGGCGATTAATCCCAGCGAAACAATCACGCCGATATTTGTCCACAGATCGCTTTTATAATGCAGCAGATCGGCGCGAATGATAAGCGATTTGGTCTTTTTCGCCGAAAGCGTAAGCCCGACTACCAGGCAGATCGTAACGATCGCGGAAAGCGCCATCGCCAGTAGAGCCATACCAAGGTCTTCAATCGGTTTTTTATCGATCAGATTAAGAACGCTTTGATAGATGATAAAGGCGCCCGAACAGGCGATCAGCGCTCCCTCTACCAGCGCGGCGATTCCCTCTATTTTGCCGCGCCCGTAGTTGAAAGTCGCGTTGGGATCTAGCTCGCTCTGCTGGATCGCAAAAAGATTAAATAGGCTCATCGCCATATCCAGAAGCGAATCGATAGCGGAACTAAGCACCGCCATACTGCCGGTAGCAACGCCGGCAATAAATTTGGCGATTGCAAGCAAAAAAGCGACAAAGCTTGTGATAATCGCGGTTTTTCGCTCGACGCTTATAGCCACCATAACAGCCTTTGCGCGACGTTTGCCTTGCCGATCGTTTTTGCTAGGTCGCCGCCAAAAAAGATCTTATGCGCGATCGCGCCTTGAAAGATAAGCATATCCTCGCCGCTTTTGGTCGTCGCGCCGACGGCGCGCGCAAGGCGCAAAAACGGGGTGTCTTTGCCGTAGATCGCGTCATAAGCCATTTTTGCGCCCGACAAATAGGTTTTAAGCGCATTTATTTCAAGCGGCGGATCGTCCTCTTGCAATCCCGCGCTCGTGGCGTTAACGACAAGGTCAAATCGCTCCTTCGGCAGATTTTGCCAATCATAAGCCTTCGCGCCGCTTTGCCTGAAAAAGTCCAGCCGCGCTTCGCTTCGGTTTATAACCGACGTATCCGTTCCCGCCGTTATCAGCGCTATAGCAATCGCCCGCGCCGCGCCGCCCGCGCCCAAAATAAGCGCGTTTAGCGCTCCAGCCAGCGGCGAGATAGAAGCGATAAAACCCTCTGCGTCCGTGTTGTATCCGATCAACCGATCGCCCTCTTTTATCCAAGCGTTCACCGCGCCGATCTTGGCGGCAATCCCTCTGACTTCGTCGGATTGACGAAACGCCGCCTCTTTGTGCGGTACGGTGATATTCGCGCCCGACAAACCCAAATGCTCAAAAGTCTCGCGTAACTTTTCGCCGTCCTCGACGCGAACGCGGACGTAGATTGCGTTGATCGCGTTTTGCCGATAAACGTAGTTGTGCATAAGCGGCGAAAGCGATCGCGCGATCGGATCGCCAAGAACGGCGAGAAGCTTCATACCGACAGAAGCTCTTCAAAGCTGACGCGCAGCGCCGCCATTTTATTTTGTACTTCAAGCCACTCAAGCTCCGGCTTGCTGTCGGCGACAATGCCGCCGCCCGCGTGAAAGACGGCGCGTTTTTCCTCGATCTGGGCGCTTCTGATCGTAATAGCGCTATCCATATCGCCGCCAAACCCAAATAAGGCGACCGCTCCGCTGTAAAACCCCCGTCTGCTTTTCTCGTATTTGGCGATCAGCTCCATAGCGCGGATTTTGGGCGCGCCCGTCATTGTGCCTGCGCTAAAGGCGGACATAAACAGATCGAACATATCGCGCCCGTCGTCGATGCGAGCCGTTACGTCGCTGACAATATGCATAACATGGCTGAAGCGCTCGATATGCATCAGATTTGCAACGCGCACGCTACCCGCTTTAGCGACGCGACCCGCGTCGTTGCGCCCCAAATCGACCAGCATAATATGCTCCGCGCGCTCCTTTTCATCGCCAAGCAACTCCTTTTCCATAGCCAAATCCTGCGCGATTGTCTTGCCGCGCCTGCGCGTTCCCGCGATCGGGCGCAGTAGTATCTCGCCGTTTGAAAGACGCGCCATCAACTCCGGCGAGCTGCCGACGATAGTAAATTTCTCGTAAGGTAATAAAAATTGATATGGCGAGGGATTTTTGCTTCTCAAAACCCTGTAAAAGCTAAACGGATCGATCTTTGCCGGCTGAACAAAGCGATCGGCGAGCAACATCTGAAAAATTTCGCCGCTTCGTATCTCTTCTTTTACCAATTCGACCTTTTTCTCAAACTCCTCCTTGGAAAAGTCAAACGATCCCTCGCCAAGCTTCTCGGCTCTGACCAAAGGAAGAGGATCCATTGGCGATTTGGCGACTTTCAACGCCTCTTGCAAAACCTCGTCGCTTCCTTTCAACGAACTGATCGCGGTAAGCGTTTGTTTTTTATGCGAATAGATAAAAATATATTCGGGGCGCGCCAGATCAAATTCCGGCGCATTTGTCGTATCGACAAGATCGTCCATAACCTTTTTGAGCGTCGGCTCAAAAAGCCTAACCGCGTCGTAGCCGATAAAACCGACAAAGCCGTCGACAAAACCTACCCCAAGCTCATCTTGCGACGCTTTGTAAGGCGCTTTGTCAACCGCGGCAAATCGCTTTTTCAAAAACGCGAGCGGATTTTCCTCGACCTCGTTTGCCACGCCGTTTTCCATATAGAGCGTTTTGCCGTTTTTCCGCCAGATACGTTCGCGCGCGCCGACCGCGACAATGCTGAAGTTGCCGTTTTCGTCGTTCAGCCCGCTTTCAAACAGCAAAACCCGCTTGCCGGCAAAGAACAGCGCCAATTTATCGTAGAGCGCGATCGGCGTTAACGTGTCGTAGAGAACGCGGCGAAAAACGATCAAATTACTCCTCTCGCGCGATAAAAGCGTCCGGACTATAGTCCCGCCTTAGCGCGGGCAGCGCCCCTAGCGCTTCGTCTCTGGTTTTGTAAGGACCCACGTAGATTCTATGCACGTTTTTTGCGTTTACAATCTTGTCCCTGACGACAACGTTCAGTCCGCGATCGCGCAAGGTTTGCAAATAAGCGGCGCGGGGGGCGGCGGCGAGCGATTCTATTTGAACGTAAAACAGCCCGCCGGAGCTTGACGGCTTTGGCGTTTGACTCGTTGCCCGCGGCGGTTGCGCGGCGGCTACGGGTCTGCTTTGGAGTTGCGAAACCGCGGGTCCGCTTTGCGGCGGCGTTTGACTTGCCGTTTGCGGCGGTTTTACCGACCCGCTTCCGGGCGGTTGAACGGCGGGCGGCGTTGTCGTCTGCGGTTGCCGGGCGCTTGGCGTAGCGGCTTGCGGCTGTGTTGCCGCGGATGGGACGTTCTGAGCGACGCTCGCGTTCTGTCCGGCATTACGCGCTTCGCGGTGTCTGGCTATAATCTCGTCGATCGCGCTTCTTACCTGTTCGGGATCGCTAACCGTGGGCTGAGGCGATTCAAACATCGTTTTTGGCTGGTCGCCTATCGGGTCGGCGTTTACCGCGCCCGTTTGTGCGCGAGAGCTTTGCGCGTCATCGTATTGATCCGCATCTACCATTCGCAGGGTTAAAAACGCTATCACCGCCATAAGCAACATCGCGGCGCTGATTAACAGCGCGTTTCTCACCTTGCCGCCCGCGCCTTCCTCGCGCTTTATGAGTATGTCGTTCAACTCGTCTTCGCTATTGATGATGTCCGCCATTGTATTCCCTTTCCTTTACATGTATTTCGCCCAGCCGCTTCCTCGCTCTTTGGCGTAAACGCCGTAAGGAACGACCATAATGTTAAATTCCATCGGCAGGTCGAGCGTCGGAAAGACTCTCCACTGCGTCGGCAACTTTTGAGAGAGTTTAGCCGAAAGCGTCTTGGCAAGTTGACACCCCTCATTAAAAGCGGTGTGTCCTTTGTGAACATACAGGTGTAACCGTCCGTCTCCGCCGCTCTCATAAGCGGTAAAGTTCAGAAAACCCTCCTCCCGTAGCAACAACTGCGCGCGATGATAAAACCGCCGCGCGTCTATTCCGTTGAAATCAAAAACAATGTTTTCAACCATATCTCCGGGCAAAATTAAATCGTGCGCAATCGTGATTTTTTTAGCGAAATGATCGTTTAACAAGGCAAGAGTAAGCGCTTGATCGACCCGATAAAACTTATCGTACAACGTTTTACCGCGAAAACTAATCTGGCTGCCCGCGCCCGCGCGCTTTTGATAGTAATGCGTCGTTTGCATCTTAATTAGTTTCAGGTCTAACTGGTTAATCATCTCAAACCCTAAAAAGTCGCCCGCGAATAAACCGGAAATTTGCGTCCAAGCGATTTGGTCTCTTCGGCGATCGCGGCTTGCGTTTTTTCGTTTGTTATATCGTCTAGCGCGTCGGCGATCCATTCGCCTATCAACGAGAATTCGTCCTCTTTCATGCCGCGGCTGGTTAAAGCCGCCGAGCCAAGCCGAATACCGCTGGTTATAAACGGACTGCGCGTATCGCCCGGCACGGCGTTTTTGTTTACGCATATTCCCGCTCGCCCCAGCGCGTAATCCGCCTCTTTTCCGCTGAAGTCGCGATCCAGAAAACTAAGCAGGATCAGATGGTTGTCCGTGCCGCCGCTCACAACCTTATAGCCGCGTTTTTGCGCGACTGCGGCGAGCGCTTTTATATTCGCCTTAACCTGTTTGGCGTAGCTCTTCCACTCCGGTTTCAGGTTGTAAGCAAAACCGACCGCTTTGGCGGCTATAACATGCATCAAAGGTCCGCCCTGCATACCCGGAAAGATCGCTTTGTCGATCTTTTTGGCAATCTCCTCGTCATTGGTCAAGATCGCGCCGCCACGGGGTCCGCGCAGGGTTTTGTGCGTCGTAGTGGAGACGATATGCGAGTGCGGAAACGGGTTTGGATACTCGTCGGCGCAGACCAGACCCGCCACATGAGCGATATCCGAAAGCAGGAGCGCGCCGACTTTATCGGCAATCGTCCGAAAACGGGCGAAATCAAGCTCGCGCGAATAAGCGCTAAATCCCGCGACAATCATTTGCGGTTTGACGATCAAGGCTATTTTTTCCAGTTCGTCGTAGTCGATCATCCCTTTCTCGTTCACGCCGTACGAAAAACTGCGATAGTTTTGTCCGCTGAAACTAACCTTTGCGCCGTGCGTCAGATGTCCGCCGCAGCTTAAATCCATACCTAAAATCTTGTCGTACGGCTTCAGCAAAGCCGCGTATATCGCGGAATTTGCGCCGCTGCCCGAATGCGGCTGAACGTTGGCAAAGCTCGCGCCAAACAGCTTTTTGAAACGATCGATCGCGATTAACTCAATCTGATCGACAAACTCGCAGCCGCCGTAATAACGTTTTGACGGATAGCCTTCCGCGTATTTGTTGGTCAAAACCGATCCCATCGCCTCCATCACCGCCGGAAAGGTGTAGTTTTCGCTGGCGATCATCTCAAGATGGTCGTTTTGCCGCTCCAGTTCTTTTTTTGTCCACTCAAAAACCTCGCGATCTTCTTGTTCCAGATAACTCAATTGTCTTCCTTCTGTTCCGGTCTGGTAGCGGGAAATAATAGCGCCTCTCTAATCGTATCAAATCCCAGCAGTACCATAATAAGCCTATCCACGCCTATCCCTTCGCCCGCCGTCGGCGGCATTCCATAACTAAGCGCGGTAATATAATCCTCGTCCATATACATTCCCTCTTCGTCGCCCGCCTCTTTTGCCGCCGCCTGCGCCTTGAACCGTTCGTATTGATCGATCGGATCGTTCAGTTCGCTAAAGCCGTTCGCGATCTCGTATCCGCCGATAAACAGCTCAAAGCGATCGGCTAACTCCGGATTTTTATCGTTTCGTCTGGCGAGCGGCGAAACTTCGATGGGAAAATCGGTTATGAACGTCGG
The DNA here is from genome assembly GCA_031268655.1 of Helicobacteraceae bacterium. GTDB lineage: Bacteria > Campylobacterota > Campylobacteria > Campylobacterales > SZUA-545 > JAIRNH01. The sequence goes on along the minus strand of JAIRWX010000057.1, from coordinate 14,818 downwards.
CTCGATCAGTTTATCTTCCACCAGCGCGTCAAACAGCGCCGCTTTGATCGCGCCCAACGTCCGCTCTTTTGCCGCCTCGATTCCGCGCTCTTTGGCGATCGCGCTCAGTTGTTCGCGGTCGTTTACGGACGCGGCGTTTATGCCGCCTATCTTTACCAGCGCCTCGTCGTAACTATATCTGGCGAACGGAGTTTTCAGGCTGATCGCGTGATTTTTGAAGTTGACCTCGTAAATTCCAAACGCGGCGGACAACTCGTCGAACAGCTTCTGCGTCAGAACGATCAGATCCTCGTAAGAGCGATACGCCCAGTAAAACTCAATCGTAGTAAATTCGGGGTTGTGCGTCGAATCCATACCTTCGTTGCGAAAACTGCGGTTAAGCTCGTAGATCGCCTCGAAACCGCCCGCAATCAGCCGCTTGAGATAAAGCTCCGGCGCGATCCTCAAGTAGCGATCGACTCCCAGCGCGTTATGACGGGTAACAAACGGCTTCGCGTTAGCGCCGCCCGGGATTGGATGCAACATGGGCGTTTCAACCTCGAAAAAACCGTTTGAATCAAAAAAAGCGCGTATTGTGGCGACGATTCTGGCGCGTTGCATAAAATTTTCGCGCGCGCTTGGATTCATCATCAGATCGAGGTATCTGCGACGCGATCTCAGTTCTATATCCCGAATGCCGTGAAACTTCTCTGGAAGCGGACGAATCGACTTGGTTAGAATCTCGATCGACTTAACGCGAACGCTTAACTCGCCCGTTTTAGTAACAAATCCGTAGCCACCCGCCTGCGTTATATCGCCAACTTCGAGCAGTTTTTTGATCTCGTTATACCATTCGCCAAGATCCTCTAGCGACAAAAAAAGTTGCAGCGATCCGCTCTGATCTTCAATCGTAGCAAACGCCGCCTTGCCCATAACGCGCAGCAGCTTAACGCGTCCCGCCACGTTAAAGATCGCGCTTTCGTCGCGTTCGCCGCCGTCAAGTAAGCGCGCGTGCCTCTCTCTGAACCCGGCTAAGCTCAGATCGCGCTTAACGCGGTTTTCGTAAGGATTTCTGCCAAGCTCTTTCAGGCGATCTAGTTTTCCGATTCTCGCGCGGACATAATCGTTGCAATCTGGGATCAATTCTCCGCCTTCTGACACCCTTTGCATAACCCGTGAATTTGCATAGCGTGGCTTATAATCTTGAAACCATGCGAGGCGGCGATCGCTTTTTGACGATTTTCGATCTCGTCGTCCACAAACTCGATCATCTTTCCGCAGGCGTTGCATATCATATGATCGTGATGCGCCTTCAAACCAAACTCGTATCGCTTGCCGCTCGCGCCGAAGCTAACGCTCGTAACGATTCCCGCCTCCTCTAACAGCGCCAAGGTACGATAGACGGTAGCGGAACCTATATGCGCGCCGCCAAACTCGCTTACGACCTTGCTTCTAAGCTCTTCGGGGATAAAGTGCGACTTGCTCGCGGCGATCGCCCGCAGTATAATCTCGCGCTGACGCGTGTATTTAAGCTCTTTTGCCTTCAATATTTTGGAGAACCGAGCCAAAGCTTCGTTAAAGCCCGTTGGATTCTTAACGTTACTCATTTTCGTCGTCCTCTCCGTTATCGATTATTTCCGCGACGTTTGCGTCGAGCGTCTCCGCCGCCTCGCCAATAGCTTGCGCCGCCTCTTCCGCGCTTTTCGCCGCCGCTTTTGCCAATTCCGCCGCCTTTGCGCGGGCTTGCTCGTCGAGTTTCACCAAAAATCCGCCCGTAGCGTTAAGCGAAGGATAGAGAAAACTCGAACCCAAATTATTGTTTATCCATTTTGAGATCGCGACGGTTTGGCTTAACGCGAATATGATCGCCGCGAAAATGACATACATTTTGCCCGCGCCAATTATAAAACCCGCTAGTCGATCCGTCCAGATCGCGACCGATCTTGTCATACTCTCTTTTTTTCTAAGCCTCTTGGACAACCAAAGACCAAGCAGCAGACAAATCCCCCAAAAAAACAGAAATATCAGCGCGAAACCCGCCAGCTTCATAGCGCCTTCGCTCGAAAACTCGAACGAACGTTCCGAAGCCCACCTGCCAAAAGACAGCGCGAAGCGCGTGCCGATAAATACGCCCAGGACTATGCCCAGCAAACTGAAAATCTCTCTGATCGCGCCGCGCAAAAGTCCTTGCGCGCCTAGGGCGACCATCAATATCATAATTACGACGTCCAACCAATGCATATACGACTCCTAATCCTCAAAAACGCTTATCGCGTTTTTGTTTCGCGAGAGCGTTTTGGCTAAAACGCTCTCGGCGCGGGCGCAGAGCGCGTCGACCGAGTCGCCAACGCGATGCGGCGCTAGCGCGGCGCTGACGGTTACGTTTATTATTTTCTCGTTATAGACGAGTTTGCTTGCCTCCACGCGCGTCCTGACGCGACCCGACGCGATATACGCTCCTTGCCTGTCCATTCGGTTAAAAACGACGCAGAAAACGCTCTCGTTTTCCGGTTTTTCGTTGTAGCGGTAGATTCTGTTGTCGCTCCTGATAGTCCCCAGCAGACATTTGACGATAAAAAGCAAGATCTTTTCCATAACGACGTAGCCGTGTTCCTCTTTGAGCGACTCGTAACCGTCTATAGTAAAGAGCGTCAGCCAAAGATCGAGGTTTCGGTTATAGCCGCTCTGAATAATTTGATCAAGCTGGCGTTTTAGTAGATTCTGCGTCCTCAAACGAGTGAGCGGATCGATAAAGCTTTCCGTTTCAATCTTGGCAAGACTGTCTTCAAGCCTAAGAATCGCGTCTTCCGCTTTTTTTGCCTCGGCGTTTAGGTCGGCGGCATACGTCTTAAGCTCCTCTAAAATCAGAGGCGAAACCGCGTCTTCCGCCTCTAGTCCGCACAAATCAAGCACAGATTCCTGATCCTCAGCAATCTCTTTTAATCTCGACGCGCTGCCCGAATACTCGCGCAAGGTCTCTCGCGCAACGACAAACGACTCCTCGAGATATTTTTCATACGGCGCAACGTCGCGGTTTGAATACCGCTTGTTTAACTCTTCCTCGACTTTCGAGCCGTACTTGCGCGCCGCGTCTGAAAACGCCCTAGCATAATACGCGGGCATAGGCGGGGTATCGGTTTTTTCCAGCAGGCGCAACGCCTCCCGCGAAATTTCCCTTGTAATTTTATCGGCTTCGAGTATCGCCATAAATGATTCCTTACAAATGTTAAGGGTCGTAAATTATACTCATTTATCTATAATTTTGATTATGACAAAACAAGAAGCTTTACAGGCAATTAAAGAAAACTTAAACGCGATTGGCGCGGCGGCGTTAGAAACAAAACGAAAGCTGCATCCCGATCGCGTAACCACTTTTGTAATTGATCGCAACATCAACTACACAAACATCTGCCATATCGGCTGCAAATTCTGCGCTTTTCGCGTCGTCGAGGGCGACAAGGAGGGCTATATTCTGCCCTACGAGGTTATCGATCGCAAAATTGAGGAGCTGATCGCGATCGGCGGTACGCAGATTTTGTTTCAGGGCGGCGCGCACCCAAAGCTGGCGATCGACTACTATGAAAACCTTATCGATCACATTCATACGACTTTTCCCGCGATCGATATTCACGGCTTTTCCGCGGTTGAAATCGCCTATATCTCGAAAATCAGCGCGATCTCTTCCAAAGAGGTTCTGGCGCGCTTACAAGATCGCGGCATGCGGTCTATGCCGGGCGCGGGCGCGGAGATATTAAGCGATCGGGTCAGATCGTATGTAAGCCCGAATAAAGTAACGGTCGTCGATTGGCTGCGCATTCACGGCGAGGCGCACGAGCTTGGAATGACGACGAGCGCGACGATGGTTTTCGGGCTTGGCGAGAGCGACGAGGAGATTATCGATCACCTTGAGAGTTTACGGGTCCAGCAGGACAAAACGGGCGGCTTTACCGCCTTTATTTTATGGAGCTATCAGCCCGATCGCACGCCGCTGCAAAAGCTCCGTCCCGATCTGACCAAGCAAAGCCCCAATCGCTATCTGAGATTGCTGGCGCTAGCGCGGCTCTATCTGAACAACTTTCAAAATATCCAAAGCAGTTGGGTAACGCAGGGCGCATATATAGGGCAGCTCGCGCTCCGTTTTGGCGCGAACGATCTGGGCAGCACGATGATGGAAGAGAACGTCGTAGCCGCGACGGGCTGCTCGCACTCTATGGCTACGAACGAAATGGTCGCGCTTATTAAAGGCGTTGGAGAGATACCCGTTCAAAGAAACACGCGCTACGAACGCTTGCGTAGCTTTTAACGCGCCAAGCAACGAAGAGGCGACTACCGCGCATCCAAACAAGACGCGGTAAAAAAGTCCAAAAAAGAGCGGGGCGTTGCATAAAATCGGCAAAAAATATTCGCGTTGCGCGGGCGCGGACGGCGGCGACGCAGCCGCCGAATTTATCCAAGCGAAAAATCAACGCAAAATATCCGCCACAATATCGGCGAATTTGTTTATCTCGACAAGAAACGAGTCGTGCCCGTAATCGCTGTCGATATGATAATACCGACTTAACTCGCTCTTGCCGATCTTTTGCATAGCAAGGTCAATCTCCCGCATCTCTTGCGGCAGAAAGAGCAGATCGCGCTCGAAACCAAATAGATGGAGGCGCGATTTCACCCGCTCGAGCGCGTTTTCCAGCGAATCGTATCCGCGCGATATATCATATATGTTGATAGCCTTCACAAGATACAAAAACGAAAGCGGATCGAACCATCTGGGAAAGTTGCCGCCGTTGTAATCCAAATAGCGTTCGACCTGAAAGCGCCCGAATAGATCAAACAAGCCCTCGGTTCCGACAAAATCCCGCCCGAACTTGCGATTCATCGATTCGGGGCTGAGAAAACTGATGTGCCCCGCCATTCTTCCGATCGCGGCGCCTTTCAACCCGCGCTCTCTGATCGCCTCTATATTGTAAGCGCCGTTTTCAAAAGAGGGATCGTTTATTGTCGCCTCTATAGCCACTTTATTAAACGCTATCGTCCAAGGACTAGTCGCGTGCGTCGCCGCCATAGCGATTGTTAGTCGAGCCAAAGCGGGGTAATCTACGGCAAAGTGCAAAGCCCGCATTCCGCCCATACTGCCGCCGATAATCGCGTAAGCGCGGCTGATTCCAAGCCGATCAAGAAGCAGTCTTTCGGCTTTGACCATGTCTTTGATCGTGATAACGGGAAACTTCAGGCGATACGGCTCCAAGCGCGGATAGGCGGGGCTGATGGGTCCGGTCGAGCCGTGGCACGAGCCGATCGCGTTGGCGCATATCACGAAAAAGCGATCGGTGTCGATAGCCTTGCCGCATCCGATCAGTCCGTCCCACCACCCCGCTTTCTTGTCGTTTTTGTAGCTGCCCGCCGCGTGGTGGCTTCCGCTTAACGCATGGCAAACGACGATCGCGTTGTCCCTCGCCTCGTTAAGCGTCCCGTAGGTTTCGTACGCAATTTCAAACGGCTCTAAAATCCGCCCGCTCTCAAGATATAGCGCGTTTTTGAACTGCGCCGTTTTCGTTTTTAGATTTAGATCGCCCACTTTCGCGTCTAGCGGTGATAGTTGGGCGCTTCTTCGGTTACGTCTACGTCGTGAACGTGGCTCTCTCTGAATCCCGCCGAGGTAATCTCGACAAACTGAGCCGTCTCCGCGAAGGTTGGAATATCTTTCGCGCCTAGATAACCCATAGAACTTCTTAAGCCGCCAATCAGCTGATAAATCACGTCGGCAACTCGCCCGCGGTAAGGCACTCGCCCCTCGATGCCCTCCGGTACTAGCTTATCCCGCGCCATTCCCTCCTGAAAGTAACGATCGGCGGCGCCCGTTTGCATAGCGCCAAGGCTTCCCATGCCGCGATAGTTTTTGTACTGCCGCCCTTGAAACATGATCGTTTCGCCCGGCGATTCCTCAGTGCCGGCGAGCAGCGAACCGATCATCGCGCAGCTCGCGCCGGCGGCGAGCGCTTTGGCTATGTCGCCGCTGTACTTGACGCCGCCGTCGGCTATAATCGGAACGCCGCGCTTTTTACCGATCGCGGCGCATTCGTCAATCGCGCTTAATTGCGGTACGCCCACGCCGGCGACGATTCGCGTTGTGCAGATGCTGCCCGGTCCTATGCCCACTTTAATTCCGTCCGCGCCCGCCCCGATCAACGCTTCGGCGGCTTCGGCTACGGCTATATTTCCCGCGATCAGATCGACGGCAAAACGTTCCTTGATGTTTTTAACGGTGTCGATAATGCCCTTGCTGTGCCCGTGCGAAGAGTCCAGCACAAGCGCGTCCGCTCCCGCTTTAACCAGCGCTTCGGCTCGATCGTACTGTCCCGCTCCGATCGCCGCCGCGACGCGAAGCCGCCCAAATTCGTCCTTGTTGGCGTTTGGATACTCGGCGCGCTTTTTTATGTCTTTAATGGTAATCAGCCCTTTGAGATAGCCGCTCTCGTCGACGATCGGCAGTTTTTCTATCTTATGCTTATGCATAATCGCCGCCGCCGCGTCCAGACTCGTGCCTATCTTGCCCGTAATCAGCGGCGTTTTGGTCATGACCTCTTCGACAAGTCGTTTCATATCGGTCTCAAAACGCATATCGCGGTTCGTAATAATCCCAACGAGTTTGTTATGCTCGTCAACCACGGGCACGCCGCTGATACGAAACTCGCGCATAATCGCTTCCGCGTCGCCCAGCGTCGCGTGCGGCGTAATATGCACCGGATCGATGATAATTCCGCTTTCGCTTTTTTTAACCTTTTTTATCTCGTTCGCCTGACGTTCGATGTCCATATTTTTGTGAATTACGCCAATTCCGCCTAACCTCGCTATTGCGATCGCGGCGCGAAATTCCGTAACGGTGTCCATCGCCGCCGATACGACTGGAATGTTAAGCGCGATGTTTCTGCTCAATCTCGTGCGCAGATCGACCTCTCTGGGCAAAACGGCGCTGTAACGCGGAACAAGCAAAAGGTCGTCGAAAGTAAAAGCCTTTCTTATAACGTTCAAAGCCATTATCGTCCTTATTATGTAATAGCGGTTTCCAAGCTGAACGCCGCGTCGAGTACCGCCTGTTCGTCAAACGGCTTGCCGATCAGCTGCGCTCCGACGGGCAGATCGCTTTCCCCGCGTCCTACGGGCAAGCTGATCGCGGGCAATCCGGCGAGATTGACCGAAATGGTAAAAATATCGCTTAAATACATCTCTAGCGGAGACTTGCCGCTGTTAAACTCAAACGCCACGCCGGGCGTTACGGGAGCAAAGATCAGATCGAACTCTTTGTGGAGCGCGGCAAATTCGTCGCTAATCAGCTTGCGCGTTTTCTGCGCTTTGCGGTAATATGCGTCATAGTAGCCGCTTGAAAGCACAAACGCGCCCAGCAGCAGTCGGCGCTTTACTTCGTCGCCAAAGCCCTGCGATCGCGTGGATCTATAAATCTCCCGCAGATCGCCCCCTTCGCCTCTGAAACCGTATCTAATTCCGTCGTATCTTGCGTAGTTGGCGCTCGCTTCGGCGGTGGCAAGCACATAATAGGTCGCCACGTGGTGCGCGCAATCGCCCATTTTCTTTTTCACCACCGTATGTCCCGCTTTTTCGAGCGCTTTGATCGCCTCTTCAAGCGCTTTTGCTACGTCGGGGCTGGTCTGCTCGATATAGTTGTCGATCGCCGCGATCTTAAATTTTCGTTTCGCGTTCAGGTTTGCCGCGGTATTAGGGCGCGCCATATCCGCGCTTGTAGAATCTCTTGGGTCAAAACCGGCGATCGCGTCAAATAAAATAGCCGCGTCTTCAACGTTTTGCGTTATAGGTCCAATCTGATCGAGGCTGGAGGAGTAGCTAGCCAAACCGTATCGGCTGACCCGTCCGTACGCGGGCTTCAAACCTACGCAACCGCAAAAAGCGGCCGGCTGACGAATCGAACCGCCCGTGTCGCTTCCCAGCGCGGCGATAGCAAAGCCGCCCGCCACCGCCGCCGCGCTGCCGCCGCTGCTGCCGCCCGGCACGCGAGAGCGGTTACAAGGATTCAGCGTCCTGCCATAAAAGCTCGTCTCGGTCGAGCTTCCCATAGCAAATTCGTCCATATTTGCGCGTCCAAACGGCGCTATGCGCGCGCTCGCCAAGTTCTCTATGACGTTGGCGTTATACGGCGCCACATATCCTTGCAGTATCTTGCTCGCGCATGTTACGCTCCACCCTTTGACCTGTATATTGTCCTTGATTAACAGCGGAACGCCTTCGCCGTATTCGTTTATCGGCTCGTTCGTCAGTTGTTCGACATACGCGCCAACCTCTTTGTTTTCCTCGATCTTCTTGCGAAGGTCGCTTATAAGGTTTTTTATTTCTTCTTTAGGCAGTTTCAAAGCGTCTTTGAGGGTTATCAACGCAAAATTCCTTGATGTTGAAAGTAGCTTTGAGGCAAGATTATAGCAAAGCGTTTATATTGCGCCCGCCAAAAAAGCGCGCCTATACGCGCCAACGGGCAAAAACGCGAAGTTTAGGCGGGCGCTGGTTTTGGCGCTACGATAGATCAAGCGCCAAAGCGCGGATCGCGCTCGTTACGGCGGCTCTTAAGCCGCCGCGTAACGTTACCGAGCGGCTAGTCTTGCCAATAGAGATAAGGATAGCCGTTGTTCTTGCTTGCGTCGATCTTCCAAGGATTATCGTCGTCGTCGCCAAACTGCCAGCCTAAACCTCCCAATCCGTCGCCGCTGATCGCGCCGTCGTAAGTCGCTTGCGTTGTAAGATCGCCAATAGTCTTGCTTGTGCCGTTATGATCGTTAGTCGTCGGCACATCGTAAGTAGCGCCGTTTACCTTCATAGTCGCTAACGCGAAGTTATTGGATATGGTTGCGGAATTGTTATATCCAACTACGCGACCCGCGTCCGCGCTAGCGCTAACGATCGCGGAGTTAATCGCGGCGTTGTTTGTTATTGTGGAGTTGTGAACGTATCCAGCGATACCGCCGACATTAGCGACTCCGCTAACGTCGCCAGTGGAATAGCTATTGTTGATTGAGGAGGCGCTATCAGCCTGTCCAACGATACCGCCTACGTAATTGTCGCTTCCGATAACATTGCCCGCAGCGTAGCTCTTGCTGATAGCGCCTCCACTAACTTGCCCGACAATACCGCCGACATAGCCGACTCCGCTAACGTCTCCCATAGCGTAGCTGTTCTCGATTGAGGAGGTAAGAAACCCCGCAATGCCGCCGACGCTATTGTCTCCGCTAACGTTGCCCATTGAGTAGCTGTTTTTAATTGAGGAATTGTAAGTATATCCCGCGATAGCGCCAACGGTTTTCCGTCCTTTTACCCCGCCTTTGACGTTGTTGATCGAAACGCCAAAATTACTGATCTTAGCGCCGTTGTTGATATATCCGAAAAGACCAACGTTATCGATCGATGATCTGTCGATCCATAAGCCGCTAACTTTATATCCGTTTCCGTTAAGAATACCCGTAAACGGAGTGGAAGAATCGCCGATCGGACTCCAGCCTTCCGTATCATCTAAAGTCGTACTTGTAAGCGTTATATCGTTTAACAGAATATATTTGCCCGATAGGTTACTACGGATAGCGCTTAACTCTGTTTCGTTTGTTATCTCTTTAACGTTCGGAACGCCGTAAAAATTTATACTGCGCGTTACGGGATAGCTTGGGTTGGAAGCCAGATCGACAGCGGAGCTTGCCGCATATAGAGCGGGAGGCAGATCGTATTCGGTTGTTAAAGCTGAAAGGTCTATTGATCCAGCCGCCGTTAAACTTAACGTGTAGTTCAGATCAAGATTAGCGTCGTAGAACTTAACGACATAGCCGCTTTCTTTTTTCTGATCGCCGCTACCGCTACTTCCGCAGCCGATTAACGTAAAAGCGAAGAGAAAGCTAATTAAGCAGAGAGAGAGAGAGAGAGGACTTTTCAACTTAAACGAAGTTGAAACGCTTGATCTAATTGCCGCCGCTTGCATATTGCGACCTTTTTTGAGAAAGATTAAGACTTTGCGATCGTAGAGCAGATTTGCTTAATCGCCCGTAAAATATAGACGTTTTGTTGATATTTATCGCTGCCTTGCGTAATAAAACCAGCCGCTTGTTGATATTTACCGTCGCAAACAAAATTCCCGCCCGTCGTCGTCCCATCGCCGCCCCGCGTAACAAAAGCCGCCGTTGTATTGCGTAACGAAACGCCGAATTTAAGCGCGCCGCGATTCGTCCCGTTTGACCGAGCTTGTCGCGGCGCGCAGTAAAACTCGCTAATCGCAAAAAGGCGCGCCCTCTCCAGCTCATATCCGCGCCGTTTACGCGAGCGAATCGTCGCCGCGGAACGCTTAAATAAATATAAAATTTATTTTCGCTTAAGCCTAGATAAGCTACTATTCGCCGCAATTTTAACCGCCAAGGATTAACAAAAATGGCAAATCATACATCAAGCGAAAAACGTTATCGCCAGACGATCAAGCGCGAGGAGCGCAACCGCTATTATCGCACGCGGATAAAAAACGTGGTCAAAGCGGTAACGGGCGCAAAAAGCAAAGAGGAAGCAAGCGAGGCTTTCAAGAAAGCAAACCGCTATCTGCACTCTATGGTTTCCAAAGGCGTTTTGAAAAAGAATACGGCGGCGCGAAAAGTCAGCCGTCTATCCGCGTTTATCAATAAAACAGCCTAAACTTTGCTTTCTCAACGCATCAAGCCGTTTATCGTCAGGCGCGATGAAATAGCCGCCGCGCTCGCCGATCCGCTCCTTGTCTCAAACGTGGCTAAAATGCGCGATCTGCTTAAAGAGCAGTCGGCGATCGCGCAGATTGCCGAAGCGGGCGAGCGCTACCTCAAAACGCTTGACGCGATCGGGGAAAACAGAGCGTTGTTGAGCGATCCCGATTTGGGCGATCTCGCCAAAGAAGAACAGCGATCGCTGGAGGCGAAAAAAGCGGAGCTGGAAGCCGAGATCAAACGGGCGCTGATTCCAAAAGATCCAAACGACGAGCGCGACATATATCTTGAAATTCGCGCCGGCACAGGCGGCGACGAGGCGGGATTGTTCGCGGCGGATCTATTCAGGCTCTACTGCCGCTACGCCGATCTGCGCGGTTGGAAAGCGGAGATTGTCTCTACCGCCGAAAACGATCGCGGCGGCTACAAAGAGGCGATCGCGCTGATCAAAGGCAAAGGCGTTTACAGCCGCATGAAATTTGAGAGCGGGACGCATCGCGTTCAGCGCGTTCCGGAAACGGAAGCGCAGGGGCGCGTTCATACCTCGGCGGTTACGGTGGCGATTTTGCCTGAAGCCGAAGACGTGGACGTGGAGTTGAACCCCGCCGATTTACGAATCGACGTTTTTCGATCGGGCGGGCATGGCGGGCAATCTGTCAATACGACCGATTCGGCGGTGAGAATCACGCATATTCCAAGCGGCGTTAGCGTGTCGATGCAGGACGAAAAGAGCCAGCACAAAAACAAAGACAAAGCGATGAAAATTCTCAAGGCGCGGCTATATGAAGCGGAGATTGGAAAACGCGCCGCCGCCGAAAGCGCGGATAGAAAAAAACAGGTGGGCAGCGGCGATAGGAGCGAGCGAATTCGCACCTATAACTTTCCGCAAAACCGCCTTACCGATCATAGGATAGCTTTGACGCTGTATCGTTTGGAGGAGCTGATGCTTTCGGGCGATCTCGACGAGCTGATCGACGCTTGCGCGGCTAAAGCGCAAGCCGACGCGATCGCGGGAGATTGAGCGGTAACGCTATTCGCGCCGCATTTAGACGTTTTGGCTAGAATTGCGCCTTTGGTTTCAGCGCTTTGCGCCAATGTAGCTCAGCGGTAGAGCGCTCGCTTCGTAAGCGTGCGGTCGCGGGTTCGATTCCCGCCATTGGCTCCACTCTCCTGTAAAACCTCTATTGATCGACTGCCGTCCGATAGCCGTACATGTCAGAGCTAACAGAGGAGTTATGGGGGAGCGTCTAGCTTATTTATTAATGGTGGCTCCGGGCAGAATCGAACTGCCGACACGCAGATTTTCAGTCTGCTGCTCTACCGACTGAGCTACAGAGCCGCCCGCCGCGCTTGATGCGGCAACAAAAGAAGGCGCGATTATAGCCAAGCGACGCTTAACGCCGACCTTTTTGAAGCGCCGCCCGTCTAAGCGCGACACCTTTATCGTCCCTCGGCTTTCGCTCCCACAATAAACCTCGTCGCTTGGGACAAAACGGGCGACAAACAAAAATCCTGTATGATATAGCAATTTCTTGCCGCGAGGGTTTTTTGTCAAAACGACTTAGGTTTATCGGCGCGACGCTCGCCAAAAAGATCGCCTATATCGCGCTTATGCTGTTTGCAATCTCTGTTTTAAGCTTTATAGCGATAAATGCCGCGCCAAACAATTTCTTCTACGGCGGCGATCTTAACCCGAACATGACTCCCGAAAGCATCGAGCGGCTCAAAGCGGTTTACGGCTTAGACAAAGGCGCGATTGAGCGATATGTTTCTTGGGTTACGTCGATTTTACGGCTTGATTTTGGCGTCTCTTTCACAAGCGGCAAGCTCGTTCGAGAGGAGATTTTGGACAGGCTCGGCGTTACAATGACTATCAGTTTGGTCTCTATGGCGTTTATTTTTGCCATTTCGCTATGGTTTGGGATTAAAGCGGCGCTAAACGGCGGCGGGCCGCTTGATCGCTTTTGCAAACAGATCGCGCTTATAAGTTACGCGTTTCCCTTGTTTTATCTCGCTCTGCTGTTTATTATGGTTTTGTCGGTTTGGCTCGGCTGGTTTCCAATTTCAGGGCTGGAAAGTTTGGACGCAAAAAGCGGAGTTTTGCGCTACGCCGACATAGCTTGGCATCTAACGCTTCCGATCGCGGCGACGGTTTTGGGAGGTTTTGGCAGTTTGACGCTATATGTCCGCGCGCTGACGATCGATATTATCAAAAGCGATTACATCTTTTACGCCCGCGCTAGAGGGTTGCAGCGAAACCTGATCGTTCGCCGCTACATATTGCCAAACCTTTACCCGCCGATCGTTACCATGCTGGGATTATCGTTGCCGGGCGTGATCGGCGGAAGCGTAATACTTGAAAGCGTCTTTTCGATTAACGGCATGGGATTGCTTTTTTATCAAAGCGCGTTGAGCCGCGATTACCCTACAATTATGGGAATACTAATTATCGGCGCGTTTTTAACGTTGCTTGGCAATATAGGCGCCGATTTAGTTTTGATGAAGCTAAATCCGTATTATCGCTCTGGAGACGGCAAATGATCGATAACGTAAAGGTTGAAAGTCTTGCAAATCCGCGCTTCTTGGAGCCTTTGCGCATATTTTATTCCGAAGACGGTGTAGACAAAAGCTGGGAGATGGTTAAAACGAGCGACAGCGTCGCGGTTTTGATTTACAACTGCGATCAGAAGTCGTTTGCGTTTGTCAAGCAATTTCGCCCGGCCGTATTTTTGAGAAACAACGACGGCTTCACATACGAGCTTTGCGCGGGTATTCTGGACAAAAACAAATCCGAAGAGCAGACCGCGATCGAGGAGATCGAAGAGGAAACGGGGTATAAAGTTTCAGACGATCGGCTTGAAAAAATTGCTTCGTTTTATTCCGCCGTGGGCGTTTCGGGAAGTCGGCAGACGCTATTTTTCGCTAAAGTACGCGACAAAGATCGCGTATCGAGCGGCGGCGGCGTCGATACTGAAAAGATTGAAGTGGCGCATATTCCTAGAGCGAGCGTCGCCGAGTTTATATTCGACGAATCGCTCGTGAAAACAGCCGGACTTGCTTTTGCCGTCTCGTGGTTTTTGGAGCGCGAAAGGAAAAAAAATGCTTAGAGATATTTTGTACAGAGAGCAGAAGCTGATTATGACGCAACTTGGCGTTTTTGCCTGCGTGGTTACTTTGTTTCTGGTGGTCGGCGCGGTGGTTTACAGCAAAACCAGCATACACGATCGAGAAGAGGTGACCGAGCAAAAGCAGAGCATAACCAGCGGCTTTCGCAACCTCCAGCAATCGGCGGAATAGTTTTGGAGGCTTTGCGCGCTTGGCAGCATCAAAAGCGAGGCGATACTATAGCCGCGGTAAGAGCCGCAATCGCCGAACTGGCGCAACAAGGCGCGGCGATCAATTTCAATTCGGTTTCAAAGGCAAGCGGAATCTCGCGCAAATCGCTTTACGCCGCGAACGAAACGAAAGAGCTTATTTCGTTTCATCGTAGCGGCGAGGACGCGGATCTATTAGCAAAGATCGCGGAGCTGGAAGCGGAGAATAAACGGCTGAAAGAGATCCTGCGTTCTATTCGCGCCAGAATCGGCGCGCTTGATATTGGCTAGTCATGCACGGTTTTCATCAAGCTAAAATCTAAATTTAACTATTGACGTTTTATCTTTGCAATGGTAAAATTTCAAGAACATGACGCGAAATACAAAAAACGGATATGTCGGCTACCTTTTCGTAACGGGCGGTAAAACGGTTACAGGCGGCAAGATCGCGCCTGCGGACATTACCCGCAACGAAAGCAAATCGGCGGCACGGGCTGCAAGCGCTGCAATCCCGCGCTGGCGGGAATGATTTTTGAGTATGAAATACAATAAATTAATAAAAGAATTAAATGATATTGTTAAATTTTCTTTGGAAGAAGAAGAAATTTTATATGAAAACGAATTAAAAGATAAGGTTCATAAATTTATCGAAAACCCTAAAGAAGAAAATCTTGATTATTTAGAACAACAAGTTTTAGGGAATACTTATTTTTATCGTGCGTATTATGATTTTTATTATAATTCGAATGAAAAGAATTTTCAAAAAATCATAGACGGATTGTATTACTATGTTACGAGTTA
>JAIRWX010000053.1 GCA_031268655.1 Helicobacteraceae bacterium | reverse complement strand
ATATTATATAAATTATTTATAAATATTTTCTTATCCTCATTTTCTATTGGTACAAATGATAAATTATATTCATATATTGTTTTATCAATTTCTTCTTTTAATTGAAACATAATATCCTCTTTTGTTTATCCTTTTTATTTACAATAAAATATTCAAATGATTCATATTATTTTTTGATTTTTCCTTATATTCTTTCCATTCTAAAAAACGTTTATCAATTACTTTTTTTATTAGTTCATAATTTTTCCATGTTTCTTCAACGTAGTATAAAGATTTGGACACGTATCCGTTTTCATCAACAGTAATATTAAATACATCGCAAAAGTCGTCGGTATAACTATTATATTTTTTACCAAATTTTGTATCGTCTTTGTAATAATCTTTTGCGAAATTGTTCCCTGTTTTACATAAATCATAATCAGAAAATTTTTCATCACAATTTTTTATTAAAAACTTCCCTCCGGTCATTTCATGTCTTTTTACTGTTAGAATATCATCCTTATTATCATCTATTTGTTCATCAGACATTAAATCATTTTCAATACACCAAGTTATAAACATACCTATATGAAAAGCGGCATTTTCATTGGGTAAATCTTCAGGATAATCCCCGCCGTAATGCCATGAAGCATCGTCATATTTTGCCATACAATTTCTCCTTTTATATATTTATTTTATCCAAAAAAATAATATTTTTGTCAAGTATATCAGTAATTATTTTATTCATATATTTTTCAACCAATTCTTAGGCGGTATCGCACATAATGTTCCGGCTGTTTACGGCGTAAAAATCTGTTTATTTTATTATTGATCTAAAATATTTTTTTGGCGTTATCCCTTCATGTTTTTTGAAATGTTTTATAAAATTACTTTGATCATAAAATCCGTTTTCCAATGCTATTGTTACTATATTTTCATTCTTATATTCTTTTGGTTTTTTTATCCGAATTTGTATTATATACTGATGTATAGAGAGACCTACTTTTTCCTTAAATAAATGTAAAATATAATATGGACTATAACCAAGTTTTTTGGCAAGAGTTTCTATGCTCACCTTATTAAAATAATTATCGCCAATGAATTCAATTATGTATTTTATTATTTCATCTTCAATGATTTTTTTGTTACTGTATTCATGTAACAAATTTATAATTTTTTGAGCCTTTATATTTTGAGTTCTTAAATGAGTAATTATTATCTCTTCGTTTATTTTCTCAAAATCATTTATACACAATACTGTATAATCTGCTATTCCTTCTTTTGTATAACATGAATGAGCGACAAAAGGCGGTATTATAAAAATATCGCCTTTTCTCAATTTTTTGATTTGCCCATTAATTTTTTAGATACTTTTCTCCGGAATCAATTCTTCCTACGCATAGTTTTTGATGAATATGCGCAGGAAAATTATGTGAGGAATTAACTGCTTTTAATATCTCATATTGAGGATTTTTTATAATTTGGTAAACAGCCCTCATCCCTCATCCTATCCTAATGGCGGCGTGAATTTTGCCAGCAATACCATTCCCGTATCACCAGCTTTCACGCTATGGGGGACATCACCCGGGATAAAAGAAATAACACCGGGCTTATAAACAATACCTTTCTGATTTACTAAGGTATTTCCTTCCCCACAAATTACTTCATGTAATTCAGCCTTCCCCTCATGAATATGATTTCCAATTTCGCAATTTGGCTCTATTTTAACCAGCATCGCGCTTAAATTATTGCCACAATCTTTACCCAAAAACAGGTTTTTTGTAAAGACCCCTTCAAATTTTGGATGTTTTTGCCATTGAATATTGCTCACCCGCTCCAATTCAACCCCATTAATAAATATTACGCCATGTTCAAAAGCTAAGTCCTTCATTGCCATCTCCATGTATTAAGCTTTCTAAGCTTTATTTATAACGGAAAAATCCATATTTGTATTGTATAAAATTGCGCTTTTTGTTGATTTTTATGTCGCATAACGTTCCGGCTGTTTACGACGTTTTGCCAGCCCGATAAAGGAAACCGATAGTCCGAATCCGCCCGCCGCCGTTACGAAAGCCGATCAAGCGCCAAGCGCAGCGCCTGAAAAACCGCCTGTTTGCGTATCATCGATCTGGAGCCTTTGAAGTTATGCGCTTCGGCGAACGTTTCGCCTTTGACGTTGGAGTATCCCGTAAATACCGTTCCGACCGGTTTTTGCGCCGTACCGCCGCTTGGTCCCGCCACGCCGCTAATCGCGAGCGCATGATCCGCTCCTGTTCGCCCGATCGCCCCCAAAGCCATCTCGACGACGCACTCCGCGCTGACCGCGCCGAAATTTGACAGGGTTTCGGACGTTACGCCGAGCCAATCGGTTTTTAGGCGGTTGGAGTAGGTAGTAAGCGATCCGTCAAAAACCTCCGACGCGCCCGCGACCGCCGTCATGCAAAACGCCAGCGCGCCGCCCGTGCAGCTTTCGGCAAACGAGATTTTTTCGCCCCGCTTTTTCAGCAAAGTTACGACCCGCGCAAAGGGATCGCCTATAAACGCCTTTGGCGCGAATAGGGCGCGCGCTTCGTCCGCGAAGGCGATCGCCTCGCGGCTGCGATCGCACTCCAAAACGCCCCAACCGCCAATATGTTCGCGCGCGGCGAGGCGAATCCCAAAGCGCTCGGCGAGAGATTTTGTCAGAACTTGGGCGGCGTCCGCGTCAAATCCCAACAGGTTTATTGTAACTAAGCGGTTTTGCTCTAACATATTATGTAACCAAATAGAATGACGTTTCAAGGTTTGATATGCCCCAAAGTTACAAAATCGCCGCCAACGACGCAAACGGCTTTGATCGCGCGAAGCTGAACAAACAAGGCAAGCTCAAAAACGATTATTACCAAGAACGGCTAAGATTGTTGCAGATCGAGCTTATCAAACTGCAACGATGGCTGTTTGACGGTAAAAGCCGCCTGATCGCGGTGATCGAGGGCGGCGAATTGACGGGCAAGAGCGGCGCGATACAGACGTTCTGCGAGCGGCTGGACGCTTCGATCCTCCGCGTGGCGCGGCGGCAAAACGCGCAAAACGGAAAGTGGTATTTCGCTAATTTCGTCTCGAAACTGCCGCGCAAAGGCGAGATCGCGATCTTTGATCGCGGCTGGTATCGCAAAGCCACCTTAGAAAGAGCGATCAAAAGCTGCGACGACGAGGAGTATGAAAAATACATTCATCAAATTTCGCTGTTCGAGCGCGCGTTAGCCGAGGAAGGGTTCAGGATTTACAAATATATGCTGACAATTAGCAAAGAAGAGCTTTCCGCGAGATTGGAAAAGCAAAAGAACGATCCGCTCGATAGGCTCCTGCTAACCGAAATAGAGCTCAAATCGCCGAAGCTCTACGACGAATACGCGAGGGCGGAAGCCGAAGCGCTGTCAAGAACGCACTCGCCGTACGCGCCTTGGTTCGAGGTAAACTGCGACGATAAGCGTCTGGCGAGGCTTGGCGTTTTATCGCATCTTTTAGGCGAGATTGACTATAAAGGTAAAGATCGTAAGGCTATCGGCGAATTTGGAAGCCAAATTGCGAAAAGTTACGTTCCTAAGGTGAAATACTGATGCGAATTTTAATTGCGGGCGGAAGCGGATACGTTGGACGGGGCATTATCGAGCGATACTGCCCGACGCATGATTTTATAAATATATCTTTAACTCGTTACGCGGATCTGGCGATCAATAACGCGCTTGTCGATCTCGCCAAGCCGTTAAATTTCTTGCGTTTCGACAAGCCTATCGATATGATTATCAACTGCGTGGAGTGCCGCCCCGAAGGGCTTACGGGCGACGAGCGGAGCAAGCGGGCGTATCTCGCCGTCGTGCGCCATTTGATTGAGTACGCGCAGGATTACGACGTAAATAAATTTATTCATTTCTCCGTAAATCATATCAATACGGTGGAGAACGACTATCAGCAGGCGAAGTTCGTCGCCGAAGGGCTTGTGAAAAGCTGCGGGCTTAACTACATCATCTTTAAGCCGACGGTGATTTTCGGCGATAACAGTCCGCTGGAGTATCTGATAAACTCCCTGCTCTCCAAATCGGTGCTGCTGAAATTCTGGAAAGAGGAGGCGCGCATCGCGCCCGTGCATCTATTAGACGTGCTGGCTAACGTGGGTTACGCGATCGAGCGCGAAGACTGCTGGAATGAAACCTACTCGCTTTGCGGTCCTGAGACGATGACTTTTGAGGAGATACTATTTCGCAGACGGACGATCAAAAAGCCAAAGCTGGTAAGCGCTCCCGCGGCGTTGGCGAAGCGATCGGCGTTCAAAAACACGCCGCTTTTACCAAGTCATCTGCTGCTCTTGCTAGACTGGGTTGGCGCGGACGACGGTCGCAGCGCCGCGCGATCGTTAATCTCTCCGCAATTTTTCTACAAACATTGAAGGCGACCCTTATGGACTACAAAAATACCCTATTTCTGCCGCAAACCAGATTTGCTATGCGCGCCGATCTGACGCGAAACGAATCGGAGCGCTATAAGCGGTGGTTTGAAGGCAAGATATACGAGCGCATGAAGCGGAAGCGCAAAGGCGCGCCGCTATGGACTTTGCACGACGGACCTCCGTACGCCAACGGCGCGATTCACGTAGGACACGCGCTGAACAAAATTCTGAAGGACTTTGTCGTCAAGTTTTACTATTTTCAAGGCTATGACGTACGCTTTACGCCCGGCTGGGATTGCCACGGACTGCCGATCGAGCAGCAGGCGGAAGCGGCGCTCGGCAAGGCGAAGGCGCAAACTAGCAAAGCCGAGATCCGCCGTTTGTGCAGAGAGATCGCCGCAAAATACGTTCAAATTCAAAAAAAAGGTTTTATGTCGCTTGGCGCGATCGCCGACTGGGAGAAGCCCTATATCACGATGGATTACAAGTTTGAGGCGCATATCTACAGAGAGCTTGTTCTTGTCGCAAAAGCCGGACTGCTAATCGAGCGCAAAAAGCCGGTTTATTGGTCTTGGGCGGCGTGTTCCGCGCTGGCGGAAGCGGAGGTGGAGTATAGGGACAAAGAGAGCGATTCAATCTTCGTTAGCTTCGCGCTGACAGACGAAAGCTGCGCGAAGCTTGGAATCAAAAGCGCCAAAGCGGTAATATGGACCACCACCCCGTGGACGCTGCCCGCTAACGCGGCGATCGCCTTGCGGGGCGAGGCGACCTACGCGCTGACAAGCGACGGCTTTATCGCCGCGGCGGATCGCCTCGAATATCTGAGAAACGAAGGCGCGATCGGGGGCGAGACGATCGGAGAGTTTTTGGGCGCGGATTTTGAACGTCTGGAGGCGATCAACCCTCTTAACGGCCGCAAAAGTCTGCTGATACTAGGCGATCACGTCAGTCTGGACGACGGAACGGGACTGGTGCATACCGCGCCCGGACACGGCGAGGACGACTACCGCGTCGGACTGAAATACCATCTGGACGTTATTATGCCCGTTGACGAGCGCGGCTGTTTTGATCGAACCGTCGTAGAGGAAAAGCTGCTGCCCGATCCCGAAAGTTTTGTCGGAACGCATGTGTTCAAAGCGAAC
The DNA here is from genome assembly GCA_031268655.1 of Helicobacteraceae bacterium. Taxonomy (GTDB): domain Bacteria; phylum Campylobacterota; class Campylobacteria; order Campylobacterales; family SZUA-545; genus JAIRNH01. The sequence goes on along the minus strand of JAIRWX010000053.1, from coordinate 14,966 downwards.
GAATTGATCATAGAACAACTAGGCGGCGCGCTCTTAAAACGCTCAAAAATCACGCACAGCTACCCGCACTGCTGGCGAACCCGCGCGCCGGTGATATATCGCGCCACAAGGCAGTGGTTCATCGCTATGGACGAGCCGTATAAAGAGGGCGAAACTTTGCGCGGCGCGGCGCTGAAAGCGATCGAGAACGTCAAGTTTTATCCGCAAAGCGGGCGCGATCGCTTGCGATCAATGATAGAGACCCGCCCCGACTGGTGCGTTTCGCGTCAGCGCGATTGGGGCGTGCCGATCGCGTTTCTGCGCGATAAAACAAGCGGTTTGATTTTGCTCGACGATCGCGTTTTGGAAAAAACTACCGCAATTTTTGAACAAGAGGGGTGCGATAGCTGGGTAACGCGCCCGATCGAAGATTTTTTGACCGAGCGTTACGATCCCTCTCGCTACGAAAAAGTAGCCGATATTCTCGACGTGTGGTTTGATAGCGGTTCAACGCAGGCGGCGGTTTTGCGAAGCGGCGATTACGACGCGGGGTCGGCTCCCGCCGACGTATATCTAGAAGGCGGCGATCAGTATCGCGGCTGGTTTCAAAGCTCTCTTTTCGTTTCTTGCGCGGCGCATGGCGAAGCGCCCTACAAGAGCGTAATCGCGCACGGCTTTACCGTCGACGAAAACGGCGACAAGATGAGCAAGTCCAAAGGCAATGGCGTTGATCCAAGCGAAGTGGTCGGCGCTATGGGCGCGGAGATTTTGCGTCTTTGGGTTGCGATGAGCGACTATCGCGCCGAGGTCAAAATCAGCCGCAACATCTTAAATCAGATCGCCGATCAGTACAAAAAACTGCGCAACACCTTTCGCTTTATGCTCGCCAATATAGGGGATTTGACCGCGCCCGTCGATATTGACAAGACGGGCGCGATCGATCGCTGGATTTTAAGCCTCGCCAAAGAGGTGAGCGACAAGGCGTTGAGCGCGTTTAAGGAGTACGATTTCGCCAAAGCCTTCCACCTGCTTCACAGCTTCGCGGCGGTCGAACTCAGCGGCGTTTATCTCGATATGATCAAAGATCGAATCTATTGCGATCGGCTTGATTCGCCGCGTCGCCGATCGGCGCAAACGGCGATCTATCATATCGCCAGAACTATGCTGACGCTGATCGCGCCCGCGCTTACCTACACCGCCGACGAGATTGTCGAATTTGCGCCCAAAATCATCAAAGACGAGGGCGAGAGCATTTTTGATTTCATCCACAAACCATTGCCTCCGATCGACGGCGCGATCGACGCGACGGCGGCGCTGGCTTTGCGCGAAAAGTTTTTCGTCGAGGTGGACGCTCTCAAAAAAAGCGGCGTTATTAAAAACACGTTGGAGCTTGGAATCGTCGCGGCTTCCAAATTTGATCTGCCGTTCGACGACCTAGCCGACTGGCTGACCGTCTCCTGGGCGAGAACCGAGGCGAAGGGCTGCGAAACGATCGCGTCGATCGACGGCGCGACGATCGTAAAAAGCGATCTTTGCAGATGTCCGCGCTGTTGGAAATATGCGAGCGCGAGCGAAAACGAGCCTTGCGATCGCTGCAAAACCGCGCTGACGGCGGCGGGCGATGTTTAGTCAAAGCGTACCGATATGGCTCAACGTCGTTACCACGATCGCCGTTTTACTTGCGTGGCTCGGCGCGTACTTGTGGATCAAACGGCTGAAAAAAGATCGCGAGCGCGCGGATTGAAAACCAATCCGCATGATTAAGTGAAGCGAAGCTATGGAGCGCTATCTAGCCGAATTAAACGAGGCGCAAAAAGAGGCGGCGACAACGATCGACGGACCCGTTTTGATCCTCGCGGGCGCCGGCACGGGAAAAACCAAAACCATCACGACCCGTTTGGCGTATCTGCTCTCTTTGGGAGTCGATCCGCGTTCCACGCTAACGCTCACCTTTACCAACAAAGCCGCGCAAGAGATGCGTTTTCGCGCGCTGGGAATGATAGGCGTCGGCGCGATATATCCGCCGGAGCTTTTTACCTTTCATAAATTTGGCTTGCTGTTTTTGCGGTTTCATATCGAGAGGCTAAAGCGCAAAAGCGCTTTTGTGATTATCGATTCAGACGATAAGCGGCGCATACTCAAACAGATATGCGGCGAGGCGATTGAGCCAAAGGTCGCCGCGAGTTCTATCAGCCGTTATAAAAACGCGATCGTCAGCCCAGAAATGGCTTTGACGCAAAACGACGGCTTTGACCCAATCCTGAAAAAACGTTACGAGAAGTTAGCGGAGATATACAGACGCTACGACGACTACCTCGAGGCGAACAATCTTGTCGATTTCGACGATCTGCTGTTGCTGCCGTATTTGATTATGCGCGACGCGGCGGATTTGAAAGAGTCGATCAGCAAACGTTATCAGTTTGTGATGGTAGATGAATATCAAGATACGAACGAGCTGCAGTTTCAACTATTGCGCCAGCTGTGTTCCGAACATAACAATCTTTGCGTCGTGGGCGACGACGATCAGAGCATTTACGGCTGGCGCGGCGCGAACGTGCGCAACATACTTGGTTTCTGCGATCATTTTGAAGCCGCAAAAGTGGTCAAGCTGGAGACCAATTACCGATCGACTCCAGAGATCATCAAGGCGGCGAACGAGTTGATCGGACATAATCGCGTCAGATACGAAAAGCGGCTGAAGGGCGCTTTGGGAAGCGGCGAAGCCGTGCGGTTAAAAGCGTCAAACGACGAAAGCGAGGAGGCGCTGTTTATCGCGAACGAGGCTAAAAGACGAATCAATAGCGGCGCTTCGCCGAAAAATATAGCCGTGCTATTCAGAATCAACGCGCTTTCTCGCGCGCTGGAGGAAGGCTTCGCAAAAGCCCGCGTGCCTTTTCGTCTTGTAGATAGCGTGGGCTTCTACGAACGCGCCGAGATAAAAGACGCGATCGCCTACCTGCGCCTCGCCGTTAATCCGGACGACGATTTTTCCGCCCGCAGAGCGATGAGCAAGCCAAGACGCGGCGTGGGCGATCAGACGCAGAAAAGACTTTCGCAAGCCGCCGCCGATCGCCAGCTGACGATTATGGGACTGTTGGAAAACGTAAGCGACGGCGAGCTTGAAACGATTGCGGGCAAAAAGGCGGCGCAATCGTTAAGGGAGTTTGAATCCGCTATGAGGGAGCTGTCCGCCGGCGCGCACGAAAGCGCCGCGAAGCTGATCGATCGTTTTGAAAGCCTGATCGGTCTGCGCCGCTACTACGGCGAAAAAGAGGAGATCGAACGCGCTTTGAATCTCGACGAGTTGTACGGATTGGCGCGAGATTTTTCGGCGAGCAACGACGGCGCGGGACTGGTGGAGTTTTTGTCCGAAAGCGCGCTTGCGAGCGATCAGGACGCGGTTGGCGGCGAGGTGGTTAATCTGATGACCGTTCACGCCGCCAAGGGGTTGGAGTTTGATCATGTTTTCGTGGTCGGTTTGGAGGAGGGTTTTTTTCCGCTAACGGGCGATACCAGCGACGTCGAGGAAGAGCGTCGGCTTGGCTACGTCGCGTTTACGCGGGCAAAAAAGAGCCTGACGCTTTGCTCGGCGCAGAGCCGTTTTTTCCACGGCAAACGCGAGATCATGAAAAAGAGCCGTTTTTTAGCCGAAGCGGGGCTTACAAGCGGTTGTCTCACCTTGGAAGGCTGCCCGCAGTTTAAGAAGGGCGATCTCGTAAAACATAAGTTGTTCGGAATGGGGCGCGTGATGGACGTGGCAAAATCAGGCAAGGAACATAAACTGACCATCAATTTCGGCGGCGCTAGGCGCGATATACTATCAAACTTTGTAGAGCGAATATAAACATACCTATATAAACAAACTTCCGCCGCAGCGGATCGCTTCGCAATAGCCGACAAACCTATCCTTGATTGTAATCGTTCCAAAACCCCTAAACTAACGCGATTTTGGCGGCGCTAGGCGCGAGACTATTCCACCGTTACGCTTTTGGCTAAATTGCGCGGCATATCTACGTCGTTGCCGAGCCTGACGGCGATCTCCAGCGCCAACAATTGAATAATGGTCATCGTTTCAAAAAACTCCAGCATCGGGTGATCGCGCTCGTCTATATCCAAACGATCGTCCGCGTATGCCGCTTCGTCGCCGCCAATAGCCAACAGCGTCGAATCGCGCGCGATCAGCTCCTCTATATTGGAGCGCATTTTTTCCTTCAGTATGGTTTTCGGCGTTAGCGCGATAGTAAACAGTTCCGCGTCGGCAAGCGCGATCGGTCCGTGCTTCATCTCGCCCGCGGGATAGCCTTCGGCGTGCAGATAGCTGATCTCTTTGAGCTTTAACGCGCCCTCCATAGCGAGCGGATAAAAAATATCGCGCCCGATAAAGAAAAAGCCGTGTCCGTGCAGATAACGTTTGCTTAAGCGTCTGATCCGCTCGTGGCGTTCGGGCTTGATCGCCAGCGCGGAGGGAACGCGCCGTATGGCGCCGATCTCTTTTGCGATCGCCTCTTCGTCCGCGCCGTTTCTTTGCGCGATATAGATCGCCAAGAGCCATAAAACAGTCATCTGCGTGGCGAAAGCCTTCGTGGAAGCCACTCCCTTTTCTATTCCCGCGCGCGTCAAAATCGTCGCGTCAGCTTCGCGGGCGATCGAGCTGTTGTCCACGTTGCAGATCGCGAGCGTTTTCAATCCCGCCTTTTTCGCCATTTTCAACGCCTCCAACGTGTCCGCCGTCTCGCCGCTTTGAGATATAACGATAAATATCTCGTTTTTTCTTAACACGGGATCGCGGTAGCGAAATTCGCTGGCGATCTCGCATCTAGCCTCTATTTTCGCCAGCCGCTCAAAGAGATAAGAGGCGCTAAGAGCGGCGTTATAACTCGTGCCGCACGCGCAAAGCCTTAGCGACGCGGCTTCGTCGAAAAAATCGGCGCTTAGTTCGTCAAGACGCGCCGAGTTTGCCGTCAGGCGCGACGCCAACGTTTCGCCGACCGCTTTGGTTTGCTCGTAAATCTCCTTTTCCATAAAAAACCTAAAGCCCTCTTTTTGCGCCGCGCCTTGCGTGGCGGGCAGCGGCTTCTTTTGCGGAGAGACGATATTTTTGCCTATGAAAATTTTAATTTCGCGCTCGCTTACATATCCCCACGAGCCGTCCTCAAGGTAGATCGCGCTTTCGCATACGCCGATTAGCGGCGCGTCGGACGAGGCGAGATAGCGCCCGCTTTCGCCTTCGCCAATTTGCAGCGGCGATCCCTTTTTAGCGAAAAAGATCGTCTCCTGCGCCGTCTCGTCAATCAGTAAAATGGCGTACGCGCCCTCTATGCTTTGCACCGTCGTTTCAAACGCCTTGAACGGATCTTTTAGTTTTGCGAGAAACGATTCGTACAGATGCGCGATCACCTCCGTATCGGTCTGGCTGATAAACTTAACGCCCTTGCCGATCAGTTCCGCTTTGATGGGTTGATAGTTCTCTATAATGCCGTTATGAACCACGTATGAGCGTTCGCCGCGGTGCGGATGCGCGTTGATCTCGGTTGGTTTGCCGTGCGTAGCCCAGCGGGTGTGCGCGATGCCTACGGCAAAGCCCTTTGGCTCAAACGAAGCGGTCTTGTTCACAAGATTGTTCAGCTTGCCCGCCGCTTTGAACGCTTCGATTCTGCCGTTTTGCATCACCGCCAAACCGGCGCTGTCGTAACCGCGATACTCAAGCTCTTTTAATCCGTCGAGCAAAGTTTTTTTGACGGCGCTCGCGCCGATATAACCTACTATTCCGCACATCGTTTGTCCTTTGGAGTTTGTTTATTATAAAAGGATTTTCTTTTGCAAAGCGCCTTTTATTTAGCGGCGCGATCAATGATTTCGCGTCGTTATGAACCGCGCTCCCGGTTATTTTTCGCTTAAGTTGTCGATCCCGTCGTCCCACTCTTTGCTCGAAGGCGCCGTTGTCGCGTAAGCCTTGCAAATTTCGGCGTAGCGTCTAGCCGCTAAATCCCGACTATTCGCCTTGCGTATAGCGCCAAAAATTTCAAAAGCCTCCGCAAACTCGCGGTTTTCGTAGCGATCGAAACCTATCTCCCACTTTGCGATCGCCTCTGTTTGCGCAGCGGAAGTTCTAATATCCGCGCTCTTTACGGCGACGTACATCGTTTTTGTTTTGCCGGGCCGCGCCGGCGCATAAACCTAAGACGCATAACGCAAGAGCGATTGCCGGCTTTGTCGTCGCCTCCCCTTTATATTTTTGATGATGGTTATATTACCTTTATTTCGCCTAAGTCGCGCTTTTTGTTAGTTCGACGACGATCTCTTTGCGATCGGCGCAAAAGCGCCCCGTTTTTTCAATTAAAAAGAGGTTGTTTGCCCTGCGCTTTATAGTGGCGATCTTGGCTGCCGCGACGTCGACGCCGCGCCGATCGAATACGTCGATAATAAACGCCATCAATCCCTGCTGATCGGGCGCGTCAAGGCTCATTCGCGCATAGGTTGGCGAGTGGTCGCAGTCAATCTCGATCTCCTTTTTCACGATGATCGGGCGGACGTATTTCATCGCTCTGCTCATATCAAGAGCGTTTTCCACAAGCTCCGCCAGCTCGCCGATCGATTGATCGTAAGGTTTTCGAAAGAACATTCTGAACATTTTCGCGCCGTCGAACAGCTTAAATATATCCATCGCGCCCAGATCAAACCGACTTAATCTGCCAAGCAGCCAGCCGAGATTAAACGGCGCTTTGCTGATCGCCTCCAGCGTCAGCGCGGGCGATCCGCTCGCCGTAAAGCTAACTCGATCGGTCGCCGCGGCGCGTTTAGCGAACTCCACAATTTCGGACGGCTTGTATTTAAGAAAAAACAGCGACGAGTCGATTGCCAGCGTTCGCCGACGCAAAGAGGGGGCGAGCGCCGCGAAATCCTTGAACGCCGCAAGCTGCTTTTCTTTGCGCGCTCGCGCCGCCGCCTCGTCGATCTGATCGTTTTTGTCCAGCGCGTCGATCGCCCTGAAGTACAGATCGCGCAATAGCTCGGCGGCGAAAGGGGTATAAACGTTCGGCGCGACGGCGCTCATATCGCATATGGTGAGCAGATAGAGCATCGTTACGAGAGACTTTGAGCCAAGCCTAGAGGCAAACGCGAATACGACGCGATCGCTGTAAATATCCCGCGATCTGGCGACGACGCTCATTAAGACGTGCGTTCTGATCAGGAGCATTCCGCGCTCGGTCAGATCGGCGCGAAACCCCAGCGCTTTGGCGAAACCGCGAAATCTGAGCGCGCCCGCCTCGCTGTGATCGCGCGCGCCTCCCTTGCCGCAGTCGTGCAAAACCGCCGTCAGCCTCAGCAAAGCCTGTTCGTCGGCGCTTAGAGCGTCAAACAGCTCTTTAAGATCGCCCTCCAGCAGACACATATTTTGCAGCGTCAAAACCGAATGCTCGTCCACCGGGCGGGCGTGATAGCCGTCAAACTGCGCGAGATTGATCACCCCTTTAAGCGGCGGCAGAAGCGTTTCAAGTCTGCTTGCGAGATCAAAAACGGCGACGATCTTATAGCAGTCGGGGCGATCAAAAATCGCTCTGATCATGCGTCTCATCGACGATCCTAACCGCTTGCCCTCGGCGCGGCGCAAAGCCATCGGAAACGAAATATCGTAATCGGCGCCGATCGGAGCGTTGATCGCCCGCGCCGTTAGGTCTTTCAGCCGCTCGCGCTTAAACGACGCGCCGCTCGCGCCGCCGCTCGCAAACTTCGCCAGATAGTATGCGGAGCAGCGGCTGATCGTTTTGAGCGCGCCCAAAACCCGCTGTAATAACAATCGCTCCGCCTTGCGCGTCTTGGTATCCTCGTAGCCAAGCAGAATCGCCGCTTCGCGCTGATACTGAAACAGCAGCAGATCGGACTTTTTTTTAGCGAGCAGGTGCAGCGCGACGCGAACGCGATAGAGCGATTCCAGCGCCTGCTGAAATTCCCTGTTATCCTCCTCGTCGATCAGCGTTCCCGCGAGATCTTTCAGAGACGAAACGCCGTACAGCGCTCTTGCTATCCAAAAGAGCGCGTCCGCGTCGCGCAAGCCGCCCGCGCTCTCTTTGATATTTGGCTCCATGGCGATCGGATTGTTTGCCCTGCGCGAATTGTACTCGGCGAGTTTTTGCGCGACATACTCGCTCTGATCGCTAAGACGAATCCTGTTCAGCCTCGCGTCAATCTCGATCTGAAAGAGGCGCGATCCGCAGAAAAACCGTCCTTCAAGCATTGCGGTCTTGATCGTAATGTCGCCGCCCGCCGCCGTTTCCAATTCGTTTAACTCGTGGGCGCGATGCCCCAGATGAAAGCCCGAATCCCAAGCGAGATATAAAACGCGCTCGATCAGAGGCTTGAGGTTGTAGCCCGCGATCTCTTTATAGACAATCATCAGATCGAGATCGGAGTACGGCGCGCACTGCTCCCTGCCAAAACTGCCCAGCGCGATAAAGGCGATCGGAAGCGCGCTTAAAGAGGGCGCGTAATCGCCGAAATGTCCGCGCAAAGCGAAACGATAAAAAGCGGCGACGAACTCCTCCGTCGCTCTCGCGTGCTGCGTCAGAAACGCGCGGGGGTGGGAGGGCGAAAACCGCTCGGCGAGCGTTTCGTAATAGGCGGCGCGCTCCTCCTTGAATAGTTGGGAGACGGCAAAATCCTCCGCGTTTTGTTCGATCAGCTTTTCCAGTTTTTCCGCGAAGTCGGGGCGCAACTTAAAACCTTTTATCGCCGCTTGGTTTGCGTGATCGCGGCGGCGCGTTATTATAACCGCGCCCGCGGCTGAAAAGCGCCTTAAAAATAGCCCGAACGCGGTACAATGCAGATAAAAACGGAGTCGTAATGTTATTTGACGAGGCTTTGAAACTATACGATCTGGATTTGTTTGAGCTGGGCGCGCGCGCCGATACAATCAGACGCGCTTATCACCAAGACAAGGTTTTTTACAACAAAAACCGCCATATAAACCCCACCAACATTTGCGTTGATCGCTGTAAATTCTGCGGCTTTTCGGCGCACAGAAAAAATCCAAATCCTTACTCTATGAACATAGACGAGATCGCCAAGACCGCCGCCGCCGCTTGGCAAAGAGGCGCAAAAGAGGCGCATATTGTCGGCGCGCACAACAAAAAACTTGGACTCGATTGGTATTTTGATATGTTCGCGGCGGTCAAAAAAGCCGCGCCGAATATCCATCTCAAAGCGATGACCGCGGCGGAGGTCGATTTTTTAGCCAGAACGTACAATCTAAGTTTCGAGGAGATTTTAGATCGTATGATCGCAAGCGGCGTAGATAGTATGCCCGGCGGCGGCGCGGAGATATTTGACGAAGCGCTGCGCCGAAAAATTTGCGGAGGCAAAGTGAAATCCGCCGACTGGCTGCGCATTCACGAGCTATGGCACAAGCGCGGGCGCAAAAGCAACGCCTCTATGCTCTTTGGACATATCGAGACGCGCGCTCACCGCGTCGATCATCTGTTGAGGCTTCGCGCCTTGCAGGAGAAAACGGGCGGCTTCAACGCTTTTATTCCGCTTTTGTATCAGACAAAAAATAACTTTTTGGAGATTGAAAAGCCGCTTGACGCGGAGGAGATACTAAAAACGATCGCCGTAAGCCGTATCGTTTTGGATAACATAAGACATATCAAAGCCTACTGGGTTGGACTTACGCTAAATCTCGCGCTGGCGGCGCAGGAGTTTGGCGCAGACGATATGGACGGCACGATCGAGCGCGAATCGATTAACAGCGCGGCGGGCGCGGCAAGCAAAGAGGGCGTAGACGAACGGTTTGCGCGCAGTCTGATCGCCAACGCGGGCTTTTTGCCGATCGAGCGCGACAGCGTATATAACGAAATAGGCTGACCGCCGCGATCTGTTGGCTCGCTTTCGGCGGCGAGATCGCGCCTTTTTGAGCGTTCCGTTCGCGGACGGGCGAAAGCCGCTTAAAACGCAAAGAGTCATAATAAAGAGGGCGTAAGAACAAATTGGCGACGAATCGAATTGTTAAAACAAACCGATTGTCCGCCCGCGCAGACTGGAGCGTTACAATGTGCGACACGCGATTTACGATCATGGTGGTTGACGACAACGTCGCCAATTTGAGAATTGCCAAAAACGCTTTGTCCGATCTCTTTGACGTTTTCACCGTTCCGTCGGCGGCGAAGATGTTTGATTTGCTGACTCGCAACCTGCCAAAACTGATCCTGCTCGACGTTGAAATGCCCGAAATGAGCGGTTACGAAGCTATCGAGATACTAAAAAGCAAGCCTGAAACTTCGCATATTCCCGTTATTTTTCTTACCGCCAGAGGCGATCCCGACGACGAGTTGAGAGGGCTTTCGCTCGGGGCGATCGACTATATATCCAAGCCGTTTATGCCGCAACTGCTGCGTAAGCGCGTCGATCTGCACCTCACGGTGGAAGAGCAGACGAATATGCTTGAGAATCAGGCGACGAAACTCGAGGCTCAAAGCGCGGAACTAATGAGGTTCAACCGCGATCTGCAAAAGATGGTGGAGGAAAAAACGGGCAAAGTGCTGGAGCTGCAAAACGCGATCTTGAGAACGGTGGCGGATTTGGTCGAAAACCGCGACGAGGTTACCGGCGGGCATGTGGAACGAACGCGGCACAACGTCAAAGCGTTGATAGACGAGATGAAAGCGCAAAACGTTTATGAAGATCAAACCCGCGATTGGGATATTAACCTGTTGCTGGAATCATCTCAACTGCACGACGTAGGCAAGATATGTATTTCGGACGCGATACTTAAAAAACCGGGTCCGCTTACTACGGAGGAGTTTGAGGAGATGAAGCGGCACGCGGCGCTTGGCGTTTCAATTATAGAGCGTCTTGAAACGGAGACTACGGACAGCGAATTCCTCGAGTACGCCAAAATTTTCGCCGGCACGCATCACGAGAAGTGGAACGGTACCGGCTATCCCAACGGACTAGTCGGAGAGGATATTCCGCTGATTGGACGGCTGATGGCGCTCGCGGACGTGTACGATGCGCTTGTTTCGGAGCGTCCTTATAAAAAGCCGATGTCGCGCGAAAGCGCGTTTCGCGTTATCGTCGCAGGAAGCGGAACGCACTTTGATCCCGCGCTGACGCGGATTTTTCAAAACGCCGCGTCGAACTTTGTCTCCGTTGAAAACCCGAAGAAAAAAACGCGATGAAAACGCGATTTACGCCGCGTCTTATACCAACTATATTTATAGCGACCGGCGCGATCGCGATTGTTACGCTGCTATACGCGCAATCGCCTCTGCGTTTCGCTATGGAGACGATGGAGATTAACATTATCGAGCGGCTCGAGGAGACCGCCAAGAGAGGGGCGCGGCTCGCGTCGCTAGAGGAACTTGACAGATTTCAAACAATTGAAGATATGAACTTAAGCGAATACCAAGAGCTAAAGTATAAACTGCGCGATTTTGCCGAGGACGCGGACGTTTTGTACGTATATTACGTCAGAACGACGGGCGGAGAGCTTCAAGATATTATCGACAACGACTTTAACGAGCAAACCAGAGTCGGACTGGACTCGCCGCCGCTTACGTTTGAATCCACGCCGGGCGCGGCGGGCGCGTTAAAAGGCGAGGTCTCCCACTCGGATTTGGGCGTATATACGGATGGCTGGGACGGACTTGTAAGCGCTTACGCGCCGATGTTTGGCGAGGACGGCAAAGTCGAGGCGATCTGCGGCGTTGACGTCGCGGATACGGCGATCGTAACGGCGCGCAATATGGCGACGATCCTTCTCGCGCTGGAGATAGCGGCGATATTCGCCGTCTTTGCGAGCGGACTGCTTTCGATAATCAGGTATCGACGCGAGGCGCGCGCGGCGATAGAGACAAACGAGGCGAAAAGCAGATTTTTCGCCAGCATGAGCCACGAAATACGCACGCCGATGAATGCGATAATCGGTATGAGCGAATTAGCCGCCAGAAATTACGGAAAACCGCGGGGACTTGAGTACATAAAGCATATCAGGCGGGCGGGCGACAATCTGCTCTCTATCATAAACGATATTCTCGATTTCTCTAAAATGGAATCGGGGGCGTTGCAGGTAGTCGAGTCGCCGTACGAGATCGCGTCGGTATTAAACGACGCGATCACGATTGCCAAAGTAAAAGCGGCTGAAAAAAATATCAAGTTCAAAATCGACGTCGATCCGTCGATCCCATACAAAATGATCGGGGACGAAGCCAGAATCCGTCAGATATTATTAAATCTGCTCTCCAACGCCTTCAAATATACGGACAAAGGCTTTGTGCGATTTACGGCGACGCGCTCCGAGCTAGATAAAGACAAGACGGCGCTTACCTTTGAGATTGCCGACAGCGGCGTTGGCATTAAAGAGGAGGATCAAAAGGCGCTGTTTGCCGAATTTGCCAGAGTCGATCATAGCCGCAACAAAAACGTTGAAGGCACGGGGCTTGGGCTTATGATCGTCAAAAACCTGTGCAAGGCCATGGGAGGCGACGTAACCATTCAAAGCGAATACGAAAAAGGCTCGGTATTCGCCGCTACGATTGTCCAGCGCGTACAGGACGGCAAACCTATGGGTCGATTGTCGAGCAAAACCGCGATCGCGGGCGATATAGGCCTGCCGGACTTTATTGTTCCCGACTTTCGAGCGCTGATCGTGGACGACGTGCAGACCAATCTGGAAGTAGCCGAAGGGTTGCTGTCGTCCTACCAGATGAAGATCGATACGGCGTTAAGCGGAGAAGAGGCGCTCAAGATGGTTAAGGCAAACGATTACGATATTATTTTTATGGATCACATGATGCCCGGTATGGACGGCGCGCAAACCGCGGCGGCGATACGATCGCTTGGAGGATCGTTCGCCTCTTTGCCGATCATAGCGCTGACGGCGAACGTCGCGCCGGGCGCGAAAGAGATGTTTTTATCGAGCGGCTTTGACGGCTTTCTTTCCAAACCCGTCGAGACGCGAAAATTGCGCGGCGTAATTGAAAAGTGGACGCCAAAAGAGCGGCGCGCGCCAATCAAAGCGCCCAAGCGAAAAGTCGTTCAGCGCGGCGCATTGCCGAACATTCGGGGCGTGGACGCGAAAAAAGGCATAGGATTTGCCGGCGGAAACGCGGAACGTTACGCGTCGGTGCTTAAGCTATTCTGCAAAGACGCGAAGGCGAGATTTGACTATTTAAGCGCCGATCAAGCCAAAAACGACCCTAAAGGTTTTGTTACCAGCGTTCACGCCTTGAAAAGCGCGCTGGCAAATATAGGCGCGACGACGCTTTCTGAAAAGGCGGCGCGGCTGGAACGTCTTGGTTTGAAAAACGCGATTGACGACGGGAGCGTCGCGCTGTTTGCTAAACGGCTCGCGGCGGTCGTAAACAATATCGAATCCGCGCTAAACGCGCTCGTAAGGCGCAGGTTAAGCGATAAAAAGAACGCGCCCGCGCCGTCCGACGGCGAAACGATTGAAATGTTAATCAAACTGCGAAAAGCGTTTGTCGAGGAGGATATAAGAGCGATTGACCTGACGCTGGAGGAGTTGTCCAAGCAAAATTACGACGAGTTTGTCGGCGGCGAGCTATCGACGATCGGCGATCTTGCGCTGACCGCGGAGTATGATCAGGCGCAAGCGGTCGTCGATAGTCTGATTAAGCGATACGCGAACAAGGCGGCGGGCGTCTGATCGCGTCGCTAAAAACGAAACTTGTTAAAATCCGCGTTTTTACTAAGGATTATTTATGATCGAAAACGAAATCAGAGCCGTTTTAAGCGGCGTGTCATACCCAGGATTTGACCGCAATATAGTTAGTTTGGGATTTGTCAAGCAAATAAAAGCGGACGGCGATCAGATCGCTATCGATCTGGAAATTCCCGCCTCCGACTCTGGAGTCGCGCTGGCGCTTAGATCTGAGATCGCCAAAACTTTCGCGGCGATCGGGCGCAAAAATATAGCGCTGAATATCGTTCGACCGCAGGAGAGGGCAAAAGAGGGCAAAAACCTCGCGCCCAATATCAAACGTTTTGCGATGATAAGCTCCGGCAAAGGCGGCGTAGGCAAAAGCTCCGTATGCGTCAATCTTGCGATCGCCTCGGCTATGCGGGGTAAGAAAGTCGGTTTGCTGGACGCGGATATTTACGGACCGAACGTTCCGCGTATGCTTGGACTTGAAAACGAAAAATTGCGTTCTGTTAGCGACAAAGTTATTCCGCCCGAGGCGTACGGCGTGAAGGTTATGAGTATGGGTATGATTTTAGCGCCCGCTCAGGCGCTTATCTGGCGCGGACCTATGATCGTAAAGACGATCGAGCGGTTTTTTTGCGAAGTGGAGTGGGGCGATCTGGACATAATGTTTATGGATATGCCGCCGGGGACGGGCGACGCGCAGTTAAGTCTGGCGCAATCCGCGCCGATCAGCGCGGGTATTGTGGTTACTACGCCGCAAGAGGTAGCGCTCGACGACGCGAAACGCGCTTTGGATATGTTTGTGAAGACGCGCGTTCCGATCGCGGGCATAGCGGAGAATATGAGCGGATTTATCTGCCCGCATTGCAATACGGAGTACGATATTTTCGGCAAGGGAAGCGTCGCCGCGCTGGCGAAGGAGTACGGGACGCAAACGCTTGCGGAGATCCCAATCGAGCCTGAAATCCGCGTTGGCGGCGACGGCGGAAAACCGATCGTCTTTTGCAATCCAAGCTCCGAAACGGCGAAACGTTATCAACGAGCGAGCGATCTTTTATGGGAGTTTTTGGAGCATACAACTGGCGATAATGCGGCTATTCAGCCAGATCGAGCGCCGATTTAACGTTAAACGCCGAGTTTTATCACGCAGCATAGCGATAAATATCAACAAAAACGTTTCGCTTTTATATTTGATTAAGCAAGCTTGCTCTACGATCGCCAAATCTTATCTTTCTCAAGGAGGGTCGCAAAATGCAAGCGGCAACAACAATTAGTTCGGCTATTTCAACTTCGTTTAAGTTGAAAAGTCCTCTCTCTCTCTCTC